>NZ_JAGIQB010000080.1:0-15723 GCF_017815025.1 Cupriavidus phytohabitans
TGTAAGGAGTCCTCAGATTAACGATTCAGCAAGTCGTCGCGCTGACGTCCACTGCCGGTATTTCAGCAGCCTGCTAACGCCTGCCACGAATGCTGAACGTGTGCAGATGTTCGTCGGTCCATCCCATGACTACCTGGATGAAATGGTGCGATTGCCCGAGCGTCAAGGTATCCCTTTGATTTTGATGCGACTCTCTGGGATAGCTGCCCCAGCGGCTTACGCCGCGATAAGTTCTTCAGGTTGCGCAGTCGGTGAACCATGGCATTGCCTGACGGCGACCGAGGAAAATCTGTTACGGCCCGCTGCTGCTCTTCGCATCTCCTGCTTTGTGCGCATCAGTGGCTTTCCGGTTGATCGTGCAAGAATGCCTCTGCCTCTGCCTCGGTTTCATAGATATAGGGAGAAAGCCCGCGCCGGGCGAGGGTGTCACCGAGCTTGGCACGCATGAAGCCGCTTGTGGTGAAGCGGGTCACGCCGATATAGAAGCGCTGCACCATTTCCTCGATCATTTCGACATAGGCATCCTCCACGCTGCGGTCAAGAACGAAGCCTTCGTAGTTGACCACGGTATAAACCTTATGACCCAGTGGTTCGCAGACGCGGCATACCTGCGCGCGGATCGCCGCGATGTCCTCCGGGCGCTTCACCTCGAGCTGTTCGAAATTCAGGAACAGGATGTTCTTCTCTTCGTCGTAGTTGACGCGTGCTTCCAGTGGCAGACGCAACACGTCCGCGCGCAGTCCCATCGGCTCAGGGCTGAAGATCCGCGCATCCATCAGGGCTGGCGAGCGCACGATCGGCGCGAAGTCCATCTTGGCGAGAATATCGCGTTCCAGATCGACGCCAGGCGCAAGCTCGATGAGTTCCAGGCCTTGCGCGCTCAACTCGAATACGCACCGCTCGGTGATATACAGGACCGGCTTGTTGGCCGCGGCCGCGTGCGGGCCGGAAAACGTGCGGTGCTCCACTTCCTGGACGAACTTCCTGGCGCTGCCATCGCGGTGGATCTGGAGCTTTCCGTCGGCAATCGCGATCTCGCTGCCGCCCGCCATGAAGGTGCCGACGAACACGACCTTCTTGGCGTTCTGGCTGATGTTGATAAAGCCCCCGGCGCCAGCCAGGCGCGGCCCGAACCGGGATACGTTCAGGTTGCCCATGGAATCGGCCTGCGCCAGCCCGAGGAAGGCGAGATCGAGCCCGCCGCCGTCGTAGAAGTCGAACTGATAGGGCTGGTCGATGATCGCGTCCGGATTGGTCGCCGCGCCGAAGTTCAACCCGCCGGCAGGGATGCCGCCGATCACGCCTGGCTCGGCGGTGAGCGTCAGAAGGTCGAGGATCCGTTCCTCGTTGGCGATGCTGGCGACACCTTCCGGCATGCCGATGCCGAGATTCACCACGCTGTTCGGCTTGAGTTCCATGGCCGCACGGCGGGCGATGATCTTGCGCTCGCTCATCGGCATCGGCGCCACGCTGCTCACAGGCACGCGGACTTCGCCGGAGAAGGCCGGGTTGTATGGGGTGGAAAAGGTCTGCTGGTGGTTTTCGGGGCGGGCCAGCACCACGCAGTCCACCAGCACGCCCGGAATCTTCACTTGGCGCGGATTGAGCGAGCCCCGTTCAGCGATGCGCTCCACCTGGACGATCACCAGGCCACCGCAATTATGCGCAGCCATGGCGATCGCCAGGGCTTCCAGCGTCAGGGCTTCGCGCTCCATGGTGATATTGCCGTCCGGATCGGCTGTGGTGCCGCGCACGATGGCGACGTGGATCGGGAAGGCCTTGTAGAACAGATACTCCTGATTCCCGATGCGCATCAGCTCGACCAGATCCTCAGTGGTGCGCTCGTTCAGCTTGCCGCCGCCAAAGCGCGGATCGACGAAGGTGCCTAGTCCGACGCGCGAGAGGTGGCCCGGCTTTCCGGCTGCGATATCGCGGAACAGATGGGTGATCACGCCCTGCGGCAGGTTGTAGGCTTCGATCTGGTTGCCTACCGCGAGCTGCTGGAGCTTCGGCACCAGGCCCCAGTGTCCACCGACTACCCGCTTCACCAGGCCTGGCAGCGCGAGATGGTTCAGGCCTCGTTCCTTGCCGTCTCCCTGCCCTGCGGCGTAGACCAGCGTCAGGTTGCGGGGCTTTGTCAGGCTGACTGGCGCCTCGTATTCCTGCGCAAGGCAAAGCTCCTCCATGGCGATGGCAATTTCTTCCGCGAAGCCGATGCCGACGAAGCCGCCGGTCGCCACGGTATCGCCGTCGCGGATCAGGCGCACCGCTTCGCGTGCCGAGACCAGTTTGCCATTCTCGCGCGAGTGGACGGCCAGACGAATTGTGCTTGCTTGCGAGCTCATGTTCTCACCTTGCGAGTTGGTCAAAGGAATTCCTTGCGCAAGTCGACGCTGCAGCCTTCGCCGATTGCGCTGTAGTTCTGCGCCAGCCAATGCCGGGCCTCATTACGCCCCTGGTCACGCAGGTGGCAAAGAAAGTCCCAGTCCGCATTGAGCTTGCCGTCTTGCCAGAAATTGTGCAGCGAGGCGCGAGCGCCAGGCGGCCCACCCTTAAGCAAGCCGTAGGCGAGTACCGCGGCATTCATGGCGCCGGCACTGGTGGCGCTCACGCCTTCGATGGCAAGCCGTTCGTCTTCGAGCAGACGGTCTAGTACGCCCCATGCAAAGGCGCCCTGGAAACCGCCGCCCTGCAATGCAAGCGTGATGAGCTTCACGGCACCCTTGGCCTCGCCGGCATGGCGCGTTACCCCGGTGTCAGACATGTCGCGTCCCTCCAGTGCCGGGTCCAGCCGCGCCCTGCCCGGCGCTCCTCGCGGTTATCGTGGCCGAGTGGTCGGAGGCGAGGGCGATGCAAACGAGGGACCCTTGACGAGGATAGGCTCTGCCGTTGCTTGCAAACACTGCGGTGTGTGAGCGAGCTTGCTAGCTGCCGCCGCATTGTTCACGAACCGGCACATTTTCCGGGGTTCGGCGACAGCAATCGGTACGCTGGAACCCGAAATTCCCTGGTGGAGTTCCCGCCTGCCGCTGCAGACTTCAGTATTGACGGGAGAACGCGATGGCAATTGCCAAGAGGAACACCAGCCCTAGCATCGCTTTCACTTTAGTCAGCCCGTCTTACCAGTGACCACATCCTGCGGGGTCTAAAGAACGTAAGACGGACGTTGCCTGGGCGCGATAGGGCGATAAGATTGCGGCCGCAACGACAGTTCTCGGACCCAACTCGGCCGTTCGGCAAGACCAAGCGAGCGACCGTATAGAGCTCGGGAGCGGTCACGGGTCGTCAGGAAGAGGGGCGGCCCGGGCTCCGTGACCGAGGACCTCACAAAAGGCCAAGTTCCCTCGCGCGTGCCACGGCTTGCATTCGGTTGCCTGTGCCCAGCTTGCCATTGATGCGGCGAAGGTGGGTCTCGATGGTATTTTCAGAAACAAACAGCAAGCGTGCCAAGGCTTTGTTGGAGTGTCCGTCAGCGACACGCCGGATAATTTGGAGTTCGCGAGGGCTGAGAAGGTCTTCCTGTTCGCCACGCACAGGTGCACCGCGCTTCGACGGGATCTGCACGGCGTACATTAGTCGCTCCAGATACCGAGTATCGAAGACATGCGGATGCAGAACCCGCGACATTGATCTTGATTCGCTGCGAAACGATGCACGATCGTCTGCAGCATGTGCACAGTTTGGCTGTAGAGGCTGACACGCGGCCGCGTGCGCGTTGTCGGGAATCCTGAGTTCGGCGAATCTCGATGCGGCCGGCCTTTACTCTCTAATGGCTATGGCGTATTCAGCAGCGCATGGGCGTACGCTAGCCGCAGATAGCACCCATGCACGGATCTTCCAGGCGCATGGGATGGAAAGGGACATGGAAGAAATTCAGGACTTTGTCAATCCGCTTGGGCGGGCCAAGGACGGCGAGCTGCGCGACGATGCGCAAGGGCGCTTTGCCGGCAAGGGCGAGCCCATGCATTCGATGGCGAAGCGGGTCGATCAGGCCGATAAGGAGCGTGACGAGTTCGCCCGCATGCTGACACGGTATCTCGAGCAGGCGCGTACCGAACAGCGCTATGACAAACTGCGGCTCGCCGCCTCGCCAAAGTTCCTGGGCATGCTGCGCGAGCACCTGGGTAAAGAAGTGCAGAAGGTGGTCTTCGAGGAGATCGACGAGGATATGTCCAGGCTGGGCGCACGCGAAGTGCAGAACCGCCTGGCCAGCCGCTGAGCCGGGCCAGCGCCGATACTCTGGCCTGGCTACCATGGAATCGGCTGGCGATCGCGGAAAAAGCCACCGGTGGGGCCATCGTCGGGCAGCGTTGCCAGCCAGATCACGGTGTCGATGCCCTCTTCGGGCGATCGCGGCGCATCCGGGCCGCCCAGGTCGGTGCGACACCAGCCGGGACACACCGAGTTCACCTTGACGCCGCTAGCGGCCATCTCGGCGGCCAGGATGCGCGTGACGGCATTTAGCGCTGTTTTCGAGATTCGGTAGGCCGGCACGCCGCTGCCCATCTCCGCCAGCTGTCCCATGCCCGACGCCAGGTTGACCACCCGGCCGGCGCGGTTGGCGCGCAGCAGCGGCGCCAACGCCTGCGTGGTCCGCAGCACGCCGAAAAGATTGGTTTCCAGGGTGCGGCGCAGGGTCTCGAGCGGCAGCTCTAGCAGGCTGGTGTCAAAGTGGTCGAGCGAAACACCCGCGTTGTTGATCAGCACGTCCACGCGGCCGAAGCGTTCGGTCAGCCAGTTGGCCAGCGCAGCTGCCGAGCTGTCTTCCGTGACGTCAAGGGGGTGACAAGCGATCGCATGACCCGCAAGCCGGAGCTCTGTCTCCAGCACCTCGAGGTCCGCCGGCTTGCGCGCGGTGGCGACGACCAGATGGCCTTCCACAGTGGCCAGCCGGCGCGCGGCTGCGCGGCCCAGGCCGCGACTCGCGCCAGTGATGACGGTAATAGGTTGGTTGACCATGCCTGCGTCTCCTTGCCGCTGGAGTGAGCCGGGGCCTGCTCTTGCGGTGTAGAGGCTTGCCCACATCGCACGCCCGCGCACGTTGTTAGCGGGACGTGATGAACGCGTTCCAGAGGCTCCCCCCGAAGAGTCTCGGCGTTCGCATGTCCCTCAAGGGTGCAGCTACTCTTCTATACACCTCCGACGGCGGCCTGGTGGTAGCGGATTCCTCCCTATCGTTGCCTGACACGAAACAGGGATGCCGGAACAAATGAGGACCAGTTTGGTTCTAATTTGCAAATACTGGTGGCGGCGATGCTCAGACTCAGCAAACTGACCGACTACGGCACGGTGATCATGACGCACCTGGCGCGAAATTCTGGCCGAATTTACAGTGCCGCCGAGGTCGCCGCCGCGATCGGCGTGACGGTGCCGACGGCGAGCAAGATTCTGAAGACGCTGGCAAAGCGCCACTTGCTGCAGTCGTTGCGCGGTGCCAATGGCGGCTATCTGCTGGCACGACCGCCGGAACAGATCTCGATCGCACAGGTGATTGATGCCATGGAAGGCCCGGCCGGCATGACCGAGTGCAGCGTCGCAGCCGGCCTGTGTGCGCAGGAAGGTCTGTGCGCCATCCGCGCCAACTGGCAATCGATCAACAGAGTGATCTTCATGGCGCTTAACGATGTGACGCTGGCAGATATGGCACAACCGGTGTTGCACCCGGTGGATATTGGCGCCTTGCACGCCCGACACGCACACGGACCGCAAGCTGACATTTAGTGATTGAGATGACAGTGGCAAGCGAGGGCAGAACATGGCAACGCCGGCACGCAAACTCGACGAACTGATCAGCCAGGGCTATAAGCATGGCTTCTACACGCCCGTGGAGACGGACACGGTGCCGTGCGGGCTGAACGAGGACGTGATCCGCATGATTTCGGCCATCAAGGAGGAGCCGGAATTCATGCGCGAGTGGCGCCTCAAGGCCTACCGCCACTGGCTGACGATGTCCGAGCCGCACTGGGCGACGGTCAAGCACCCGCCTATCGACTACCAGGCGATCGCCTACTATGCAGCGCCACGCTCACAGAAAGCCGGGCCGAAGACGCTGGACGAGGTCGATCCCGAGTTACTGCGCACCTATGAAAAGCTGGGTGTGCCGCTGCACGAGCGTGAGCTGCTGGCAGGCGTCGCCGTGGACGCGGTATTCGACAGCGTCTCGGTGGCCACCACCTTCAAGCAGAAGCTGGGCGAACTCGGCATCCTCTTTTGTTCGTTTTCCGAAGCGGTGCGGGAGCATCCCGAGCTGGTTCGGCGGTACCTTGGCACGGTCGTGCCCTACACCGACAACTACTTCGCCACGCTCAACTCGGCCGTATTCAGCGACGGCTCGTTCTGCTATATCCCGCCCGGGGTACGCTGCCCGATGGAGCTGTCCACCTACTTCCGCATCAATGCCCGAAACACCGGCCAGTTCGAGCGCACCCTGATCATCGCCGACGAAGGCGCTTACGTCAGCTATCTGGAAGGCTGCACTGCGCCGATGCGTGACGAGAACCAGCTGCACGCCGCGGTGGTGGAGCTGATCGCACTGGAAGGCGCACAGATCAAATACTCGACCGTCCAGAACTGGTATCCGGGCGACAAGGAAGGCAAGGGCGGCATCTATAACTTTGTCACCAAGCGCGGCGACTGCCGCGGCGCGCGCTCCAGGATTTCGTGGACCCAGGTTGAGACCGGCTCGGCCATCACCTGGAAGTATCCAAGCGTGATCCTGCAGGGCGACGACTCGGTCGGCGAGTTCTATTCGGTCGCGCTGACGAACCACTACCAGCAGGCCGATACCGGTACCAAGATGACTCACCTCGGCAGGAACACCAGGAGCACCATCCTCTCCAAGGGCATTTCGGCCGGCCACGGCCAGAATGCCTACCGCGGGCTGGTGAAAGTGGCCAAGAGCGCGATCGGCGCGCGCAACTACTCGCAGTGCGATTCGCTGCTCCTGGGCGACAAATGCGCCGCCCACACCTTCCCGTATATCGAGGTCAAGAACGCCACCGCCCAGGTCGAGCACGAGGCCTCCACCTCGCGCATCGGCGAGGACCAGTTGTTCTATTGCCAGAGCCGCGGCATCAGCGCAGAGGATGCGGTATCGATGATCGTGAACGGCTTTTGCAAGGAAGTGTTCAAGGAGCTGCCAATGGAATTCGCGGTGGAAGCCCAGAAGCTGCTGGGCGTAAGCCTGGAAGGCAGTATCGGATAACGGTAGCGCGCACGCATCGGCGCTGCGTTGGAGAAAGAGGCCAGCCATGCTTGAGATTCGCAAGCTGCACGTCAGCGCAGACGGCAAACCCATCCTGCACGGCATTGATCTCAGCGTGGAGGCCGGGGAGGTGCACGCCATCATGGGCCCCAACGGGTCGGGCAAGAGCACCCTGGCCCATGTGCTGGCCGGCCGCGACCGCTTCACCGTGACTGCCGGCGAAGTCTTCTACGATGGCACGAACCTGCTCGGCATGCCGCCGGAAGAGCGCGCGCGCGCGGGCATCTTCCTCGCCTTCCAGTATCCGGTGGAAATCCCCGGCGTCTCTAATATCTACCTGCTCAAAGCAGGGCTCAACGCGATCCGCAAGCACCGCGGCGAGCCAGAGCTGGACGCGATGGATTTCCTCGCCCTGGTCAAGGACAAGCTCCGGCTCATGGAGATGGACCAGGACCTGCTTTACCGCTCGGTAAACGAGGGCTTTTCGGGCGGCGAGAAGAAGCGCAACGAGATCCTGCAGATGGCGGTGCTGGAACCCCGGCTCGCCATTCTCGATGAAACCGACTCCGGCCTCGACATCGATGCGCTCAAGATTGTCGCCAGGGGCATAGAAGCCATGCGCAGCCCGCAACGTGCCATTGTGCTGGTCACGCACTACCAGCGCCTGCTCGATTACATCGTGCCGGATCAGGTGCACGTGCTTGCGCAAGGCCGCATCACCAGGTCGGGCGGGCCCGAGCTGGCGCGCGAACTGGAGCGGCACGGCTATGCCGGGATGGAGGCGCAGGCCGTTACCGGGATGGAGTCTTCAGCATGAGCGCAAGCGGACTGGAACACTATCTCGCCGAGTTCAACCGCGTGGAGGCCGGATTGCCGGGCCGCCGCGTGGGCTGGCTTGCGCACGCCCGCCGCCAGGCGCTGGATCATTTCGCCCAGGCCGGATTCCCCACGCTGCGCCAGGAGGACTGGAAATACACCAGCGTGGCCCCACTCGAGAAAAGCCGCTTTGCCGTGGCACTGCCGCAGGCCAGCGACGGCCAGGACGCCGCGCTGGCAGCGCAGATCGAGGCACTCGCGCTGGCCGGCGCGCACCTGCTGGTATTCGTCAATGGCGCGCACCAGCCGCAGTGGTCGCGCCTCGGTGCCCTGCCTGCGGGCATGGTGCTCGCCAGCCTCGCCACCACGCTGGAGCATGCACCGGACTGCCTGGAGGCTCTGCTCCTGCGCCGCGCAAGCGACTACCCGTCCGGCTTTGCCGCCTTGAACCTGGCGTTCATGACCGACGGTGCCTATATCCGCGTGGCAGCGGGCACCGTCCCCGAACAACCGATCCACTTGCTGTTCCTCGCCACCGCCGGCGAGCTGGCAACCCATGCGCGCAACCTCGTGGTAGCGCAAGCCGGCAGCCGAGTCTGCATCGTGGAGCACCACGCTGGCCTGGACGGCCTGGCCTATTGCACCAATACCATCACCGATATCGTTGCCGAGCGTGATGCGCAGGTCGAACATCACAAGCTGCAGCAGGAGAGCCTCAAGGCCTTCCATATCGCCGGCGTGAACCTGGACCAGCGGCAGGGTAGCCACTTCGCCTCCAGTTCCTTTGCCCTGGGCAGCGCCCTGGCGCGGGTCGACATTGAAGTCGGGCTCAATGCCGAGCAGACCGAGTGTTCGCTGGACGGCCTGTATATGACCGCCGGGCGGCAGCATATCGATCACCACACCCGCATCGACCACGCCAGCCCGCACAGCAAGAGTCGCGAGCTGTATAAAGGCGTGCTGGCGGGCGCCTCGCGCGCCGTCTTCAACGGCAAGGTGGTGGTGCATGCCGATGCCCAGCACAGCGATGCCGACCAGTCCAACCGCAACCTGCTGCTGTCCGACCACGCCGAGGTCGACACCAAGCCGCAACTGGAGATCTATGCCGACGACGTCAAATGCAGCCACGGCGCCACCGTAGGCCAGCTCGATGCCGAGCAGATCTACTACCTGCGCTCGCGCGGGATGGACGAGGGCGCGGCGCGTGCCCTGCTGACCTTTGCCTTCGCCGAGGAGGTCGTCAAGCGGCTCGGTCCCGCCCCACTGCGCACGCGGCTGGATACTCTCTTGCGCGGCCGGCTGCCCGAGCCTGTGAAGGAGCTGCCATGAACACGGCAGTGCATGAACCGCTGGCCGTGGGGCGTGCGGTACCGGCCGCCAGCCTGGAGGTAGAGCGGCTGCGGCAGGATTTCCCCATCCTGCGCCAGACCGTCAACGGCAATCCGCTGGTCTATCTGGACAACGCCGCCACCACCCAGAAGCCGCAAAGCGTGATCCATTGCGAGGCGCGTTACTACAGCGCGCTCAACGCCAATGTCCACCGCGGCGTGCACACCCTGAGCCAGCGTGCCACCGATGCCTACGAGGCCGTGCGTGACGCGGTGCGCGACCTGATCAACGCGGCCACGCGCGAGGAAATCGTGTTCGTGCGCGGCACCACCGAGGCAATCAACCTGGTGGCGGCGAGCTTCGGCCAGCGCCTGCGCCCGGGCGACGAGATCCTGATCAGCGCGATGGAGCACCACTCCAATATCGTGCCGTGGCAACTGGCGTGCCAGCGCACCGGCGCCTTGCTGCAGGTGGCGCCGATCAACGATGCCGGCGAGCTGATGCTGGAACAGTTCACACGATTGCTCAGCCCGCGCACCAGGCTGGTCGCGCTGACGCACCTCTCCAACGCGCTCGGCACGGTCAATCCGGTGCGACACATCATCGAGCTGGCACATGCCCGGGACATCCCGGTGCTGATCGACGGCGCCCAGGCGGTGCCGCACCTCAAGGTCGACGTACAGGCCCTCGATTGCGATTTCTACGCCTTCTCCGGCCACAAGCTCTACGGCCCCACCGGCATCGGCGTGCTCTACGGCAAGGCTGCGCTGCTCGATGCCATGCCGCCTTACCAGGGCGGCGGGGACATGATTCGCGAGGTCACGTTCCGCAAGACCACGTATAACGCGCTTCCCTACAAGTTCGAGGCCGGCACCCCCAATATCGCCGGCGTCATCGCGCTTGGCGCCGCCATCGGGTATGTGAGCGCGCTCGGCCTGGAGGCCATCGCCGCCCACGAGCATGCGCTGCTCGCCTACGCCAGCGCGAAGGCAGCGCAGGTCGCCGGCCTGCGCGTGATCGGCACGGCTGCCGACAAGGCGAGCATCCTCTCGTTCACCCTGGACGGCATCCATCCGCACGATGTCGGCACCATCCTCGATCAGCACGGCGTGGCGGTCCGCGCCGGCCACCATTGCGCCATGCCGGTGATGGAGCGTTTCGACGTGCCTGCCACGGTGCGCGCTTCCTTTGCGCTGTACAACACGCGTGAAGAAGTCGATGCCCTGTTTGCTGCCGTGCGCGCGGCACAGGAGGTATTCGCCTGATGTCTGACCTGCGCAACCTCTACCAGGAAGTGGTCGTCGACCACAGTCGCTCGCCGCGCAATTTCGGGCGGCTGGCGGCGGCGAACCGCAGCGCCGAGGGCTTCAACCCACTGTGCGGCGACCGGCTGACGTTGTACCTGAGAATCCGCGACGGGGTGATCGAGGATGCCAGCTTCGAGGGCTCGGGCTGCGCCATCTTCACCGCCTCAGCCTCGCTGATGACAGAAACGCTCAAGGGCAAGACCGAGGCACAGGCGCGGGCCTTGTTCTCGGACTTTCACGCGCTGGTGACCGCAGTGCCGGAGCGGGCAGGCGTGCCGATGGGCAAGCTGGAGGTCCTGGCCGGGGTGCGCGAGTTCCCGGCGCGCGTGAAGTGCGCAACCCTGGCCTGGCATACCATGCAAGCCGCTTTGGAGAACAGCGGCAGGCCGGTCTCAACGGAGTAAAGCGATGAGCATTATCGATTGGCTGCGCAAGGCCGAGGAACACGAAGACAGGTTCGAGCCTGAGCCGGACAGCCTGGAGGGGCGGGTGATAGCGGCCTTACGCACCGTATACGACCCCGAAATCCCGGTCAATATCTACGACCTTGGCCTGATCTATCAGTTATCGGTGGACGAATCCAGCGGCAAGGTGGGCATCCGCATGACGCTGACCGCACCGGGCTGCCCGGTGGCGCAGACCTTCCCCAGTGTGGTGGAGGACGCCGTCATGGAAGCCAGCGGGGTGCACGAAGTCGAGGTTGAACTGGTGTGGGACCCGCCCTGGTCGAGAGAACGAATGAGCGAGGCGGCGCGCCTGGAACTGGGGCTGCTCTGAGATGAGCGAGTGGATCAATGTCGCCCGGGCCGACGACTTCGCGCCCGGCACTTGCCGCAGCGTCGATGTCGATGGCGTACAGGTCGCGGTATTCAATGTGGGTGGCAATTATTACGCCATCGAGGACCTCTGCTCGCACGAGGCCGAGCCGCTTTGCGGCGGTGACGTGGAAGGCCAGGAAGTCGTCTGCCCGCGCCACGGCTCGCACTTTTCCCTGCTGACGGGCGAGGCGCTGTCCCCGCCCGCCTACGAGCCGGTGGCGACCTTTCCGATTCGGGTGGAGGCCGGCACGGTACAGGTCAGGGACGAGCGCTGGGATTAACTGGCCACACCCTCTGGCCATTCGACTTGGTTGTCACATGGCCGAGAATGTTAAGGGTTGTCCGATGCCTGCTCTCGCGCGCTGGGGGGCGGGGATGCCACGACGCGAGCCACAGTGCATTCAGTACCCAAACGATATCCCACGCCGGGCTTTTGATCCAGCACATGGTGTGCGCCTTGGCTTCGCGGTTGCCGTGCAACTGATCCCAATCCCAGCGAAACAATCAGAACCGAAACACCATCCCTAGCATGGGCCCCTTAAAGGTGAGCCGTTGTATCAGCTCGCCGCCATTTACTTCATAGGTCACGTAGCGATAGGACAACTGGATATCGCCCCATTTGGCCGCATACGCCGCCCCCGCGGACACTTGTAGCGTGTAGCTGGAGGATCCGCTTCCGACATCGACGTAGTAAGGCACGTACCATCTGCCATTCCTGCTCAAGTTGAAGCGTCCGCGCACACCGATGATTGCGTCCACGAGGTTTTCCGTTTGCGAGACATTGCCTTGCTGCGCCAGCGTCGCGCCTTGCTGCGTGAACGTCGCGGATAGCGTCCAATGCGCGCTCGCGCTCAGGTTCAGATAGCGCAGGCCTCCGAACGGCTCGATATTGCCCCACGGCGCGCGTAACGCCGTGTAGCCTGCGGCAAGCTGGAGCATCCCACCGGTCATACTGCTGCCCACATCGGTCGCTACGTCCCGGGGCACGACGACTCGTGTGCCATTGCCCGCCGTCACCGACTTGAGCGTGGTGTCCTGGCGATTGAAGTCGAGGTAGATCGCATCTCCGAAGATCGACCAGTTGCCCTTTCTGGCCTCAGCCTGCAGCATCAGCAGGAACTGTAGGTTCTGAAGATAGCTGTCCGGCCCCGTGCCAATGTCGAGATTTCCGCCGCCGGCCGATGACGATCCGGAAAAGCGAAAGTCTCCGCTGACGTTAGGCAGCCAGAGGTAAGGCGCAATGGCAAATCGCCAGCCATCGCTATCGGGCGGAGCAGGCGAATCGGGTAGGGCGGCTTGCGCCAATCCGGCTGCCGCCGTGAAGAAAAAAGCAATGAGAGACCTGGTAGCGCCGGTCGTCAAGCGTTGATACCTGCCTTCCGCTGCGCTGAGCTGAGCTGCAGTCTGGAATGCTTTCATGGCTTCGCCCTCACTCATCCATCGCCAATACACATGCCCGCGGCTCATCAGAAAACCAGCCTTCCATGCCCGCATACTGATGCGCCAGCCACCCTGCCAACCATACGGTGCCCGCCGAGATCGCAAACCCCCTGGCTGCTACGTTTGGCCACCTGTTGACTACCCATCATCATGTCCGATCGGACAGGTGTGTGATGATGTCTCATCAGCAATTCTAGACCGGAGAGAAGACTGGCGCCGGGCACCAGCCAGTTTGCCATTCACCTTGGGGAAGCGTGTGCTGCTCACCGGCCTGATACCGCCATCATTTCACTTGCCGCATCGATGGCCTAAAGGTGGTTCCTACCAGCAATTCTTCCGGCCGATGAGAGTTCCTTGCCGAAGGCTTTGCGCTCCTTCACGTATTCGACCGTGAGATCGAGTGCGCGCCGCATGGTGGAGCGAAGCGCCTTCCGCCCCTGGGTCCTGCGATGTTTTTAGGCCAGCGCTACGACGGCTTCGCCGACGAGCTTGTCTTCGCCGTACTGATTGGCGCAACGGATTGCGATTTTTACTCGAGGCCTCGCGCACGGCACGGCCGCACTGTGCGCGGAACTGGTCGGCGCGATGGAGAGGGCAGTGGAGATGACTTCCGAGTACCTGAAGGTTCGCAAGCAGTTCGGCGTTTCCATCGGCTCGTTCCAGGCACTGCAGCACCGCGTGGCAGACATGGCTGCTGAGCTTGAACTGGCACGCTCGATGTTGTTCCGTCATGCTACGATCTTACAAAACGGACGGGGGCGACTATGGCAACAGAGACCTACGGCGGATACACCATTCGAGGCTTTGCGAAGCCCATGGGGGACGGCTCGTTCGAAGCTTCGGGGGCCGTAGAGAAGGGGACCCAAGTGCTAGAGACCTCCGATCCGATTGGCTTTTACCCGAGCTTCCAGCGGGCAGTCGCGGAAGGTCTCGTCTGGGCGAGGGCATGGGTTGATGCTCATGCCTGAACCCTCCTGAACTCAACCAACGTCACCCACGGCTGGGCCGTTGAATTGCTCCCACAGCGATCGGCAACTGCCACGGGCACCAGGCGGCAGGTTCAGCGAGACTTGTGAATCGACAGCAGCAGGTGGAAGCGCAGTTGCTTGTCCCTCAACCAGAAATTCGGCAGTCTCCTCTGGAGGGTCTTCCGCGGCAGGTCGCGAGTCATCATGCCGGGTATGTGTCGCGGAACGGTCGGTGGTATCACCGACCTGGTCGCCGGCGAGAAGTCTTCTTCATCGGAGGGGCAGGGCGGTGCGGCAAGCCACGCGGCAGGCGAACGGCGAATGCGGTCTCTGTGTGATCGGACCGCGCCTCGATAGCGCCTCCATGGGCCTTGGCAATTTCGCTCGCGATGTACAGACCAAGCCCAAGGCCAACCTGGCCGGTGTCCTTGTCCGCCCGACCCGGACCACGCTGGAGCGGGTCAAAGATGCGCTCCAGCGTCTGCGGGTCAATGGCGGGGCCGCTGTTCCTGACTTCGAAACGAACTTCTGCATCAGTCGCGGTCATCACCACGCGTACAGGCGCATCCGGTGCTCCATGTTTGATGGCGTTAAGCACAAGATTGCCGAGCAGTTGCTGCAGACGCTGACCATCCCAGAACCCCTGCAGGTTGCCCTTTATGTCCAGATCGATCTGGTGGCGTGGATGGGCTGCGCGCAGCTGGTCCACTACATCGGCAAACACTTCAGTCAGGTCGACGTCCCTGCGAACGATGTTGATACCCAACCCCAGCTTGGTTCGGTTGAAATCGCACAGGTCATCCAGAAGCGTCTGCATCCGGGCACCACTTCTAATCAGTCGGCCCGCAGCATCCGAAACCTCTTCCCCGGCATTCAGGGCCGCAAGGTATGACGCGGTCATCTGAATGGTGTGCAGGGGACTGCGCATGTCATGTCCGAGCATTCCGAGCAACAGGTTGCGAGCCTGTTCCACCTGCTGACTGAAAAAACCTATTGATTCCGCCAGTGCTTGATCGATTGCCTCGTTGAACCGGGTGATGTCATCGAGATGCGTGGCATCTGGCTGGCCTTCGTCTATCCACAAACGCAGGACACTAGCGCGAAGTGCTCGATACTCAGCGGCCAGTTGGATGATGTTGAAGCCGCCTCGCGCCCGCAAAAGTGCATGTGTCTGCGCGGCCGTCTCTGGCGCGTCGATCAGCTTGGGCGCGTGCCCCAGTGATTTCTCGCGTTGCTCTTCCCTCGTCTGTGGAGTCGATAGATCCTTGGCCACAGCCTCCAGAATCTGCTGGGCGTCGTCGCGCAAAGCACGCGAATCCATGTTCCGTGCAGCCGGCAGAAGAGATGCTGCAAACGCTTCCCATTGCTCCAGGATTGGCTCAAGGTTCCGCAAGATGAAGTCGGCTAGTCGCATGTCTGCTCCTGCAAACGAAATCCGGATCGGATGCCTGTACCTATGAAGTCATGTTACGCGCAAACCGGGACAGGGGCGGTCATCGCGGCGAAAGCGGCGTTGAACTACCAACGGCCAATCCCGGCAACAAGGTCGGATGTCCGTTCTCTCACCTCAGGTAGTCGTTATCGATAATGTGAACAACAACTATCTCGCTGCCGCACGCTTTCGCTACCAGAACAACGCACTCTCCATACGGACGATCTATTGGGCAGCCAATGGTGGAATTGGGGCTTGGCGCAATACCAGCTCAAAGAGTTGCTCGAAGCTCAGGAAGTGGGAGAAATAACCAGGCCGCAGCATGCCTCAATGCTAAGGATGGTCTGAACAACCTGCCGTAGCCGAAGGCCACGGCGTGCTCAGCACGCATTGATTTCACAGGATGAGA
>NZ_JAGIQB010000081.1:0-14574 GCF_017815025.1 Cupriavidus phytohabitans
CCGTATTGCGAAAGCCGAAGACCACGGCTTTCGCAACATCAACCGCAAACCTCATTGATCAGCGATTCCCTAAGGTCACGACCTGGGCAATGACTATCACGTTCGTGCGAATCCCCCCGACGACGATCGACCAGGTCAAGATCAATCCGGGCGGCATCTACGTCAAGAGCTTCAATGTCAACCAGGAACAATGATCGCGGCTGCGGTATGCGCAGCTGAAGATCGCCAATAGGGCTTCTTTGTATGAATAATTCGGTCCGCTCGTCCGTTCGCGTGATCCTGATTTCAGCGCTCCTTGGCGCAGCGGCCATGGTTCATGCCGCGGAAAGTGCTTATCGTAATCCGGCCGACGCCCCTGTCCCTTCGCCGTTTGATAATCGCATCGTTACTTTTACCTATAGTCAGGACGCCGTGTTCACGCTCCTGACGCAAGCGGGTGTCTCGACGCACATCCGGCTTGAGGCTGGCGAAGGAGTCACCGAGAAGCCTGCATTGGGTGACACGATTCAATGGCGGATCAGCGGCGGTCCAACGCACCTCTTTGTGAAGCCGGTACGACCCGGAATCTCTACATCGCTCACGCTTGTGACGAACAAGCGCACGTACGAATTTTTCCTTGTCGCATCGCAGCCTGGCGGAAAGTTCTATCAACAGGCGAGCTTCATGTATCCCGAGGAGGCGAGGGAAGTCCAGCTCAAAGCTCAGCTACAGGCCGAGAGCTTTATCGCGGAGAAGCGCCGTCTCGACGCGCAGATCTTGACTGCGCCGCTTGATCCGACGTCGTTCCGCTACGGGTACAAACTGAGCGGAGATGCTCCATTTCGTCCGATTGACGTCTTCGATGACGGGAAGAAGACCTACTTCCGTCTTCCGAACGTGCAGGACATGCCCGCCGTGTTCATGCCAGATGATCAGAAGCGTCTCCAGCTGATCGTTACGCGCGTCGACGGGAACTTCATCATCGCCGACCGCATTGGCGATCGCTTCTTGTTGAAGTTGAATGACAAGGAAGTCTCCGTCGAATCGGACCGTATCAAACACTGGTGGAACGTCGGCTCCAGCAGCAGTGGCCTTGGTAACTGAGGCTGACCATGTCCGACGATATTCAGGATCAGGACTTGCCGTTCGAAGCTGAGAACCCATCGCGTCGGCGGGTAGACCGCGACGACATGCGGAACTCAGTTCAGGAGCCGGAACGCGAAACGGTCGAGGAACTAACTCGCGGGAAGCGGAAGAAGGGGAAGACTGCCGGGTTTCTCCTTGTGGTGGTGCTGCTCGGCGGAGGTCTCTACTACCTGTACGGTGGGCCGGATGCGCCGGCGGGACGTCGCAGAAGCGTGGAAACGCTCACGCCGTCGGAGACGGCCGGAGCCACTGTGCTGAGCGGAGCGAAAGCCGCTGAGGTGCAGGCGGAACAGGAACGCAAGCAAGCCGCTGCGTCGGCTGCTGCTGCTGCGCAAGGCCGCGTTGATCCCAATGCAGCCGCAACCGCGGCGATAGGAACCGGGCAAGGCGGGTTTGTGAACAGCGCCGGCCCAAATCAATCGGTCTCTCAGGCTGCCGCCGCCGCTGAAGCGGCTGCTAAACAGGAGGCGAAAGAGAAGGCCGAGAAGGAAGCAACCATTGCTGCATCCCCCTTGCTGTCGAACGACGTTCAGGTGCTTCGTTCTGACGATGGCGGCCGTCCAGGTGGTCCGCAATCCGCGGCCGACCAGCTCGCACAAAGCTTTTCCGAACAGATGAAGGCTAGTCAAGCGTCAGCTGACCGGCAGATGGACCGCGTATTGCAAATGTCGACTAGTTTTGGAGGGCAGGGTGCCACTGGGGGGAGCGCTCTGGGCCCAACTAGCAATGCTTCGCAGCAAGATCAGTGGCTGAACTCGCAAAAGAGTGGTGCTGGCACCCCGACGAAGATGCACGCCGCACCGACCATGCCCATTGTCAGTGAAGGAACGCCTGTGCGATCTGTGCTTCTCACGGGCCTCGATACGGACAATCCAGGCAGCGTGAAGGCAATGGTGACGAGCGACATCTACGACACCTTTACCGGTCGCATTCTCATGATTCCGAAGGGCTCCACGCTAACGGGCAGCTACAACCACGACGTCAAGGTTGGTCAGAACCGTGTCCTGATCGCGATTACGCGGCTTATACGGCCGGACGGATCGTGGATCGATCTGTCCGGGACATCGGGCGCCGAGATGGATGGTACGGGCGGTCTTGAGAGCGAGGTCAACAACCACTTCTGGAAAATATTTAGCAGTGCGATGGTGGTCGGAGCCGCGACCTTGCTGCTGGATAAGAGTCAGCAGACCGTGACGGTGAATCAAGGCTTGGGGACAAGCCAACTGGGCGGGACTATCTTCGCCCAGACGCTGCAGCAAGTGGTCTCGACCTTGCTGAATAGGAACAAGGATATCCCTCCAACGCTTTCGCGTTCTGGCGGTACGGAGTTCATATTCATGGTCCGGAACGACCTGGCACTTACACAGTATTACCGGAGGTAACGTCAATGCGAGTGAACATTGAAAGTGGCATCGTGTCGCGGAGCATGCGGTGCCTTCTCCTGTCGAGCCTCGCTATCGGCCTGCATACGGCTCACGCCGCGGCGGCGCTTGACTTCGGCTATCGAATTGATGGGCCGGCAAATGTGCGGCCGACACTCGTGTTCAACGACGGCGAGAACACATACATTCAGCCGTCGGGCAGTGCGCGAACGCAGGTAGCAGGTGCCACCGCGGACGGTCCATACCTGCGTCTGCCCGGTATCCCTGAGTCCTTCGTAGCTCGGATTGGATCGATCTCGCTTCAGGTAAAACACATTGCGCTGCCCTCCGGCCCAGCCAGTGCGCCCGCTTACGGCGCAACGCAAAGCCGGTATCAGGCAGCATCCCCGCTTCATCAACCGCTGGCGGGCGATGCCGTGCCTCGACGTGATTTGCTGGCGGATGGGAACTCATCCTTGAAGCCTGCCGGCGCAACCTCCACCGACGCGGTCACCAAGGATGCAAGCAATGATGGTGGAGGGGACTTGCGGTCTGGCGCGGCCCGATCGGCGGCAGTCCCGGGTCGGCCTGCCTCACGAGAGGGTGCCGCACCGGCAGCGAGCGAGAATCGAGATGGTTCCGACGTCTCATATTTGGCTAAGGCTTTTGGCGCCGACGGCATTCGCGAAGGCGCCAATGGCTCAATCCAGATCCGCTTCCCGGTGCGACCGAGCGGCGGTATTCAGTTTGTGACCGAGACTGGAAAGCGCCTGTCGTCTTCCTGGGACGATCGCACGGGTGTCATGACGATCGACCCCTCGCCAACATTCCTGGTCCGGGATGGGCGCTCTAGTGCGATCGTTACGCGGGAAGTTGCGGACACCTTTCACTTCCCGGGCGAGAACGCGGCGGGGCTCGACCAGGTCTTCTCCGAGCGAGGGAATACGTATCTGCGCGTTAGCGATGGGACCAAAAAGGTGACGGTGCGAGTTGACGGAAGGATCGTGAAGGGTCAGCAGAAGGGGCGCTACTACCGCGTCAATGGAATAGGGGACACCTTCGTCGTGGACGCGGACGGCTTCGAAGTGACGGTCACGCGTTCCCGGTCGATCCGCTTTAGCGACCGCGCAGTCAGCTCGTCGTGACGCCGCCCATCGCACCTGCCCTCGGCCGAAGCCTCGGTGGCGTGGCGATTGCCATCATCGGCTCGCTCGCGTGGATCGGCGTGGCCAGCGCCGACTGTCTGGAGAACGCCGCAAGGTATCACGGGGTCGATTCAATGCTATTGAGGAGCATCGCAATGCAGGAGTCGGGCATGCGTCCATGGGTCACGAATCGCAATGGCAACGGTTCGGAGGACATCGGACTCATGCAGATCAACTCGATCCACCTGCCGCGCCTGGACAGGTATGGGATTACGCGCGCCCACCTGTTTGATGGGTGCATCAATGCCTACGTCGGCGCGTGGATTCTGCGCGAGAACATCCAGCGCTTCGGACCAACGTGGAAGGCGGTCGGGGCCTACAACGCATCCTCACCTGACAAGCAGTTGCGCTACGCCAACCAGATTCATGCGCGGTGGCAGGCGCTGCAGCGCGCCGCATTGCGGTAGTTCCTTCACCTCAACCGAACGCATAGCTATGTGCCAATCCAACCGAACCGTTCGCTTTGTCGTCGCCGCAGCATCACTGGTGAGCGGCTTGATCCTTCTGCCGGCGGTGCATGCCTCGCACCTGTCGAACGATGGCTGGCAGCAACTGCAGGCGCCACATGGCGCCAAGGCTGCCAAGGCCGCCGGCAGCCCGACATTGCTGGCCGCCAACACGCCATCCGCAGGTGCAGCGCCGAGCATGGCCAGCACGCCGGCCGTGCCGATCACCGCGCCGGCGGCCGGTGCCGTGTTCCGGCTTGTCAAAGGGGAGGCGCTTCAACAGCAGCTTCAGAACTGGGCGAGCCGGGCCGGGTGGACGGTTGCATGGAATGTTCCGGACGGCTGGATCGTGCCCGGCGACAAGGACTACGGCAGCGACTTCGAAAGCGCAGTCAAGCGCGTGGTGGAGGAGCTGGCCAATAACGGCGCCGACGTGGTGGGGGATAGTTGGCGCGGCAATCGCACGGTGATTATCAGCCAAAACGGGATGGTTCAATGATGAAGCAGATGAAGAGCAATGCGGCGCGCTACACCGCGTCCGCCGTGGCGGCCGCCACGCTGCTGTCGGGCTGCGGTGTGATGGAAACGCGCGACGTACAGAACGCTATCGGCAATGAGGCGCACGCCGCATACGCCGATGCACCCCGCAGCCGCCCGGTGTTCCGGGTGCATGAGGGCGCCTGGCTGATGGGGGAAAAGATCCGCGCCAGCAAGCCGCAGCCGGACATCTACAACAAACACGTGGTGTTCAAGGGCACGCTCGGGTCACTGACCGAAGCCGCGAACTGGATCGCACAGAGTGTCGGCGTGCGGGCGACCGTGGACGCCTCAGCTGTTGCGTCAGCGACGAGCGGTTCGGCACCTGCGCAGCCAGCCGTCGGGTCGCGGCCGACTGGACCCATTCCGATGGGTGGCACGCCCCGCGTGGACCTGGCGGCCCCGCTGGCCGGCGCTCCTGCGTCGGGCCAGGGTGCGGGCACGGCGATCGCGATGCCGCTGACCCTGCGGTACGAAGGCAACTTCAAGGGTTTCCTCGATGCCGTCGAGGCGCATTTTGGGGTCTGGTCGCGTTACAACGATGGCACGGTGTCGTTCTTCCGGACGGAAACCCGGACCTTCATGCTGCCGAGCCTCGCGGATGCTTCGTCCATGAACGGTTCGATCACCACGTCGGACAGCAGCTCCGGGGGCATGGCAGGCGCCGGCGGGAACGGCGGCACAGCAGGCGGAAGCGGCGGCCGTAGCGGCCAGTCGATGAGCATGTCCGTCGAGATGAAGCCGTGGGAGACCCTCCAGGCGACCGCCAAGGCCGTCGCTGGCGCGAGCGCAGAAGTCGTGGTCGACAAGAACCTTGGGGCCCTGACCGTGACTGGCGATCCGGTGCAATGCGATCGCATCGAACAGTTCGTCAAGAGCCTGGCCGCGATGTACGGCAAGCAGGTGGCCATCGATGTGCAGGTCTACGAAGTCCGCGTCACGCGTGAGGACAACTATGGGCTGAACCTGTCGCTTGCCTACCAAAGCTCCGCCGGCCAGACCGGCGTCGCGTTCAGTTCCGTCAGCACGCCGACGATTTCAGGCAGTGCGACCCCCATGAACCTTGGCGCGACGATCATGAGTGGTCCTTTCGCCGGCAGCAAGGCAGTCGTGCAGGCGCTCTCGACGCTTGGCAACGTGTCGCAGGTGGTATCGCGCTCGGGCGTCACGCAAAACGGCAAGGTTCTGGCCCTGCAGACCGCCACGCTGCAGGACTATGTCGCGCAGTCGCAAACGACGCTGGCGGCCAACGTGGGTTCCACCAGCTCCATCCAGACCGGAACGGTGACCTACGGCTTTACCAGCAACTTCCTGCCCAAGGTTGTCGATGGCCGGATTCTGATGAACTTCGACATGACCCTGTCGGATCTGCTGCCGCTGCAGCGGTTCAACTCGGGCGGAGACGCGAACCAGACCAGTGTTCAGCTGCGCACCATGCCGACCAACCGGTTCACCCAGTCGATCACCTTGAAGCCCGGCGAATCGTTGGTGCTTACAGGCCTGCGCAACCAGAAGGCGTCTACGACCAATAACGGCGTCGGCGAGCCGTGGATGGCCGCGCTCGGCGGCGGCGTCGGTGCGCTCAAGGGAGACACCGTCATCGCCATCATGATCTCGGCCCGCTTGCTGTAACACAGAGACAATTCCATGCAGAATCGCGCATTCAATCTTCGTTGGAGCCCTGCCGCGCTGGCGCTTGTCGCTACCGTCGGCCTCTTGGCTGCCGCCCCTGCTAATGCGGCGTCGGCGATGTCGAACCCTGTTGCCGCGGCGATTGCCTCGGCGGGGGGTAGTCCGGCGAATACGCAGGGCACTGCCCCCTCGGTGCCGTCGACCGCTGCTACTTCAGCGACCGGGAATGTGGCTCCTACAGCGGCCACCACGCCGCCCGCTGTCGAGACAGCCCAGCCGTCGCGCCCCACTGACGCGCCGGAACTTGCCGCCTTGCAGTCCCAACTGGCTTTGTGGAAGGCGCGCGCGGAGATTGCCAAGTACAAGGCAGAGGTCAAGCGGGCGGAGGATTCGCTGATCGCGGCCCCTGCCGGCGGGGCGACGGGGGCCGGCGCGCCATCGATTTCGCTGGCCGGTCCGATGCCGGCCGGCGGCGTGGCAGAGCGAGCACCGCGGCTCGCGCCGGAGGCTCCCCGCCTGGTGTCGCTGCGCGCGTTCGACGGTCACTACAACGCTGTGGTCGATGTCAGCGGTCGAACCATTCCCGTCCAGGCTGGCGACACGCTGGACGGCGGCTGGAAGGTCGTCAGCATCGACGACGGCGGGGTGAAGTTTGCCAACGGCAAGCGCGTGCGCACGCTGAGGCCGTGAGCGATGGCTGAGATCCTGTCATTCCCCGGTCTGAAGGGCAGCTTCGCCATCGGGCTGACCTGGCAACACGAGGAAGCGCAGCCGAGTCAGGGAGTCCTACGTGCGCGGGCGCTGGAACTCGGCCGGAACGTCCGCTGGGGCGTGGTGCATCAGAGCGCTGAAGGGGCCATCCAGACCGGATTCTGCGAAGCGATCGCCGGCGCAAAGCCGGCCGGGCTGAAGCCGCTCGCCGCGGTCGTTGCTGGCCAGCACCGCCAGCCATGGAGGGGACTCTTCCACCTGCAGGGCAGCCTCTACTGGTACATCGCCGTCCGGCAGGGCCACGCCGTCATTGCCGGTGGCGATCGGGTGGGCACCCTGGAGGAACTGGCACCGTTCCGAGAGCGGCATCGCACCCTTGGGGAATGGACGGAGGTTGAAGGGACGATACGGGATCTCGCCAACATGGCGCGCGCTGCAAAGGGCGTGTCGCCCATGCGGGACGTGCTGACCGGCCCTTTGAAGTCGACGTCGTATGCGGTGGCAGCTGCATTCGGCGTAGTGGCGCTTCTCGTCGGCGGCTGGTACTGGTACGACCAGCAGCAAGCGGCTGAGCGCGAGGCGCAGTTGATGCGACAGCGCGCGGTTGCCGCCGCGCAGCGCGCCAATGAGGCCGCACGGCAGCGAGCAATACCTTGGGTCGAAGAAGCGACCCCGACCACCTTCCTGCAGGCCTGCCGCCGCGCCTGGGACCGGCAGCCCCTAGCGGAGGCTGGCTGGACGCTTTCCAGCTGGCGCTGCAAGCCGGCCACGTCGACCGCCCTGATGATCGAAACCACGTGGAAGCGGGAGGGCGGCTTGGCCGTCAACGCACCCGGGGCGCTTTCCACGGACGGCAATCAAGCGACAGCCACGGCGAATGCGCCGGCGGCATTCCTGCCTTCCTCGCGCGCAGTCAGCGCGACAGCCGCCGCGCAGCGGTCGATGTGGACGTATGCACAGGGTAATGGCGTGAGCTTGCAGTTGACCTCACCGCCCCCGTTGCTGCCGGCAGACGGCAACACCCCGGTCGATCCGTGGCTCGCGATGACCGCGGACATCGGCTTTGGCGCGCCGCCGTGGCTGGGCGTGGGCGAGGGACTGGATGACGTGGCAGGTATGCGCCTGACCGAGGTCAGCTACGAAGCGGCCGCCCAGTCGTGGAAGGGCACCGGAAAACTGTACGCAATGCGGGACGGCGCAGTGCCGCCCGCTGGGAGTCAATGATGGTCGAGACCATATCGCGCCTGTGGCGCAGTCCACGCAACGCCTCGGTAGGGAGTGCCGCACTTGCGGCGCGCGCCGAGCCGTCTGTGAAGTCCGATGCCCTGGCGTTGCCGAAGCCTCCGGAGGTGCTTGAGCCGCATATCCTATACCCGCGCAACCTGCCCGCCACCTTCGACCGTGTCGCCCTCAACCTGAACCATCTGACGGCCGAGCAAGCGGCGGCACTTCGCCAGCGCGCCGCGGAAAGCGGCCTGCATGTGGAAGACGTCGCCAAGGAGCTTGGCCTGACCGATGACAACGTGCAGCAGGTGTTGGCGGTTCACGGCTGCGACATCTATGTGGATGCCCGACACTTCGGGACGCCGCGGCTGCTCACTTGGGAAGCCAAGCTGCGGCGCAGTGGCGCCGCGCCCCAACTGCGCAAGGTGTCTGCGCAGGAGCTTGCGGTGTTGCGCCAGCAGCGCGGTTCCGGCCAGCTGCAGGATACTGACCTGCAGACCCTGACCCTCGCGCGCCGGCTGATCGCGGATTGCGCTGTCCTGATCGCCTCGGACATCCACATCCTGGTTCGAGAGCACCACACCGAGATTCAGGTACGGATCAAGGGAGATCTGCGCACGGTCTCCGCGCTATCGATGCGCCGCGAGGAAGGGGAACGACTGATCCGCGCGATGTACACGGGCCTCGCCACGGCGAAGGCCGCCACCTATAACCCGCTGGACGTGCAAGACGCCCAGATCGCCGGCGACGCGCTGCCGGGCACCGGCCTCTCCAGCGTGCGGATCGTGCGTGGCCCCGCCTACCCGGTGGAGAGTGGTGGCGGCTTTCTCGTTGCGCGGTTGCAATACCGGGAGCACCACGAAGGCACCCGGAAAGCGGATGCTATCGAAGCGGTGAAGCGGCTGGATCTCCGCACGCCGAAGGCGCCGACTGGGGAGTTCAAGCTCGGCCAGATGGGCTACACGCCGCTACAGGTGGAGCTCGTCTCGCAGCTTCTGCGGAGGCCCATGGGCGTGATTGTCGTCACGGGCCCGACGGGGAGCGGCAAGACCACGACGCTCTTCGAATGCACCCGCCATCAGGCACGGCTCTTCCCACAAAAGCGACTCATCACGATCGAGAACCCGACCGAATACCCGATGGACTGGGGCATCCAGCTCACCACGGAAAGCGAGCGATTCCCGGAGATGTTGCGCATGACGCTGCGGATGGACCCGGATTCGGTGCTGCTGGGCGAAATCCGGGGTGTCGAGGAAGCGATCGCAACGCTGCAGGCCGCGGCCACCGGCCATCAGGTGCTGACCACGCTGCACGTGACCGATCCGTTCGAGACCTTCTCACGGTTGGTGATGCTGGACCATGTCCGTCTTGCGATGGACGTGATCTGCAACCACAACCAGATCATTGGCTTGATCGCGCAGCGGATTGTCCCGCTGCTGTGCCCGAAATGCTCGGTGCCGTTCGAGAGCGCAGCGGGCCCCTTGCCCGACTACATGCTGCAAGCGATGCGCAGCTGGGGCGACCTGTCGAAAGTCCGTGTCCGCGGCGCCGGCTGCGAGCACTGCCATGGCGAGGAAACGGTTGGCCAGCAAGCCGTTGCGGAAGTGGTCGTCACCAGCGAGAAGTTGATGCAGGACTGCATCAACGATGGCGTATTGGTCGCCCGGCGCAATCATCGAGCCAAGACGGGTTCCGACAAGCCCATGGTCGCACACGCAATGGATCTTGTCTTGGCCGGGCTGCTCGACCCCGTCGACGTCGAGCGCAATGTGGACGCCATTCCGACGCGGGAGGAATTATGAGCGGACTGTCTTGGGCAATGCGCCGGCGCCTGTATCAACAGGCATCGAGCCAACTGGAAAACGGGCTGACCCTTGCGCAAGTCATTGAAGACTTCCGAGAGCGCCAAGCACGGCGAGGCCGCAAGCGGGCCGCCGAGGCGGCGCACGAGGTCGGCCGTCAGGTGCGCGATGGCAAGACCCTGATGGCGGCAATGGACGCAAGCCTCAGTGATCTGGAACGCAGCGTGCTGGACGCCGGCGAGAAGGCGGGGCAACTGCCCGATGCCATGCGGCTGGTGCTGGACGTACGCGAGTTGACGACGCGCCTGCGGCAGAAGCTGCAGGCCAGCTTCTTCGCGCCGACGGTCTACCTGGTGACGCTGTATGTGGTCCTGTTGTTGATCGGCGGCTACATCGTGCCGCAGTTCACCGATGTGCTGCCGATAGAGAAATGGACCGGCTGGGCATATGCCATGTACGGATTGGGTCAGCTTGCTGTGGGATGGCCTGCACCGGTGATTTTCGGGGGCCTGGGTGCCTACGCGCTCTGGAGCTGGTGGGCGCTGTCGAGGTGGGCTGGGCCGGGCAGGCGGTTCTTTGACCAACACGTCTTCCCCTTCACGGTGTACCGCGAGATAACCGGATTCACCTGGCTGATGTCATTCGTCGCGCTGCTGCGGGCGAAAGTGCCTGACATTGCCGCGCTGGAGGGTCAGATCGCCACGGCATCGCCATGGCTGGCCTCACGCCTGAGGCCAATTCGCCTGGGTCTGGCCGACGGCCTGGACCTCGCGGAAGCCATGCGGCAGGCCGGGAATGGCTTCCCTTCGCTGGATCTGATCGATGAAATCGGCGCGTATGCGGGCTTTGACGACTTCACCGAGAAGATCACGGTGGCCGTGAGGCAGAACGCAGAAGTCATCGAGCGGCAACTGCTTGCGAAGGGGATGGTGATGTCGGCGACCTTCACCGGACTGATGTTCCTCGCCTTCGTTGTTCTGCAACTCGGCTCCAACTCGCTCTCGGAGATCCTCACATCTTCGATGGGCAAGCTCTGACAATTTTCGCAATCTCACAAGGAGTATCAAATGGACGGAATTCTTGGGCGTATCGTCGCCATCGTGCTGGGTCTGCTGGCTCTCGTTGGTATCGCCTATGCCGGGTACAACGGCTTCCAGAACCACAAGGCTGGCGTGGTCGCGACCAATATCACGCAGTTGATCACGAATGCGCGTGCAGGCTTCTCGCAGGGGAACAACGGCTATACCAATTTCACCACCTCCAACATCGCTTCGATGATTACCGGCGGCATGTTCCCGTCGGATATGGTGCGCGGCACGGCACTGGTCGACCCTTGGGGCAATGCGGTCACACTGGCCTCGGCCAACAACGGATCCCAGGGCGTCATTACCTTCGGCGGTGGCAATGGCCAAACCGCAAAGCAATGCGTGAGCGCGGCATTGGGCCTTAAGGACTACGTGACGCTGGCGGTTGGGTCGACCACGTTTAACCAGACCAACCTGCCTGACCAGGCCACCGCCGGCGCTGCCTGTAGCGCCACCGCAACCTTTACGCTGACCTTCCAATAACCAGGTAGAGCGTCAGCGACGAGGCGAGAGTTCCACCGGCATCACGTCCACGGTGGGAGGCGATGAGATCAGGGCGTGGACCTTAGGGAAAAGACATGGATGGAATTCTCGGGCGGATCGTCGCCATCGTTTTGGGCCTGCTGGCACTGGTGGGCATTGCTTACGCAGGCTACAACGGTTTCCAAAGCCACAAGGCCGGCGTGGTGTCCACCAACATCGCGCAGCTGATCACGAATGCCCGCGCTGGATTCTCGCAGGGCAATAACGGCTATACCAACTTCACCACGGCCAACATCCCGGCGATGATCACCGGCGGCATGTTTCCGACGGACATGGTGCGCGGCACGACTCTGGTTGACCCGTGGGGAAATGCCGTGACGTTGTCGGCCGCGAGCAGCGGGTCGCAGGGCGTGATCCGCTTCGGTGGTGGCGGTGCGCAGACAGCAAAGCAGTGCGTGAGCACCGCAACCTCGCTACGCGACTACGTGTCATTGGCAGTAGGGACCACGACCTTCACGCAGGCGAACCTGCCAGACCAGGCCACCGCCGGCGCCGCATGCAGTGCGACTGCCAGTTTCACCCTGACCTTCCAGTGAACTTCCAGGCGGCAACCCAAGGTTGAGGAGAAGGGCATGGGCTATCTCATCCTGCCGATCGCGACGGTCCTGTTCTGTCTCGGCATTGTTGCCCAAAGCCGGCAACTATCAGAAGCAGCGCCTGGGGCTGGCGTAGCCGGCCGAATGGAATCGATCGCGATGGTGACGGCGCAGCAGGCACAAGCATACGGCTCGGCGTGCGTGTCGACCGCCGGTGCGACGCCAGGACTGATCGGGGCGAGCGTGATACCTGTGTTGCCGTCCGGAATGGTGGCGCCGGCTGGTGCGGGTTGCATGGCCGTCGCCAACCCGGGTGGCGGGCGTGACATCTACGGGTACGTGCGTGTGTCATCAGGCGCAAGCGGCGCGCTGCTCAACAGCACGGATGGCAGTCTCGCGTGGTTCCGAGTCCGCAGCCAGGGCACGGCCGTCAATCTTGCAACCGGCATCGCTTACAGCGTGCCGGCGACCATTCCCGTCGGGGCGCTGGTCCATTGGGTCCAGCTAAACACCTGAGAAACGCATGGAAGCCATCCTCG
The DNA here is from genome assembly GCF_017815025.1 of Cupriavidus phytohabitans. Taxonomy (NCBI): domain Bacteria; kingdom Pseudomonadati; phylum Pseudomonadota; class Betaproteobacteria; order Burkholderiales; family Burkholderiaceae; genus Cupriavidus; species Cupriavidus phytohabitans. The sequence continues at coordinate 12,747 of NZ_JAGIQB010000081.1, forward strand.
GATATCTCGTCGCGCTGATGCTCTCGATGCTGAGCCTCGCCGGCTTTGCGACGTGGGCCAAAGCCGGCGTGACGAACGTGCAAACCGCCGCCGCGGCGAGCCAGATGCTTGTCTTCGACAAGGCCTCCCTGCAGTTCGTGCAGGACGAATCCGCGACGCTGGTCGCTCAAGCGACCGCGAGCGTCCCTGTCAACGTTACGCCGGCCATGCTGATCAACGGCGGCTATCTGCCAGCGGGATTCTCGGCGACCAATGTGTTCGGTCAGACCTGGCTGCTTCAGGTCCTGCAGCCGACGCCGAACAACCTGCAGGCGCTCGTCACTTCGCAGGGGGGGCGGCCGATCACCGATACCCGTCAGCTCGTGCAGATCGCGGCGCAGGCGGGCGCGCAAGGCGGCTTCGTACCCTACGCGGGACAGAACGGCGATCCGACGATGGTCGCGACGCGGGCCTACGGGGCGTATGGCGCGTGGCAGGTGCCGCTTGCCAACTATACGAACCCGGGCAGCGGCAGGCTCGCGTCGTTGCTCGCCTTTACCGGTGCGCAGGCCAACAACGGCTATTTGTATCGGGTGCAAGTTCCGGGGCATCCGGAACTGAACCAGATGCAGACATCGCTCGATATGGGCGGAAACGATGTCAACAACGCCAGGCGGCTGACAGCCACGACATCGCTGACAAGCAATGGTGAGACCTATCTCACGAATACCGCAGCGCCTGGTTCAGCATGCAACGTCGAGCCATCGACCCGCCGCAGCACGATGGGCAGTGGATTCGTGATCTGTTTCGGTGGGATCTGGCAGCCGATCGGCACGGCCGTGGCAAACGTCTACGAAGGTCTTTGGTGCGGCAACCATGGCCAGATAGCAACGAGTGCGACCAATGTTGGATTCATCTGCAAGGGCAATCGGTATATCACGCTCAACAACGCGTTGGGCAATCTGTCGGTTACGCGGAAATACGAAAACGTGACGGACGGAATGACCTTCGGCAAGGACAACTGCCCCGGTGGAACGGCGTGGGCAATGTATACGCCGAAACAAGAAATGGTGAACATCACCGGGAACGTGATACCGCCCATTCAAGGAACTTATTTCGCAATGAACGACTACGGCACCTATTGGTACGCACAAGCGAGCGCCATGTCTCCAGCGGCGTGGTATAGCGGCAACGACATTGGCGCCCTCGGAGGGCAACTGGTGGGCACAGTCACAACGGGCTGCACGTTCTAAGGATCATTAACTATGAAGCGCATTCTGGTCGCTTGGACTCTGATGGCTAGCTTTTCGGCAGCCGAGGCCCAACTCTATTCGTTTCCTGCGCCGCCTATGACGGTGGCAGACTGTCGCGCGGGATATGCATGGATGAGAAACCCCGACAACGGCTTGCCGTTCTGCGGTGTCCCGGCGCCGCCGCCGCCGCCGCCGCCGCCATGCTGCGCACCCCCACCGCCACCGGCTTGCCAATATCAAGCGAATGCCTTTGGGATTTACGTCGGTGATATGGGCCAGTGCACAGCTGATGGGGGCTGCGAGTCCAGGGGCTACACCATTTGGTATGGTGGGCGGGTCGTCGCTTCGGAAGCTTGGCAGACCTACATGGACTGGAGCGAACTGAACGCGCGCGCCAGTGCTGCGGTTGCGGCGGGCGGCTATCGCTACGGATCCTATATCACTGGTGGGATTAGTAACGGTAACAACATGGGATATGGCGTGTATGAAGTCTGCCGCTAGCTTATAGGAGGTTAAGCCCATGTGGTTATACACAATTGTCCCCGTCGTCGACGGCTCGTAAGCCTCGCAGTGTCTTCGCCGCGACATGAACTTCT
>NZ_JAGIQB010000082.1:0-14391 GCF_017815025.1 Cupriavidus phytohabitans
TCATGGACACACCTATGACAACGCGCTCACCAAACGCCTCGATGACTCGCGCGCTGATTTAATCAGCGATTCCTTAGGCGACGAGCCCGGGGCGAGGAGCTCTGTGAGGTTGAATCGGATGATGAGCGTGTCCTCAGTAATCCAATTCGCCGTCAATCGGTTAAAGGTCTGCCGCATTTGCGGGTTGTCGTGCAGCCTCGAATAGGGATTCAATCTTTTTACCAGTGCAGTCAACTGGTCCGTCGCGTTCCCAACGGTCATCTTTCCAGCGAGATTCAGGTTCCCGTCGATCGTCGAGGCGTTGATGTCGTAGATGTTGTTGATCCATCCCGACAGGAAGTACTCGACGGCTGCGTGGTCGGCCACATACGAAGATTTGCCACCGAGGTCGGCTGTTTGGCGGCCGGCGCTATCCTCGCGCACAACCACGGTCTGAATGGTCTTCAATGGGAGAAAGAGGATCCAGGCGATCCCGTTCATGAAGTGCAAAACGGCAAGAAAGACCACGGCCAAGAACCAGCGGTTGCCCGTGATACGCTCCATCTCGCCGCGGGCGAAGTATTTGCGGACGGCCGATTCTCGGATCGGTCCGGGCGTGTACGGAGGAACCGAAGGTCCTTGGGACGACTCGGGCTGCTCAGCGGGCTGTTTGCGGAGTATCTTCATGCCACGTATTTTCCTGACGCGTGTCGTGCGCCAGCACATGAATGCGCGTGGCAATCCGAGGGTTTTCTGGGTGCTACCTGTCTGCTTGCGATTCGGTGCGCCGCGTATTAAATGCGACCGCCCGTGACACGACCGAACAGGTAAGACCTTGTATAACCGGAAATTTCCGGTTCTTGCAGGGCGAAGTTTGGCAAGCGGAGGCGTCCAGTGAATCCACGAGCCGAGTGTCTTGCCCACTGCTTCCGACTTGCTACCTGGCCACGAGGCGATATGATTGCGCCAAGCCGCGGGAGGTATCCGCGCGCATCATCAACCAGCATCGGGGGTCGTAATGTCCATTATTACTGTAGTTCCAGAGAATCGTGCCCGCCTCCAGCGTTACGTGTACTTGTACGGTGCGATGAAGGCTCTCGCTAGGCCGGATGAGACTGCCATGCGCGATTTCTCGCCAGGTGAGCAGATCTGGACCATTGAGGATGTGAACGGCATCGTCACTATTACGTACCGGAGCAAGGCCGCTCTAGTCCAGTATTCTGGAATGCTCATCCAGGCTTGGAAGCATGTAGCTTCGTCGATTGACGTACCCTTCCTTCGGCACGTGACGCCGGACGGCGCGATCGTTGTGGGCAACCCGAATGCCAAGCCAGAAGACTACGAGGCGAAGGTCGAGGCTGGGTCGCTATTCCGTGGAGACGTCTATCCGGAGGACGGCCCCCGTACCCTCTCCCTTGGAATGGTAATCGGCGCGCTCCATGTGCCAGGGCATCCGTATCCGTTCGCTAAGGACGCCCCGCGCCTCATTAAGCGCCACATATCAGGCATGGGCTGGCAGAGCGGTATCGTTGTAGTCGAGTGGGTTTCGACTGAGGCGTTCCTGGCTTTTTCCTACATCGTCATGTATGCGTGGCGCGTTGCGGGCAATCATCCGGCGCCGGGCACTGTTCGCCACGTTGTTCCCGGTGGCACCCACATTGAGTGCAACTTGTGGGATGAAGATCCGTGGAAGTCGGTGGTCAAGGTTCTTGACGGCCGTACGAAAAAGTAGTCCTTCCGTAACAGTGGATCGATCCCACTAGAGCGATCCACTGCTGCCCGAAGAAGCTTCATCGGACGGATCAATAAAGATGGCACCTCCGACTGAGTTAGACTTCCGCCTCCCAACCGCCGCCAATTGGCTTCCACTGGCCGCCCCCTCTGTCGGCATCTGGGCCCGAGTTCCCACCCGTGCCACCGGTGTCGCGGCCGCCTGGGCCGCTCAACTGAGGCGGCCCACTATATGATCCAGCGTCATTTGCGCTTGGGCCAGTCACTTGGGGTGCAGCACTAAACGAACCCGACTCGCTAGTCACCGACGGTCCGCTCATGCTGCCACCACCACCCGAACCCTCACCTGCGCCACCTGCCGCTGCTGAACCGCTTTGACCGGCGTCTCCCTTGTCGCCGTCTTTGCCCTTGTCGCTTGCTTTGGCCATATCAGCCACTGCCGCAGCCGTTGCTGCCATAGCCATGGCGGCGCGATTGAAGCTGGCGTGTCCGATCGCACCGCCGCCTATAAGGCCGTGGGCCATTTGAGGAATCTGCTTGAAGAGGTGCGTTAAGACCCACGTGATGCCGAGCAGGCCAAATAGGCCAGCAAACGAGACGCCGGCCGACGAGTCCAGCGCTGCAGGGTTTACGCTCGAAATTTGATCCTGCACTGAGGTGAGCATCGATGAGACCAGCGACAGAACCACGCTAATGATCATTTGGTACGCAGTGGCGCCCAAAAGGAACTTCAGCCACTGCTGGAAGAACCCCGCCGACCATTTGCACACCGCGCACGCAACGAACAGCGGCCCTACGGCGACACCGAGCGCGACCATAACGATCCCTGTCAGTAGAACACCGACCAGTTCTCCAATAGCGACGACCGCCAGAACTAAGGCAATAATGAGGATCAGCGAGCCAAAGATAAGTTGGAGGGCAATACCTACAGTCCAACTCCAGATGTTTATGCACCCCAGGCCTTGGAACAGTGCTTTGACCGACGATGCAAAAACATTGAACATCTGCTGCGCGAACGAGGCCAGCGCAGACGATGCTGATGACGATCCGGTCGCCGCCTGGGTGAACGAACTCAGAATTCCTTGCAGGCCGCCACTCGTGCCCACCAGCGCTGCGTATGACCCCAAGCAAGCGGCGACGATCGCCGCCGGGATCAGAGAACCAACCGCAATCCCCATGAAGCTATCGCCGCTCCCAGCGAGAGAGTCCAAAATTCCCCACAGGAAATAGGAAAGTGCGAGAACCCCAGCAAGCGTCAGCGCGAGAGGGGTGGCGCTCGACGCCATCGAGTTCGCCTTAGAGGAGATCGTTGACTGCGCGCTATTGATTGGCGAAAGGATGATGTTAGCGACGTTCTTAACCCCATCCCAGTTAGCCGTGTCGCCCGCCGTCAACGGAGAGCAGCTTGATGACGAGCCTGCAGCATAGCTGCTAACCGGCATGACCAGGATAAGAGACAACGCGAACATCAAGATGCTTCGTGCCCAAAAGAGCTTGCTCATGCCACTTTCCTCTCGCAATCTCGGCTGACTTAATAGCCCAGGATTTTTGTGGCGCCAGGCACACCACTAACGCTGTTCGCCGCCTTCTGAGCCATGTCACTTGCATTATTGTGCAGCTGCATCGATGACTGGGAGTTCGCAGCTTCAACCGACTCCTTATAGGCCGCCTGACGTACGAGCGTTTGGATGCCTTGCAGCGTCGCCTGGTTAATCTCGGCCAGGTTGTCGAGGGAGGCATTCGTTATCGCGATGGAGTCGTTTGTGCCAAGAGCTCCCGTGTTCTGGGAAGCAATGGCCTGGCGCTTCTGCATTGTCTTTTGAAGCTCTTTCGACATGTTTGTGTAGTTCGCGATAAGCGACGTGGCGTTCTGCTGGCCTGCCGCGGATTGATTTGCGAGATTCTGCACATAATTCGTGAAGCTTCCCGCCATAGGGTTCGCTGCGTACTGCGACATCACCCCCTGGACAAAGTTACTTTGCCCCCCCAATTGCTGGATAAGCGTAGCATCGACGTTCCACTGCGCCATCAAGCTCGAGATAGTCTGCTCGGCATCGGTGATAGCGCCGATGCCAGACACACTTTTGACCGTGTTGCTGGCGTTCTTGATCGAGTTCGCCAGCATTTGAACTTGTCGCACAGCAGCCTGGATAGCCAGTTGCTCCTGCGCCACCGTGTGGACTACTTGCTGGATGTTCTGGGCGAAGTTCGACGGGTCGAAGACAATCCCGCCCCCTCCCGCAAAGGCCGGAGCTGCGGCCCCGGACAGAGTGAGAATTGCAAGAGTCTTACGCAGCTTGCGCATCGGTTCGCTCATCATTTTCGGGTTCCTGGTCATAGTCCACACGTTTCATAGTCGCGGCTTCTGCAAGGTAGTCGTCGAGCCAGCTTGGGTTACTGCTCTCCGTCGACTTGTGTCGGTTAAAGACCGTCTGCAGATGCTTCTCAGATCGAAGGTAATTCAGCACTTCCGGCGTGAAGACCGTCTGAACAACCCTGGTGAAGTTGTCTTGCACAAACATATACTCGAGCCGTGGCCGCAGACGGCCGACCCGGTTGATCTGCGTATCACTCAACCCAAAGTTCTTTTTGTAGAACTCGCGGTGCGACTCAACCTTATTGTTGTACATCAGGATCGTAGTCTTGATGTTGTCGATTAGGTCCTCGCGCACCGGTCCATTTATCGAGCCAGGGCTTTGTACCGTGAGCCAAACAAATGCGTTCTTTTTTCGGAAAGTCTTGAGCCAGTCACCGATCTTCTTAGCGAACGTTTCCACCTGCAGCAAGAAGGACGCTTCTTCGAGATAGATGATGGTGGGCCGTCCATCGAGCGACATGTCAATGCTTCGAAATGCATACTCCATGAACATTTCGAAGAGTCGAGGAATGGCGGCCAGTTCCTTCATCTCGATCGCAGTCCACGCTTCCAGATGGAAATCGTTTTCCTCGTTGTCGAAGATTCCGTAGGGCCGATCATGCAGCCATTCACCAAGGGCCTCAGACATCCGTGGCGGACAGAGCGCATGGAACGTTGAGATCGTTCGCGAGTTGAGGAAATGCTCGTCATACATGTTGCCCAAGATCCGGTCGATTTCCTCGCGATCCTCGGACTGAACCGCATACCCTGAGAGTTCGAGCATACGGATGAGAAACTCACGAACCCAAACACGGCTGAAGTCAGAGCCATCATCCAGCATGAACGGGTTCAGCCGAAGCGAGCCGGCCTTGTAGTCCAGATACTTTCCGCCATGCAGGAAGGTGGTGATCTTTACGGATGCGTCGCGGTCAAAGATGAAGGTGTTGACATCGCCGTACTTCTGGAATTGCGAAAGGCAGAAGTTCACGAACGTTGTTTTCCCCGACTCAGTTGGTGCGATCAAAATGGCGTGACCAACCTGCCCCACGTGTGGGACCCACCGATACTGGCAACCATAGCTGTCGATGAAGACGGCATGAGGCGGAGTCCGTCGTTTCTGCACCTCGGAGAAGTGCGCGTGAATCCGAGGGCCTGGATTCATGGTGTAGATCGGAGCCAGGTCCGCGACGTTGTCCACGTGCAGCAAATGAAATCTAGCTTGCCACTGCCAGTTTCCTGGGAGCATGGCTGCATAACTCGGACCTAGATTCTCTCTCTCGCGCAGCGTGAGAAGTCGCTTGAGAGAGAACAGCCGTGCAACGTGGGTGCAACGCCGCTCGAGACCCTCTCGACTTCGATCAAAAACCATGACGGAGAGGTTGTAAAACGCAGCATTTGGCCCGCCCCCCGTAAGGCGTTTTAGCGCAGCGTCCGCGTCAGCAACGAGCTCGGCTTTTCCTGGAGCGGCTTCCGGCTTTCTTCCTGTTGCCTTCGACATGATGGTCGTGCCCAGGGAGTACTGGGTCATCTTGAGGAAGTTGCGAACCTCTGTCAGTTCCTTTTCGCTGGCCTCCTTCCCCAAGCATCGCACTGTCTGCGAGACGACAAGCTCGTTGTCGGATCGGAGCAGGTTCTCCAGCAGCATCGGATTGGAGTAGGTTGGCCATTGTTTGGCGCCGTACACTGCCGCGTACCGGTCTCCGCGGTTTCCCGTGAACCGGATGACGTCCGACCCCACGACGACCGAGTCTGCCGGCAGCCATCCGTCCAGCATGGCGTAGTCTGGCCGCTCAACGACGTCATACTCGCTCGCCGGATTCACGATCTGGAACAGCGCTCGGTCAAGCTGACGCTCATGCAAACGGTTAAAGGACAAGGCGGGTGTGGAGCCAACGAACGCCGAAAGGATCTGCTCGAACGCCTTCCAATTCATCTCGAGCTGTCGCCGATCACGCGCGAGCCCTGCTGCGGTGGACACCGAGCCGTTCATTGCCTTGAGATACGCCATCGGCCCCGAAATCTGCTCTTCGGATTCGATATGGCGAGCCCTGTCCATCACGCCATCAACACCCGTGTTCCCCGTGTAGAGCACAAAGAGCCAGTGCCGCATCTGGTAGAACGAGCCATTCTGAAACGGGCGTGCGTACGCTTCGTCTACTCGGCGGGCAACTTCATTCTTGAAAGTTTGCTTGAGGTAGCTATACGCCTTGCTACGTTTGGTAGTGAACCAGAGCGTGATGCGCTCAGCGAAGTTCGCGTTGATAGCGCGTTGAAGCTCCTCGACTGCGCGATTGACCAACTCGTCGTCGATGTTGTCAGGATCAAGTCCCGAGAACTCGAAGCCCGCCAGCAAGGACCCATCCTTGTTCAAGATGACGTTATCCGTGATGTAGGTCATCCAGGGCAGCATCTCCTGGAGGGGGCGCTCTTCTTCCTTGGCTAGGTATATGGGCGGTTCAGACTTTGCCATTACAGGTACCTCGCGCGATCGACCTGGTTTTCGTCGATGTTGTCGGGGTCTAGCCCCGAGAATTCTGGCCCGGCCAGCAATGAGCCATCCTTGTTCAGATTGACGTCCTCCCCTCCCTTCAGGAAGGGGATTCCCACCGCTGGCGATGCACGTCCGCATCGGAGAATGTTCAACGCAGCATTGGTATCACGATCATGCACGGCACCGCATACACTGCAGGCCCACTCTCTTATTCGCAGTCCTGCGATACCTTTCGGCCGCGTCGTACTGTCTTTCGACCCGCACGACGAACAGGACTGGGTAGAACCGCTTTCGTTCACTTCCTCGAACGTGGCCCCGTGCGCGATCGCCTTATAGCGGAGCTTGTATCGGAAGGACGACCAGGACGCGTCGTAGACGCTCTTCGCCATCCTGGTTTTGGCGAGCTTCACAGCCGACACGTTGCCGACCGCGATGTAATCGAACCGCCGGACCAGATCGAGCGCCAGCTTGTGCTGGAAGTCGGCGCGGGCATTGGCCACTTTGGCATGCAGTTTGGCGATATGCCGCTTGTGCTTTCGCGCACGCTGCGCCTTCGCCAGTTTTTCAGCGGCCTGCCGGCCAAACCGGTCATTGGGCAGCTTCTCGCCCGTGGAAAGCGTGGCGAAGTCCTTCAGGCCAAGGTCGATGCCGACACCGGTTCGGATTGAACGTGCATGCACGTCGGCGACCTCGATCACGATGTTCAGAAACCAGTTACCTCTGGCGTCCTGAGCGAAGTTCGTCCCGTCCTTGATCTTGCCTTCGGGCAGTGGGCGGCTGCTGAACACACGGAAGGTGTTGCCGGCAAAGCGGAACGCCTCGCCTTCGCGTTTCAGGCCGCGGCCCTTCACCGGTACCCAACCGAGCGCCTTTTTGCCGCGATAGCGCAGGAAGGGCCGTCGGTGCTGGCTACGCGACTTCGCGTACTGCTCGCACGTCGCGTTCACGGTGCCGGAATGGATCCCAAGCTCTTTGCTGCTGCCGGTCGTCAGTACGTTCAGATCGAAACCCGTCGGCCACTTCTTACCCCACTTGAGGGCGTGTTTCTGCGTGTCATTGCAGAAATTCCAGACGAAATTCACCGAACGACTTTGCCGGTTAAGCAAGCCGTGCAGCGATTTCACCCGGTAACGGTAGACGAGGATCATTGTGGCCCTTTCAAAGGAGGAGTGCCGGTGACAAGCGGATGAATGGCACCCTCGACCCCGCCCAACTAGCACCGAAAGTCACGGCCGAAGCCCTTCGGACGTTGCCCTCGCCCCAGCAGTGTCTCGCGGGGCCATGGGTGGTATCGGTCAGCCATCTGGTTGTAGTTCTTCCGGATCGCGGTCGAGAAGAGATCGTGACGAAACTGATTCTTGTAGTAGGCCTGCGCGACAAATGCGGCGGCGACCGGGAAGAACGTCGCCCACCAATGCCACTGATACGCCAGGTATGCGACGACAAAGCCCGACCCGTAAATGACGGCCGTGTGTGCACCGCTCAGCCCGCCCGACATCTTTGGGTTCACGATTGCATGGATGATGGGACTTGTACGCATGCCTACTGAATCTTCTCGTTAGAGAGTGCACTGGGAGTTCAAGCCCAATTGCGCGATGACGGTGACAGCAATACTCGCAATGACGGTCGGGACGCCAATCTTCACGGTCAGGTCTGCCATGTCGTTCTTGTTCGTATAGTGGGCGACGGCCCACAGGAGAACAGCGGATACCGCTACGATGGCCACGATAGCCTTCAGGATCTGCGGGATGATGCACAGGCCCGACATGTTCGGCGCTCCCTGCGCCATCGCCGACTGGCTCACCAAAAACACCGTAACGAACACGGCAGCTTGCACCGACGGCAAGCGGGACACTTTACGGACGCCATTAGCAAAGCGATTCGACAACGTATTTTCCATGCTCAACTCCTTTGACACGAACGATTTCACCAACCCGACGGACGTAACGAAACTTCCCGTCCTCTCTTTGTTGCACCGAGCGCGTGACGTGCACACATACGTGCACGGCGCGGGCGATGTAGCCACGAACAGCCTCCGGCGACAGGCTTGCATCCGGCGGCAGACTCATCTGATACAGCATCTCCAACGCGTACAGCATGTCCTCTGCAGAACTCGCGTGTACGGTACTTAGCGATCCGTCGTGCCCCGAGTTGAAAGCACGGATCAAATCAAACGTTTCCGAACCGCGGGTCTCGCCAAGAATCAACCGGTCCGGCCGAGCGCGCAGTGTGTGCTGTACGGCGAGCTGCGCAGTCACACCTTTCGACGCATTTGTCAGTAGGCGGACGTGGTGCTTTAGGCCGGGCTCCAACTCGAGCGAGTCCTCCACCGAGATCACGCGCTCGTACGCGGGAATACGCATGCACAGGCCGTTGGCGAGCGTTGTCTTCCCGCTGCCTGTCGGGCCGCCCACCATGATGTTTTTCTTTTCCGTTACGAACAGCCTGATCAGCAGATCGGCCTGCTCCGAGGTCAGCATTCCGCGCTCGACAAGCTGGCCGAGGCTTGGACGCTCCCCTTCTTGTTGGTGCTTTCGGATACAGAGGGACGGCCCACCGTGCGATGCCGGCGCGAGTGCGCCCGCTATACGTAGGTTCTCCACCGACGCGGAGATGAACGTTTTCGGTGTGTTCGCTGCCACGGTCTCATTAACCAGCTTGCCTAAAGCTACGATCGCGCTCTCGATCTGCACATCCTTGAGGCCGGCGTCGTCGATGAAGAGCATTTCGCCAGCACGCTCCGCGAATACGCTGCCTCCCGGATTCACCATGACTTCGTTGACCGCCGCATCTTCGAAAAGGTGGTTCAACGGCGCCAGGTTCTTCCTGAGCACTTCCATCACGTGAGCCTTGACGCTCATCCTTTCCCCCATCTGAGATCAATCTTTGGGGGCATTCTCAGGTGCTTGGCTGGGGTAACTAGAATGAAAAGCCCCTATGAAGAGCTGCCCTTTCAGTTGTCGTCTTCGGCTGGCTCGGCGCCTCAGAAATGCGAATGGCCGTGCCGCACCGAGAAAACGGTTGCGCACGGCCATTGGAGGGAGCTACTTTTATAGGATGAAGAGAATCAGGTGCGGCTCTGAAAGCTGCCTACCGTCAACCAGGTCATGAGGCCCAAACCAACGAATAGGCTCGAGATGATCCAGTGGCTCAGAGGCCACGGGATAAATGGAACAAAGAAGAGCCATCCGATGAAGATTGCCGCTGCCGAGCCGCTGATAGTGAATCCGAGTGGGTTATAGAGGCCGAACTCGCTCCGCTTCACGGATCGGACGACCAGGCCATCGACGACGCTTGGGAGGAAAATGCCCAGAAGGCCCACAACGTAGAACGGCCAGAATGCAGCCCACCTCCAGAGTACCCGGTACAGGTAGTGCCACACACGCCCCATGTACCCATCCATCAGCGAGCCCGCCCACGCAAAACCCTGGTAGCCTGACGCTTGCGCACTCCTGTAGTCGCTTGTGGTCAGATGCACCATCCCAGTGTTGACAAACCAAGATTGGAAGACGCCTGAGGCGCTATCAGTGATCGCTTGTACGTCAGGCCGGCAACTCGCAACAAACTCGACCTCTGAAGGCGCAATCTTAAAGCTCTCCTCCTGCATGAATATCGGGCAGATCAGGAGCGTGAGAATCGGCGCAACGATCCACCAGAAGTAGACCTTGCCGGCGAAAGGATTGTCTCTGATCTTTCCCATTTCAGTTCCCAGATTCCTTTGCGTGCGCCATCACGTGGCGCACAACGCGTCGAGCGATCGGCTCAGGCATCAGCCTTGCCGCGAGTAGTACGGTGGATTCGTCCCGATTTTTCATTGCGCCATCGGCTACCGGCCGGGCGGAGACGGAGATCTCGCCTTCAGTATTCCGGAGGACGAAGGACTGAAGCGATTCCCTCAAAGGATCCCAAGATATCGCCCCATCGACGACACGAGCTTCAACGCTCAAATCGAAAACGTCCGTAGCTCGACGCAGGAGTGCGACGAGATACGCAACAATCGCCGCCATATCGCCGTGCTGTTCGGTCGCTCGATATGCCGAGACTGCGTCGATTAGGCAGTCGCGCAGAAGCGGGCCGTCTTGCCCAGGCAAAGCGCTGCTCAAATGCGCGGCCAGGCCATCCGAAGCGGCTTCGAGTAAAGCATGTTCGAGCCAGATATCGCGTGCCTTCGGAAAAAGCATGCTGTCTCGTGCAACCCTGGACATCGCCACCGGCGCCACCATTTCTTTTACAATTTCAGTCATCTGGCAGTTTCTCCTCAGCTCTGGATCAGCGGCTGATGATGGGCACTCGGCCCTTGTACAACCAACTACCGCCGATGAAGGCGAAGTAGTTCATAGGGGGGAGACGCGTCAGGAGGTCCTCGGAAACAAGGGCAATGTCTTTGACGGTCATGTTCCGACCGCCGGAACCCGAGAAATCTGTCGGGTGGCTCGTGCTATTCCGTCCCGAACTCACGGATCGAGACTCGTCCCGGAAGCCGGTTTGTCCGAAGGATTGAGCGATCCATTTGGCGGTTTCGTAGTCTTTGAGACGAAGCGTGATTACGTTGTTCAGGTTGCCGAGCACCTGCATCGCCTTGTCTTTGCTTCCCATGCGGGCGATGAAGTCGGATATGGTCTGCGTTGCGATATAGCACTGCATGCCGGCGCCGCCCCCCTTGTTCAGGATCTGGATCAGCTGAGCATTCAGGGCTTCGGACGCTTCGTCGACGAAGAGGTGAACGTCATTTTTTCCTTCGAAGTTGTAGATCGCGCCGCAGACCGACGCGAGATCGGCAAGGATGATCGAGCCTATTGCGGAGCCAATCGTCGTGTTCGACAGCGAATCCAGACCCACATAGAGCACTGCGCCTTCCGCGATGATCTTGCGCGTGTCCATGATGTCGCGCTCATCGAAAACGTCGGTCGGATCGGGAGAGAGCATCCGACCGACCTCTTCCGAGCCCAGCATCTCGAGCAGCGGCTCAAGCACCTGGATCATCTTGGAGTAATGCTCTTTCGAGTGCTTGACCATGGCGCACAATGCGTCGATGGTCTCGTCGAATGGAATCTCCTTGTCTTGGCAGGTCTTCGTATATAGCGAGATCCATGCGAGAAGAGGAGACGGGCTCTTAGGATCGACAAATGCCTTCGCGTCCTGCTCCCACGTCTGGCCTGCATGCGTGTGGAACCACTTCCGAAGGATCGATGCCAGCAACTCCTCGACACCGACCTGCGCCCAGCGCTTCACGGAGCGAATAGTAGGGTTTCGTCCGTCCATCAATTCGCCGCGGATGATGCCGTACAGCGTTTTCCAAGCGAAAGCTTGGAAGGATCCGTTCGCGTCGACTTGCTCAGAGATTCGAGAAGCCAGGTCGGAGATGTTGTTCCAGTTTGCGAGGATGCTCAGGCGAATCGACCGCGAGGGGTGCGCCGGATGAAAATAGTAGAAGCGCCGGCCGGTCCTTGCGCACTCTGTGCGCAAACGGTCCTCGATGTCTTTGTCCCCTTTCGGATCGACGAAGATGATCGTCTTCCGCATGTGGACGAGTTGCGTGAGCAACATCTCATAGAACTTTGTCTTGCCGGCACGCGTCGTGCCCGCGACGAGGGTGTGCCCAGTCAGCGTCTCAAAGCCTGCGCCGATCTGGTGCTCGTTTGGATTGATCCCATGAATCCATGGCACGCCGATCTTGCTGTCATCGACGGGCTTCCATCCCAGGGGCTTCATCGCTTCGACGAGTGGCTTCGGCAGCCAGTTCGGCAGCGGTGGAATGTTGGCCTTGCCTCGGCGCAGCAGGTGCTTGCTGATCTCTGCCTCGCGTTGATCCCATTCAAAGCCGTTGCCGATGTAGAGCTTCTTCGCATCTGACATTTGCTTGGACCGCTCCATCAATTCGTCAACGGTGATCTCTTCGACGCGGTACCCACTGAGAGAGAGGCGGAACCGGAAGAGGTCTGCAGCTTGCGCCCAGCGGCGTCCTGCAAAAGCGAAGCATGCCACCCCGAACAAGGCCCAATCGATCGGCATAGATCCAAAGGCGCAACTGGCGATTAGGGCAGTTCCGCCGAGCGCCCACGCGGCTGCAGCGGGGATCTCATAAGCAGGCCGGAACATGTCGTGGTAAGTCTTCATCAGTTCACCCGAAGAGGAGGCCGCGGGCGGCCTTTTGTAGGATGCAGCTCTTTCTCGTCGGGGAAATTTCGACGAGGAGCTTGCTCTGGTCGAGGATGTCCAGCACCTTCGAAACCGGCAAGCCATGCTTTGCGAAGATCGAGATGGGAACCGCGATGCCCTTCTCGATTTCGTTGCAGGATTTCTTAATCTGGTCGTAGTCGTCCAGGTGTCGGATTGCCTTGAAGATGTCGAGGACAATGTCCGGATACCTTGGTGTTGAAGGAGCTTTCTTCGTATCCGGCGATCCTGGTTGTACGTCGGCGCTGGTAGAGGCGGCCGCGGCGGGTACGTCGGCCTGCTCCGCCGGGGATGTCGAGGAGATTTGTGCGGCGCCTTGCGTGTTATCGCTTTGCCCAGTCGGGCTTGCGGTGGGCTTTGATCCTGCGGTGGTGGTTTCCAGCCCTTCCCCGAATTTCTGTATCGCCTCTGGTGTGACGCTCTCTGGCAATGCGCTTGTCTGGTAGCGACCAGTCATTGCTCGCGTTTCGAACTCCCGGGCAGTCCGATAGGCCTGGCGCACGCATGTGGTAACAGGCGACTCACCGGTTTTGGGATCCACTTGGTAGATTGCATCGTGCGCAAGCATGGCAACTTCTTCTGCCAAGTTTTGCCACGTGCCGATGCCCACAATGTCCGCCGACCACGCGACAGCGTTCGCCGGGCTGACCTTTAGTTCCGAAAGGCGCCACTCGATGTTGAAGGTGTTTGCGTTCTGCGCACGCACCCATCGGCTCAGGGCCGGCTCTGCGGAGAAAGGAGTCCAGGTCTTTTCTCCCGCGCGGACAATCATCCGGGCGTGCAGCGTGGCCGGTATGCCTGCCAGCGTCGAGAAGAAGACTGCGAATCGGTATTGCGGCACCAGAATTCGGCGCTTCTCGGCGCCATGTTTGCCGGTGAAGAACTGCTGGTTACCGATCTGTAGCGCGTAGTAGCCCGCCATAAGGGCGTACCGAAGAAGTCCACCGGGCTCGGAAAAGGAGACTTGCTCGAAAGGGCATTCTTGGACGTACTCTGCGACGGAATCGATCAGGGGCTGCCAGTAGTTCTCAAAGACTTCAGGCTTAGCTTCCGATGAACTTCGGATGCGTGTTAGAAGGCCTGTCTCGGCGTCAATTTTTTTGAGGAGGTCGGCTGGGGACCGTAGGAAGAAGTCCATGCTGGCATGTTAAAAACTCCCCTGTCCATGGGCGCCACGAAAAGGACAGGCGGTAGTTGGGGTAACCATCCGCCGGAACGGCCGTGATTCGTCTTGTCCTGTCAGGCTTCGACGGGCTCGAAGAGATGGCGGTCTTGTTTTCGTGGCACTTTTGGATTCGTGCGCTGCAAATTCGCAGAGTCATCACAGTGCCGGGAATGGAACTTGGGCTTTAAGGGCGAGAGTGTCGACTACACGAAGGTAGCGTGGCTCGGAGGGGTCTTAGGTCCGAATGGTTGTGGCTGAAGCACCGTTATTCGGAAGGTCAAAAAGGGACCTTTCTGACCTGGGGGTTCTAGCAGGCCGCTGAAATACCTCCAGCGAACGTCAGCGTCACGAGAGGCTGACGCGTTAATCTGAAGACTCCACCCAACCCCTAATGCCGTTCAGTTAAGAGCTGAATGGCATTTTTGTATGGAGCGTCAGAGGAAGTTGTAAACCTTGCGCCGAGGTGTTAACTTTCGGGCGCGATGCTCTCCA
>NZ_JAGIQB010000083.1:0-14363 GCF_017815025.1 Cupriavidus phytohabitans
CTCATCCTGTGAAATCAATGCGTGCTGAGCACGCCGTGGCCTTCGGCTACGGCAGGTTGTTCAGACCATCCCTAAGCCTCTGATTCAAAAAAAGAAATTGATCGACGGGCAGGGCGGCAGTAGCCGTGCGGGCTGTTGCGCAATGGCGCCAGCGATGTGTTTGCATTCGCACTACGCCACTTCCCGACCTAATATAGGCCATGCCATGGGCGGCACGGGGGGCTACCTATGATGATGATCGGTCTGGCTGTCTTGCCATGTTGACGCGCAGGGCTTTCCTGCTCGGCGGTGCGGGCGCTGCCGGTGCGCTGGTGATCGGATGGGCGTGGCTGCCGCCGCGCCAGCGGCTGACGGGCAATCCGCCGCCAGTGCGCGACGGGCAGTCCGCGCTGAACGGCTGGGTCAAGGTGGCGTCCGACAACACCGTCACGGTGGTGATGAGCAAGGCCGAGATGGGGCAGGGCGTGCATACCGGCGCGGCCATGCTGCTGGCCGAGGAGATGGAGGCCGACTGGTCGCAGATCCGCGTCGAGCCGTCGCCCGTCGACAACCTGTACAACAACGTCGACGGCGTGGTCGCCAACCTGCCGTTCCGGCCGGACGACAAGGGGTGGCCCAGGCGCGCGGCGGAATGGTTCACGCGCAAGGGCGTGCGCGAGGTGGGCATGATGTTCACCGGCGGCTCCACCAGCATCAGGGACCTGTGGAATCCGATGCGCGAGGCCGGCGCCGCCGCCCGCATGATGCTGTGCGCGGCAGCGGCCAAGCAGTGGGACGTCAAGGCCGAGGACTGCAGCGCGCAGGCCGGCAAGGTGGTGCACCCGTCCGGACGCAGTGCCACCTTCGGCGAACTGGCCGCGGCTGCCGCGCGCGAGGCTTTGCCACGCAAGGTGGAACTGAAGGACCCAGCCAGCTACAGGCTCATCGGCACCCGCGCGGCGCGCCTTGATACCCCTGCCAAGCTCCACGGCAAAGCCAGTTTTGGCATCGACGTGGTGGCGGACGCGATGGTCTACGCCAGCGTGCAGATGTGCCCGACGCTGGGCGGCAAGCTGCGGGGATCCCCGCCGGACGATGTGAAGGCGCTGCCCGGCGTGCTCGACCTCGTCCCGCTGCCTCCGTTCCCGGGCGGCAGCGGCGGGGTGGCCGTGATCGCCAGCGATGCGTGGATCGCCATGCAGGCGGTCGAAAAGGTCCAGTGCAAGTGGGACGAAGGAGAAGCTGCGAAGCTGTCGAGCGAGGGCATCCGCGACACGCTGGTGAAGGCGCTCGACGCCTCGGGCCCGCGCGTCTGGTACGAGCATGGTGACGGGCGGGCCATGAAGCAGGGCAAGCCCGCCATCCAGGTCTTGTACTCGGCGCCATACCTTGCGCATGCCGCGCTGGAGCCGGTCAACTGCACGGTGCTGGTCGAGGACGGCCGCGCCGTCGTGTGGGCCGCCACGCAGATGCCCGGGCTGGCGCGCCGCTGCGTGGCGAAGACGATCGGCCTGGACACGGACCAGGTCGAACTGCGCCAGCTATCCATCGGCGGTGCCTTCGGGCGCAGGCTGGAAGTCGATTTCATCTGCCAGGCGGCCGCCATCGCCGCGAAGCGCAAGGGTGTGCCGGTGCAGACGATCTGGTCGCGCCCCGAGGACATGCGGCATGACTTCTACCGTCCGGCCAGCGTGTCGCGCTTTGAAGCGTGGCTCGACGGGAACCGCAAAGTCATCGCCGTGCGCAATATCTCGGCCAGCCAGTCAGTGCTGGAGAGCACCGCAAAACGCAACTTCGGGCTGCCGGACATCTTCGTGTCGCGGCTGGACAAGTCGACGGTGGAGGGGGCCTTCGACCAGGCCTATGACTGGCCGGACGTGTGGGTCGGCCACCAGAGCGTGGACCTTGCCATTCCGGTCGGCTACTGGCGCTCGGTGGGGCACTCGCACCACGCCTTCTTCATGGAGAGCTTTGTCGACGAGCTGGCGGCGGCGGTGGGCAAGGATCCGCTCGACTACCGCATGAGCCTGCTCAGGGATGAGCGCCAGCGCGCGGTGCTGGAGCAGGCGGGAAAGATGTCGGGCTGGGGCCAGCCTTTGCGCAAGAAGCCTGGCGTGGTGAAGGTGGGGCGCGGGGTGGCCCTGCACGAGTCGTTCGGCAGCGTGGTGGCTCAGGTCGCCGAGGTGTCCGTGGACAGCACGGGGCAGGTCCGCGTGGATCGCGTCTTCTGCGCCATCGATTGCGGCATGCCGGTCAACCCGACCCTGATCGAGCAGCAGGTAGAGGGCGGCGTCGTGTTCGGGCTGTCGGCAGCGCTGTGGCAGAAGATTACGCTGGAGAGCGGCAAGGTGAAAGAGGACTACTACACCGCGTTTCCGGCCATGCGCCTGCGAGACTGCCCGGACATCCAGGTGCACGTCATGCCGTCGAAGGGCCCGCCACAGGGCGTCGGCGAGTCCACCACGCCGCCGATCGCGCCAGCGGTGGCGAACGCCTTGTTCCAGGCGACCGGCGAACGCTTGCGCGACCTGCCGCTGCTGAAGACCCTGCCGCCTTCCGGAGCCTGTGATGCCAGACAATCAGATCAGTGTCAACGGTAAGCGCGTCGAAATCCGCTCTGACGGCTGCACGCCGCTGTTGTGGGTGCTGCGCTGCGAGCTGAAGCTGACGGGCACCAAGTTCGGGTGTGGCGTGGGGGTATGCGGCGCCTGCGCGGTGCATGTCGACGGCAGTATGCTGCTGTCGTGCCAGCACCAGGCGAGCGAGATGGCAGGCAAGAAGATCGTCACCATCGAAGGGCTCGACGGCCCCGAGGCGAGCGCCCTGCGGGCGGCCTGGCTGAAGCATGAGGTCGTGCAGTGCGGCTATTGCCAGAGCGCGCAACTGATGGCGGCGAGCGCGCTGCTCAAGCGCACCCGCAATCCGAAGGAAACCGAGATCGTCGACCAGATGAGCTGCGTGCTCTGCCGTTGCGGCACGTATACGCGGATCAGGCGGGCAATTGCGGAAGCCCTGGAGATGTTGAGGGGCTGAAGGCGAGAGCGCATTGGAAACAGCCGGCGTCGCGCCGACAGTCGCGCGTGGTCCGATTCCGTGCAGACGGCCAGGAAGTCTTGGGAGGATGGCGATGAAGCATTCCGGGTCAGCACCAGGGTCGCCCTGTCCGGGCGGGTCGCAACCGGCGACCCATGCCGCCGGCGCCGCGACGATCCCTTCCGCGCCTGCTGCGACCGGACGCGTGGAGCTGTATACGCAACGAACCATGGTGAACTGGCTGAGCCCGCTGCAGCTTCCATTCACCGCCATGCGCGTTGCCGTGGCGATGGCAGTCGGGGCCTTTGCCGACCAGCGCATGGTGCAGGCTGCGCTCACCACCCTGAATCCGAATCCGCCGATCCCCGTCCCGGCTGACGAGGGCGGCGGGGTCTGGGTCGACTATCTGGCCGACACGGGAGATGGTTGGGACGCGTCGTATTCCATGGCGTTGTGCGTCAGTCATGCTGTCACGCTGCGCGAGGCTGGCGCGACGTTGCCACGGGCCAGGGTGCTGCTGCTCGGCGGCGACCAGGTATATCCGACACCCGCGCATGATGGCTATCGGACGCGTTTTGTCGATCCCTTTCGCGCGGCGTTCCCTGCGCCGGTCGGATCCGCGGGCCCTGCATACAGCGACCAGCCGATCGAGGTGCCGGATGCGCCGTGGATGGTCGCCACGCCAGGCAATCACGACTGGTACGATGGCCTGCGCGGCTTCGCCCGGCTGTTCTGCAGCGGCAAGCCCGTGGGCGGCTGGGAGACGCGCCAGCGCACGGGCTACTATGCCTTGCAGCTGCCCGGCGGCTGGTGGGTCTGGGGACTGGACCTGCAGCTGGAATCGGAAATCGACCGGCCGCAGCGCGAATACTTCCAGAAAATGTACGCGGCGCTGCAGCCCGGCGATCTTGTCGTGCTCTGCGCGCCCGAGCCGAGCTGGATTGACGAGATGGAGCGTGTGCGCCGCGGCGAACGGCGGGCCGTGCCGTCGATCGAGACCAAGACGGCGCGCTTCCGGAGCCTGGGCGAGATCGAGGGGATGCTGGGCGACCGGCTCGCGCTGGTACTGGCCGGCAACTCGCACCATTACGCGCATTACGTGCCGAGGGCGGGCACGGCGGGGCCGCATCGCATCACCTGCGGAGGCGGGGGCGCCTTTCTCCACGGCACACATGAGCTGCCGGACCCGCCGCGGCCTATTGTCGTGGGCGCGGCCAGGCAAGCCTATGCGCTGCAGTCCGCGTATCCGGAGAAGGAGACGTCCCGGCAACTGCGCAATCGCGCGTGGCAACTGCCAGCGCGCAACGTGTCGTTCTGCGTACTGGTGGCGATCCTGTATTTGCTATTCGATTGGATCGTCCAGAGCGCGAGCCTGGCAGTCTTGCCTGGCCCTGGCCAGCGCGGCTTTGTGCAATGGCTGGCTGGCCTCGAGGTGACATTCGGGAATATCGGCGCGGTGTATGGCGAACTGTTCCGGGTCATGGCGCATAGCCCGGCCTCGGTGGTGTACGCGGCGGCGATCGTCTCGACCTGCGCTGCCCTGTCGACCAGGGATGTCAGGCGCGGCGTCGGGCTGGCGTACCTCGTCGGCGCGCTGCACGGGCTGCTGCACCTGGCACTGGCGATCGCCCTGCTATGGCTCATCACGCGTTTCAACATCCATGGCTTCGGCTCTGACAATCCGCCACCCATCCTGTTTTTCCTGGTCGAGGCCATGTTGCTGGGCGGAGCCGTCGGCGGCCTGCTGTTCGGTGGATGGATGGTGTTGGGCAACGCCCTGTGGCGCCTGCACCCCGAGGAGGTGTTCTCGTCCCAGCGCATCGCCGATTACAAGTGCTTCCTGCGGATGCGGTTCGAGGGCGGGCAATTGACGATCTACCCGCTCAAGCTGGAAAAGGTTTGCCGTCGCTGGAAGCTGGGCGAGGGTGTCAGGCAACTGACGAAGGTCCGCAGCACCTGGCGCGTGCGCGCCCAGCCTGGCGCAAGCGGCCCGCGGTTCGTGCCGGCGGACGGTGAGGTATCGCCGCCGGAGGCGGTACAGATGATCGAGGAGAAGGCAATCATCATCCAGCGACAGGGGGCGGCATGACGCGCAATGCGCTGGCATACGATGTCGTCGTCATCGGCAGCGGCTTTGGCGGCGCGGTCTCGGCCTGCAGGCTCGCGCAGGCCGGCCGCAAGGTGCTGGTGCTCGAGCGCGGCCGCCGCTGGAGCCCGGCGAACTATCCGCGCGACGAGAATGATCCCTGGCTGTGGAACCAGGAGCGCGCACATCGCTTCAATGGCTGGGCCGATATCCGGACATTCTCCGATGTCTGGGTCATCGCCGGGGCCGGAGTCGGCGGTGGCTCGCTGATCTACGCCAACGTTTCCGTGGAAGCCAAGCCAGAGGCGTTCCTGCACGGCTGGCCGAAAGACGTGACCTATGAGGGCCTGCAGCCCCATTACGAGCAGGTGGGGCGCATGCTTGACGTGAGCGAAGTGCCGGATAACCAGTTGAGCGAGCGGACCCGGCTATTGCGCGAGGGAGCGGAAGCCTGCGGATGGGGCGAGCGATTCCGCAAACTGCCGCTGGCCGTGTCGTTTTCCAGCGACTGGGACCCGACGCGGCCAGACGCCCGCGATGACCGGCATTCAGAGCGCTTCCTGAACCAGCACGGACGGTGGCAGGGCACATGTGTCCATTGCGGCAATTGCGACGTGGGGTGCCAGGTGTCAGCCAGGAATACGCTGGACCTGAACTACCTGGCGGTGGCCGAAGACAATGGCGCCGAGATCCGCCCCTTGCACCTGGTGGACAGGCTCGAGCCGCTGGAGCAGGGCTGGCGGGTGTGCTTCCGGAAAATCGACCCGGAAGACCAGACCACGAGCCCCGGCGAAGTCACGGCCATCCGGGTGATCCTGGCCGCCGGCTCCATCGGCAGCACCGAGCTGCTGCTGCGCTGCCGGGATCAGCATCGCACCCTGCCCAGGCTTTCACCACGGTTGGGATATGGCTGGGCTCACAACGGCGACTTCGTGACGCCAGCCTGGTATGGCAACAGGACGATCTCTCCTTCTCATGGCGTGACCATCTCTGCCGCAATCGACCTGCTGGACCACAGCGGCCCGAACGGACAGGCGCTCTTCGTGGAGGACGGCGGCATCCCGAACCTCGCAGGCAACTTCATCCGACGCCACATGAAGAGAACGCGTTCCCGCAAGCTGCGCGCTGTGTGGAGGGAAGTAGGGGAACTGTTTGACGACGGCGATCCGGTCGAGCGGATGATGCCCTGGTTCGGACAGGGCGTGGATCCGGGCGATGGCCGGCTGAGGCTGGGCCGCACGTGGTACGCGCCGTGGCGTCAGGTGCTGCGGCTCGACTGGTCCTATCAGGCCTCGGTCGCGGTCATCGAGTCCATGATTGCCGCGCACACGCGGCTGTCGGCAGCGACCGGCGGAGATCCGTGGGTGCCGCTCACCTGGCGACGCTGGCACAACCTGATCACGCCGCACCCGCTAGGGGGCTGCAACATGGGGACGTCCCCCGCGGACGGCGTCGTTGATGCATGGGGCCGGGTATTTGGCTACGAAGGACTGTATGTCATGGACGGTGCGATCGTCCCGCGTCCGCTGGGCCTGAACCCTTCGCGCACGATCGCAGCGCTGGCGGAACGCAACGTGGCCATGCTCTTGGTCGCATAGCCTCAGCCTGGTTTCGGTGTAGCAGGCACGCTAGCCGCCAATGGCGGCTGCGGCTCTCGCATCGCCAGTCGGTGATGGCAGTGAACTCGGCGCGGTCAGGTTCTGCTTGTCGCCATTCAACAGATGCAGGATGGCATAGACCTGCTGTCTTCCTGTGGCAATACCCGTACGCTGACATTATGCGATATGATGTAGCCAAATGTTACATACATGGCGCTTAAGTCACATACTGACGTTGGACCCGCTCCACTTGTGGGTAAGTCCCTAGGGACGAAATTAGAGCAACTCCTCTAATCTTTGCCTCGGTTGTCGCGCCCGCCGGCGGTGCCATGACCATTTGGAAACCACGCTCGACCGGTGCTCTGTAGCCTTGCGGCAGGCGACACCCGGCGACCATAAGAGGAATAACCCGATCCATGTCCTTTTTTACGTCCGATCAGCTCGCGGCAGTCCATAAGAACAATCTGGCCAATCTGGCAAGACTGTCCAACACGACCATCGAAGGCATCCAGAAGCTGACGGAACTGAACCTGCAGGCAGCCAAGGCAGGCATGGCTGAAGGGCAGACAATGATGCAGGCCGTATCGGCCAGCAAGAATCTCCGGGATGTACTGTCAGTCCAGGGCGATGTGCCGGAGTCTGCTGCAGACAAAGCCATCTCGTACGCGCGCCAGGTGTGCGAGATCGCAACCCAGGCGCAGGCCGAACTGGCCAGGGCCGTTGAAGAGCAATACGAGCAGCACCAGCGCAATGTGCAGGCCTTCGTAGACACCTTCGTGAAGAACGCCCCGGCAGGTTCCGATGCAATTTCCGCCACGCTGCAGGCGACCCTGGATACCGCCAGGGAATCCTGCCGCTCCGCGCAAGCCATCCGCCAGCAAATGGCCGGCCTGGCTTCCGCCACGTTCACCTCTACCGCTGGCGCGGCCATGGGTTCGAATAGCCAGCCAACGCGCAGCTAGCCCGCGGACCGGGCGCGGAGCGCGCACCGGCCTGGCCAGTATCCATTCCATAAGAAAGTCGGTCCTCGACCGGTTGCCCCTTGCTGCATGGCGCAGCCAGGGGCGGTACCTGTTGCGTAAGCCGCTAACGTCGGCCTGCCGTTCGGCAGGCCAGGGGTCCTTTAACCTTGAAAAAGAGAGAATCAGCATGACAAAAAGAATCGCACTGGTTACCGGCGGCATGGGTGGCCTGGGAGAGGCCATTTCCATCCGCTTGCATGACGCAGGCAATCATGTGGTGGTCACGCATTCGCCGGGCAACGCCAAAGTCCAGGAATGGCTGGCATCCATGGCAAAGGGCGGCCGCGAGATCCACGCGTACGAGGTCGATGTGGCGGACTACGAGAGTTGCCAGGCAGGCATGGCAAGGATCCTGGCCGAACTGGGCCGCGTCGACATCCTGGTGAACAACGCCGGCATTACGCGTGATATGGCGTTCAAGAAGATGGACAAGCCGAACTGGGACTCGGTGATAAAGACCAATCTCGACTCTGTGTTCAATGTCACCAAGCCCCTCTACGAGGGCATGGTGGAGCGCGGGTGGGGCCGGATCATCAACATCTCGTCGGTCAACGGTTCCAAAGGCGCCTTTGGCCAGACCAACTATTCCGCGGCCAAGGCCGGCATGCACGGATTCACCAAGGCGCTGGCCCTGGAAGTCGCCAGGAAAGGCGTAACCGTGAACACGGTATCGCCGGGCTATCTGGCCACCAAGATGGTGACGGCCGTGCCGAAGGAGATCATGGACAGCAAGATACTGCCGCAGATTCCGATGGGGCGCCTGGGCAAGCCTGAGGAAGTGGCGGGACTGGTTGCTTTCCTTTGCTCCGAAGATGCGGCGTATGTGACCGGCGCGAACCTCGCCATCAACGGCGGCCAGCATATGGAATGACGTGGGGACAGGCCACTGTCGCTAGCAGCGACAGTGGCATGCCCGAACGGCATGCCGGGGCGAACGCCCCCGGAGGACACCAGTACCTCAAAAACAAAGAGGCCCTTTGCAATGAAAAAGGGCCTCTTTGGCTCTGTATTGGGGTGCTGCCCGGCGCGAGCGGCTATAGCTTGCGAATCTTCGATGCTTGCGGGCCTTTCTGGCCTTGCGTGACCTCGAATTCAACTTTTGCGCCTTCCTCGAGTGACTTGAAGCCAGTCCCCTGGATTTCGCTGTGATGCGCAAACAGGTCCTTGCCGCCATCGTCTGGCGTAATGAACCCATACCCCTTTTCGCTGTTGAACCACTTCACAGTGCCAGTCGCCATCTCGTCCTCAAAATTCGGTATGCAAAGATATTGTGCTCAGAAATCCTTTCATGACAGCGTCGCAACGCCAGGCATGCCTGATCAGGATAGCCGAAGAGATGAGTAGGTGCCAAGCGGGGCGGTATCGGGGCGGGGCACTTGGCCAAGTTGATGGATCGGGCACCTGAAAGCGAAATTGTGAGACGCCGGAGAATCCATGCTGGCGTGGTATTCCTCGCCGTCAGCCGATATGGCCCACCACCGGGATCACCCCGAAGGCAACTGTAGCCACCAGCATGACCACCGCCGCCGAGAGCGCCCATAGCAGGGTGTAACGCTGATGGTCGCCGAACTCGACTTCCGCCAGGCCGACCAGCAGATAGGTTGAGGCGACCAGCGGGCTCAGCAGGTGGACCTGCTGCCCGATCAGCGAAGCGCGCCCGATCTCGACGGCGCCGATGCCGTAGACCGCGGCGGCCTTGGCCAGGATCGGCAGGATGCCAAAATAGAACGCGTCGTTCGAAATGAAGAACGTGAACGGGACGCTCAGCACACCGGTCACCAGGGCCATATAGGGACCCATCCAGTCAGGTACGGCGCTGATCACGCTGTGGGCAATGGCGTCGACCATCTTTGTGCCCGACAGGATGCCGACGAAGACGCCGGCGGCGAAGATCAGCGACACCACCGGCACGACGTTGGCTGCGTGCGCGCCGATGCGCTCCTTCTGTTCCTGCAGGGTCGGGTAGTTGACCATCAGCGCGATCGCGCAGGCCACGATGAACAGGGCCGGCAGCGGCAGGGTGCCGAGAATCAGCATGGCCATCAGGCCGATGGTCAGCAGGAAGTTGAACCACAGCAGCCGGGGCCTGGCGATCTGCGGATCGCCGGCGGCAACCGCCGGCCCGGTGTTGCCGTCGTGGCCCGGACACAGACCGGCGTGGCCTGGCCCGGCGCTCATCAGCGCCAGGGTGCCAAGCCGGTTGCGCTCGCGGCGGCCCAGCACGAAGGCCACGAACACCCCCCACATGCCGGTGACGATCATCGGCAGGATCATCGGCACGAACAGCGAGCCCACGTCCACGCCCAGCGCGCTGGCCGCGCGCGCGGTTGGGCCGCCCCAGGGCAGGATGTTCATCAGCCCGCCCGCCATCATGATCACGCACGCCAGCACGAGCCGGCTGATGCCGAGACGCTTGTAGAGCGGCAGCATGGCGGCGCAGGTGATCATGTAGGTCGTCGAGCCGTCGCCGTCCAGCGATACCAGCGCCGCCAGTACGAAGGTGCCGACCACGATCTTGACCGGGTCGCCGCCGACGAGCTTCAGGATGAAGCGCACCACCGGGTCGAACAGGCCGGCGTCGATCATCAGGCCGAAATACAGGATGGCGAACATCAGCATCACGCCGGTCGGCGCCAGCTTCTTGACGCCGTCGAGCATCATCGCACCAAGTTCCGGGCCGAAGCCGCCGGCCGCGCCGAAGGCAATCGGCACAAGGATCAGCGCCACCATGGCAGAAAGCCGCTTGGTCATGATCAGTGCCATGAACACGATCACCATCGAGTAGGCGAGCAGGGTCAACATTAATTTCTGTATCTCTTTGCCGGCCAGGCCACGAAGCCACGAATGGCCACGAGGGAGGCACGAGGGGGACACCCGAGCCGGCTGTGTGCGTCGTCCCGGCGCACGGATTTCAAGGCAAAGCCGATCCCGCCGGCACGCGGCAGCGTGCCGGAACATGGAGGAACGACCGTGGGGGCAGCCCTGCGCACTGGCAAGGCTTGCTGCGCCGGCCGGCGGACGCCGCCTGCCGGCCGGGCTTGGGCGGTCAGCCCGCGGAAACGATGCGCCTGGTTACCGCGTCGGCAAACTGCAGCGTGGAGGCCGTGCCGTGGAGGTCTCCGGTCTTCACCTGATCCTGGTTGAGCGTCAGCTCGATGGCACTGCGCAACCGCGCGGCGAGGTCCTGCCTCCCCACGTGGTCGAGCATCAGCCCGGCGGCCAGCATCAGCGAGATCGGGTTGGCAATGCCCTTGCCCGCGATGTCGGGCGCCGAGCCATGGACCGCCTCGAAGATCGCCGCGTGGTCGCCGATGTTGGCGCCCGGCGCCATGCCCAGCCCGCCGACCAGGCCGGCGATCTGGTCCGACAGGATGTCGCCGAACAGGTTGGTACAGAGCAGCATGTCGAAGCGCCACGGGTTGAGCACCAGCTGCATCGCGCAGGCGTCGACGATGATGTCGTCCATCTCGACGCGCCCGGCGTAGTCGCCGGCGACTTCCCGCGCCGCTTCCAGGAAGATGCCGGTGAGCGCCTTCAGGATGTTGGCCTTGTGCACCACCGTGATCTTCTTGCGGCCGTTCTTGACGGCGTACTCGAACGCGAAGCGGGCAATGCGGCGGCAGGCGTCGCGCGTGTTGGTGCCCGTAGACACCGCCACCGCATGCGGGTCGTCGCCGACCGGGATGTAGTAGTCGTGGGCCACGTAGAAGCCGCCGACGTTCTCGCGCACCAGCACCAGGTCGATGTTGTCGAAGCGGCCGGGCACCAGCGTTCGCGCGGGGCGCACATTGGCGTAAAGGTTGAATGCCTCACGCAGGCGCACATTGACCGAGCGGAAGCCACCGCCCACCGGCGTGGTCAGCGGGCCCTTCAGCGCAAGGCCGGTGCGGCCGATGCTGTCGAGCGTGTCTTCCGGCATCGGGTCGCCGCTGTATTCGACGCCGGCCATGCCCGCGCGCCGGAGATCCCAGGCGAACGGGGCGCCGAGCGCGTCCAGCACCCTGACGGTGGCATCTACGACTTCGGGGCCGATGCCGTCGCCGGGGATTAGTGTGGCCGGGATCTGTTCGCGTGCTCCGTTTTCCATCTGTGTTCCTGTCGAGGTGTCCGAACCGCTGGTGCGCCGATGCCGGATGCTATCCGGCACGCGCCGCAGGCTTGCAAGGGGCAGATTCTATGGGGGGAAGGCTGTCAGCAAACTGTCAATGTAACGCTTATGTCATTGGGGTTTACGCGGGGTCTTGGCCAAGCCGAACCGGTTCCCCGCAGGGTCTTGGCTGGCACCCTGGGGAAGTTCAACCGCCCAGCCGTTAAGGCAACGCAGGAAACGTAAGCAGGGATCCCCTAGCGCCGTCCGCCGCCGCCCCGTCCGCCAAAGCCGCCCATGCGCGCGCCGCCGCCAAAGCCGGAGGCACGGGCCGAGCCCGACTGCAGGCTCGCTCTCCCGCGACTGGCGTCGCGCTGCATGGCGCCGCCGCCGCTGCCTACGCCCTGGAAGCCATTGTCCCGGCCGCCGGCCCCACCGCTTCCATCGCGCCCGCGGAAGCCGTTGCGGCCCGCCGCGTCCGCGGTGCTGCGGCCGAATTTCTCGCGCGTGGCATTGTCGCGATAGGCAACCCCCTGGCGGTGGCGCGCGTCATGCTGCCAGCGTCCGCCCTCGAACTTGCTTGCGTCGAAATTGCGGTCGATGTTCCTCGCCTTGTGATGCTCTACATGGACCCCGCCGTTGTTCCAGTCGCAGTTGCCGAAGATGGCGATGGCCGCAGCCAGGCCGATGCCCCATGCAATGCCGCTGCCGATGGAGTCGCCCGGATAATAGGCGCCGTAGGGTGGCCAGTAGTAGTACGGGTAGCCCGCATAACCCCAGCCGCCATAGACGATCGCGGGGTCATACACGGGCACGTAGATCACGTCCGGGCTGGCCGGCTCGATGCGCACGATGGTTTGTTGCGCAGAGCCGGCAGGGCCCGCCGTTTCCACGGTCACGGTCTGCTGTGGCCCCGACTCGAGGTGGCCGGCCTGCCGGGCGCGCGCGCGCAGGCGCTGCACCGCATCAAGCACGTCCTTCTGCTGGGCCAGGAAGGCATCGCCAAGCTTCTGGGTCCAGTCGAGCTTGTCGCCCATCGGCTCCAGGATCTGCGGGAAGGCCACCAGCGACTTCACGCTGACATCCCACGACTCGTTCTGCACGGCCTTGACCGCGGCATCGCCCTGCACGGCCGGATGCGCCTTGACCCAGCGCGCGGCGAGGGCGACCTCCAGCGGATAGGTGGAGGCCATCAGGACCTGGGAGAGCAGGGGATCGGGGTAGAGCGCGACCGGGGCGACCATGGCCTCGATCTCCTCGGCCTTATAGGGCGCGGGCTGGCTCTGTGCCTGCGCCGTGCCCGCGCCAGACGGACTCACTGCCGGCGGCGCGGCGCTCTGGCACCCGGCCAGCGCCAGCACGGCGCAACAGGCTGTGGTGAGCGCACGGGCTTTCATGGCGATACCCTCCTCCAGCCGGGGGCCGGATCGAAGGACTTCGTTGCTGCGGCGCGGGCGGCGCTGTTGGCGCCGAGATCGCGCTCGTAGACCTGTCCCTTGTGGTTGACGATGAAGCTCATCACCCCGGTGTCGCCATAGCGCACCGGCCACGCGATCACCGCGAAGCCGCCGAACAGTTTGCCGTCGACCACATAGTTGAGCGCGCCGCCGTCGGCGTGCGCCCCTTGCGCGGTCAGCAGCTTGTACTGGTAGCCGTGGTAGCCCTCCTTGCTCGCATTGCGCGTGCCGGCGTCGCGGAAGGCGGCCCCGAGCGGGCTGGGCGGCTCGCCCGCGCCGGTCGGCCAATAGAGCCCGTCGTGCTTGCCCGGCGTACTGGAGAGCCTGCTGGCATAGACCATCCGCTTCTCGCCGTCGTGGCTCGCCTCGGCGTACTCGGTCTGCGCGTCGCAGATCGCCTGCAGGGTCTGGATCACGGCCAGCTCGTTCCGGCCGATGCGGCGCACGCGCATTTCCCGGACGCCAGCCTGTGTGTCGAACTGCCATCCCCTGGCGGATTTGACCAGCGGCACGGGCAGGGTCCATCCGTCATTGCCGACTGCGATCACGGCATGCTTGCCCGATTGCCGGACCTGGTGCGACACGGCCCAGGCACTGTCGAAGCGCTTCCGGACGTCGGCGCCAACCGGTGGAATGACGTTGCGGAAATTGGCGCCGAGCATGCCCTTCATCGCCACCTCGTCGTTATCGCGGACGGCCTTGCCGAAGGCCGCCATGGCCGCGTCGGGCGTCTCGAAGACCTGCCGCGCCATGGCCGTCGTCGTCCCGAGACCGAGCAGGCAGAGACAGCCCAGCGCGGCGACCGGTTTCCGCAGGATCCCAAGCCGATGTCTCATAGTCCAGCTCCCTCAAATCAGCCGGGGCACGCCAATCAGCAGAAATGCCACAATGTAGATGACACCAAAGATAGCGCCGAGCCGCCAGTAATCGCCGGCAGGCAGGTAGCCGCTGCCGAAGTACACGGGGCCGGGCCCGGTTCCCAGCAAGCACGCATGCGGCGCCCCCTTGGCAATAACCTGCCTTGTGCTAAGGATGGTCTGAACAACCTGCCGTAGCCGAAGGCCACGGCGTGCTCAGCACGCATTGATTTCACAGGATGAG
>NZ_JAGIQB010000084.1:0-13417 GCF_017815025.1 Cupriavidus phytohabitans
CGTCTCATCCTGTGAAATCAATGCGTGCTGAGCACGCCGTGGCCTTCGGCTACGGCAGGTTGTTCAGACCATCCTTAAGGCTAAAACGAACGGCTTCTGTGGAACTCTTTCCAGCCATCAGCCTGCTGGGCTGAATGACTGAGAAGGGTCGTTTTGGGACGACCACTGCTTCTCCGCCATCGGCGATGAACCAAAAATCAAATGGCACCATCCCTCCCGCGAATACCTAAAGGGCACATGGGCGGGACAATGCGCGGCTGCACTTTGGACGTCCGGAGGACGGCCCGAAGGGTGAGCGACAGCGAGCAACCCAGCGTCTTTAAAGTCCCCTCTGCGGGAGACGAAAAGTCACTGGGTCCCCGCCCACGTGCCCTTTAGGTTGACCACCACAGGTATTCGCGGGAACGACGCCTCGGTTAGGGGAGCAAGTCGGCACGTACAAACGTGCTTTGGTCTCTCCCCATACCCGGCGACAGAAAGACAACACGCGCGGTTCTGACCTCACATCCTCCCCTTCCAGGGCACCAGCCACTTCGCCATCTTGCGCATCAGCAGATCAAACACATAGGCAATCAACCCGATCAGCACGATCCCCATGATCACCACGTCGGTACGCAGGAAGTTGGAAGCGTTCAGCACCATCTGCCCCAGCCCGGCCGTCGCTGCCACCATCTCCGCGGCCACCAGCGTGGTCCAGCCGAAGCCGATCGCAATGCGCATGCCGGTCAGGATGTCGGGCAGCGCCGCGGGCAGCACCACATGCCGCACCACCTGCCACGGCGTGGCGCCCATCGAATAGGCGGCGTTGATCTGCTCGATCGTGACCGAGCGCACCCCAGCCTGCGCCGACATCGCCAGCGGGGCGAAGCACGCCAGGAAGATCAGCAGCACCTTCGAGGTCTCGTCGATGCCGAACCAGATCACGATCAGCGGCAGGTAGGCCAGCGGCGGCAGCGGACGGTAGAACTCGATGGGCGGATCGAAGATGCCGCGCGCGATGCGCGACACGCCCATCAGCACGCCGATCGGCACCGCGGTGACCACCGCCAGCCCGAACGCGCCGAACACGCGCACCATGCTCGCGGTGAAATGCTCGGTCAGCGGCTGGCCGCCTTGCAGGTTGCCCTGCCAGGCATCGATGAAGGCGGTGACGATCGATTCCGGCGTGGGCAGGAACAGCGGCGGCAGCCAGCGCAGGTGGCTGGCAACCCACCACAGCACGAGCAGGCCCACCACGGTCACGGTGGAGATGCGCGAGCTCGAGCCCTCGCCGGGCAGGCGGTAGCCCGAGACGGCTTTCATCGGCTTGCTTGGCCCCGGCGCGGCGGCAGGCGCTGCGCGCGGCGCGGGTTCGATGCGTTGAACGGAAGCGGGCATCTTGAATTCCTCAGGCGGTGGCATGGATCAGGTCGACGATCTCTTCGCGGTAGCGGATGAACTCCGGGTCGGACTTGACCTGGCGGGCATCGCCGCACTCGATGAAGCGGCGCGCGAAGGGCAGTTCATAGGTATGCGCGATGCGGCCCGGCGACGGTGTCATCACGATCAGCCGCGTCGCCAGGAACAGCGCCTCTTCCACGCTGTGGGTGATGAAGAAGACGATCTTCTGCTCCTTCGCCCACAGCCTGAGGATCAGCGCCTGGATCGACTCGCGCGTCAGTGCGTCGAGCGCACCCAGCGGTTCGTCCATCAGCATCACCGCCGGATCGCAGGCCAGCGCGCGCGCGATCCCCACGCGCTGCTGCATGCCGCCGGAGAGCTGGTAGACGGGCTTGGCGGCCGCCGCCTCCAGCCCCACCGCGGCCAGCTTTTCGCGCGCGATGCGCAGGCGTTCGGCACGCGGCACGCCGCGCAGGCGCAGGCCCAGCGCCACGTTGTCGGCCACGCTCAGCCACGGCATCAGCGCATGCTTCTGGAACACCACGCCGCGCTCGGCACCGGGCCCGCGCACGGCCTTGCCGTTCAGCCGGATTTCGCCTTCCGAGGGCTCCATGAAGCCGGCGATGCATGACAGCAGCGTAGTCTTGCCGCAGCCCGACGCGCCCAGCGCGACGACGAAATCGCCGCGCTCCATGGTGAGGTTGACCTGCGACAGGGCCAGCGTGCGGGCGCCGCCGGCGGCGCCGTAGTTCACGCTGAGGTTATCGATTTCAAGTTTGTTCATGACGATTTCCGCTGCTCTTGCCGTTCCATACACAGCGCGCGTTACCGCAGCGCACGCCTGGCCCATTCCGCATTGACGCCCTTGCCGTAGTCCGGCAGCACCGTCTGGATGGTCCCTTGCTCCTTCAGGAATTGCGCCGCCGATTGCAGCGCGCGCGCCGCGCCGCCACCGAGCCAGCGCTCCGAGAGCTGCTCCTCCAGCGTCGGGAAGGCATACAGTGCCATGCTCGCCGGCACCGTCTCGGCCTTGGCGCCGGAGACCTTGGCCACCGCCTTGACCATCGGCGAATCGGCGGTCCATGACCCCTTGTTCTTGCGGTAGTTCTCGTCCGCGGCGGCCAGCACGCGCACCAGCTTGACCATGAACTCCGGGTTTTCCCGCGCGAATTTCTTGTTGGCGATCATCCCGTCGAAGGTCGCCTTGCCGGTATCGGCGGCGATCTGGCCGGAGGTCGTCAGTACCGTGCCCGACTGCTTGAGCTTGGCCAGCACCGGGTCCCAGATAAAGGTTGCGTCGATGTCGCCGCGCTCCCACGCGGCCGCGACCTCGGGCGGGCGCATGTTGACGATGCGCACGTCCTTGGGGTTGACCTTGGCGCGCTCCAGCGCGACCAGCGTGTGGTAGTGCGTGGTCGACACGAACGGCACGCCGACGCGCTTGCCTTTCAGGTCGGCGATGCTCGCGATCTTGCTGCCGTTGCGCGCGACCATGGCCTCGGCCGCGTTGATGTCGTCCAGGATCCAGAACAGCTCCACGTCGAGCCCTTGCGACAGCGCCGAAGCGATCGGCGATGTGCCCGCCTCGCCGATGGCGATCTGGCCCGACGCCATCGCGCGGATCACGTCGCCGCCGCCGCCGAACTGGCGGAACGAGACCTTGTAGCCGGTCTGCTTCTCCAGCTCCTTCATGTCTTGCGCATAACGCCAGGGCACCACCATGTCCTGGTAAGCAATCACTACATCCTTGCTCTGCGCGTGGGCGGCTGGCACCAGTGCTGCTGCCAGGGCGAAATACGTCGCAAGTCGCTTGATCCACCGCATGGTTCTGCTCCTCGAAAGGAAAGGGGTTGAAGGTCTCGGCTTTATAGGTGAGCGCCGATCCGGCGCTATAGGACCAGTTGGCCGGATTCGCTGGGACCAGCCCCGTCGCGGGGCTGGAAATGGCGACAGGCCGGGCGGAGCGGTGTCAAGGGCAAGCGTCAATCATGGAAATCCTTAGCGGGCTGAAAGTGCGCCCGCACGCATCCAAACTCATCGGATCCGACGACGAGCTTTGCGCCGTGATGGGTCAACAATGTCCGGTCGAGGCAGCGACCCACCCATCCGAGGAGACAGACATGAGCAAGCACCCCTTCGACCTGACAGGAAAAGTGGCCCTGGTGACCGGCGGCAACGGCGGCATCGGGCTGGGCATTGCCGAGGGCCTGGCCGCGGCCGGCGCGGATATCGCCATCTGGGGCACCAATGCGGACAAGAATGCTGCCGCCGCCGACCGGCTGGCGCAGCATGGCCGCCGGGTGCACACCGAGGTGTGCGACGTGGGCGACGAGCAGGCGGTCGATGCCGCAATGCAACGTACGGTGGCGGCGCTGGGCCGGATCGACGGCTGCTTCGCCAACGCCGGCATTGGCGGCAACAAGGGGCCGTTCGATGCGATGACGGCGGAGGTCTGGCGCAAGACCATGCGCGTCAACCTGGATGGCGCCTTTTTCACGCTGCGTGCCGCGGTGCGGCAGATGCTGGTGCAGGGCGAGGGGGGCGTGCTGTGCAGCACCGCGTCGGTCGCGGCCATCGAAGGCGCGCCGCGCACCGAGCACTATGCCGCCACCAAGGGCGGCGTGATCTCGATGATGCGCGGCCTGGCCGTCGAATATGCGCGCAAGGGCATCCGCGCGCATTCGATCCTGCCGGGCTGGATCAAGACCGAGATGACCGGCGCGGCGCAGGCCAACGATGCCTTCCAGGAGATGGTGCACAAGCGCGTGCCGATGCGCCGCTGGGGCGAGGGCAGCGATTTCGCGGGTATTGCGGTCTACCTGATGAGCCCGGCGTCGGCCTACCACACCGGCGACACCTTCGTCATCGACGGCGGCTATACCCTGTTCTGAGCGCTGTTCCGAGGCGCTCGGCCAACCGGCCAGACGCGGCCGCCGCCGACCACGTAGACGCGTTCGTCCGGCTGCGGCCGCACCGTGGCGTGGCCGGTGAAGGCGCCGAAGGCGGGCAGGATGGCGCCGCGCGGGCCGAACAGGAAGCAGGGCAGGCGCAGGCTGTCGGCGCCGGCGCCGCGCAAGCGGCAGGCCGGATGCAGGTGGCCCGCCATCACGTAGCCCAGTGGGGACGCGCCGGGCAAATGGCATAGCGCGAACGGGCTCGCCACGGCGGGTTCCGTCACCACGCGTATCTGCAGCGAATCGGGCGGGTCGCCGGCGCGCGCATCGTGGTTGCCGCGCACCAGCGTGCAGCGCACCTGCGGCGGCAGGCTGCGGCGCCAGCCGTCCAGCGCCGCCAGCACCGCCGGCGTGCGCGCCGCGCGCGCGTGCAGGAAGTCGCCCAGGAAGACCAGTTCCGCGACCGGCAACTGCCGCGTCAGCTGCGTCAGCAGGCCGAGGTTGTCGCCGGTGGTGCCGTGCGGCACCGGCTGCCCGAGCGCGCGGAATGCAGCGGCCTTGCCGAAATGCACGTCTGCCACCATCAGCATGCCGGCAGCGGGCCACCAGGCCGCCTGCTCAGGCAGGAGCCACAGCGTTTCTCCCGCCACCTGAATGGCGCAGGCGCCATTGGCCTGCAGGGTGCCGGCTTCCGGTGTCATAGCAGCGGCAGGGGTCTGGAGGGCTTGCGCGCGCGGCGGGGCTTGCGCGGCGTGCGGGCGGACGGGCCGGCATGGTCGGCCATGCCGAAGCGCGCTGCCTCGGCCACTGCTTCGGCCTGCATGCCGGCGGCTTCACCGGGCTCGGGACCCGCCGCCAGTTCCAGCTCGGCCAGCATGCGCGCGATGCGGTCGGCCAGCTTCTCGGTGCTGAGCTTCTCGCGCAGGAATTCCACCACCAGCGGGAACGACAGCGGCGTGGGCCGCTTCAGTTCGTGCAGGTCGAGCCTGAGCGCGGCCAGCCGCTCGAGGGTTGCGGCCAGCCGGTGCGCGTCCAGCTCCTGCATCAGCACTTCGCGCTCCGCCTGGCCGAGCAGCAGGTTGCCGGGATCATGCTTGCGGAACACCTCGTAGAACAGGCTCGACGACGCCTGCAGCTGCCGCGCGCTCTTGGGCGCGCCCGGATAGCCCTGGAAAATCAGGCCCGCCACGCGCGCGATCTCGCGGAAGCGCCGCAGCGACAGCTCGCCCGCGTTGAGGCTGCCGAGCACGTCGGCGGCCAGGTCGCGCCGGCGCTCCTCGGCCAGCACCTGCGGCAGCCAGTGGCCCCAGTCCAGCGGCGCCGAGGCCAGCAGTTCCAGCCCGTAGTCGTTGACGGCGACGGAGAACGTCGCCGGCACCTTCTGCCCCAGCCGCCACGCCAGCAGGCTGCCCAGGCCAAGGTGGACCGAGCGGCCCGCGAAGGGGTAGAGGAACAGGTGCCAGCCCTCGCGCGAGTGCAGCGACTCGGCCAGCAGGGTCTGGCGCGTGGGCAGTGCCGACCACTGCGCCTGCAGGTCCACCAGCGGCTGGATCAGCGGCAGTTCGGGCGTGGTGCGCGCATCGAGCCGGCCCGCGGCAGCGGCTTCGAGCATGTCGATCACCGCTTCGGCCAGCTCGGTCGACATCGGCATCTTGCCGCCGTTCCAGCGCGGCACCACCGGGCGCCTGCCGGTGGCGCGGCGCACGTAGGCGGTCATCTCCTGCACGCGCACCAGTTCCAGCAGGCGGCCGCCGAACAGGAAGCAGTCGCCCGGCGCCAGCCGCGCGATAAAGCCTTCCTCGACCGATCCCAGCGAGGCACCGCCGCTGCCGGCGCGGCTCCAGTAGCGCACCTGCATGGTGGCGTCGCTGACGATGGTGCCCACGCTCATGCGGTGGCGCCGCGCCAGCCCCACGTCGGGCACGCGCCAGACGCCTTCCTCGTCGGGTATGGCGCGACGGAAGTCGGGATAGGCCGACAGCGTGGCGCCGCCCTGGCGCACGAAGTCCAGGCACCATTGCCATTCGGCGTCAGTCAGCTCACGGTAGGCCCAGGCGCCGCGCACCTCGGCCAGCAGCGCCTCGGGCCGGAAGCCGCCGCCCAGCGCTACCGTCACCAGGTGCTGCACCAGCACGTCGAGCGGCTTGTCGGGCGACTCGCGCGCCTCGATCCGGCCCGCCTGCACCGCGTGCCGTGCGGC
Organism: Cupriavidus phytohabitans; assembly: GCF_017815025.1. NCBI lineage: Bacteria > Pseudomonadati > Pseudomonadota > Betaproteobacteria > Burkholderiales > Burkholderiaceae > Cupriavidus > Cupriavidus phytohabitans. The sequence continues at coordinate 6,475 of NZ_JAGIQB010000084.1, forward strand.
CACCGCTTCCACCAGCTCCAGGCTGTGCGTGGGCACCACCGTCACGCGCGACGCACGGCCCGGCGCGTGGCCGGAGCGCCCGGCACGCTGCAGCAGACGCGCCACGCCCTTGGGCGAGCCGACCTGCAGCACGCGCTCGACCGGCAGGAAGTCGACGCCGAGATCCAGGCTGGAAGTGCAGACCACCGCGCGCAGCTCGCCGTTCTTCAGGCTCAGTTCCACCCACTCGCGCACCGCGCGGTCGAGCGAGCCGTGGTGCAGCGCGATCTGGCCGGCCCAGTCGGGGCGCGCATCGAGCAGCGCCTGGTACCACAGCTCGGCCTGCGAGCGGGTATTGAGAAAGACCAGCGTGGTGCCGCTGTGCCCGAGTTCCTCGACCACGTGCGGCAGCATCGACAGGCCCAGGTGGCCGGCGAACGGAAAGCGGCTGGCATTGCCCGGCAGCAGCGTGTCGATGATGAGCGTCTTGGGCGTGTGGCCGTGCACCAGCACGCGCTGGTCTTGCGGCACGCCGGACAGCAGCACGTCGGCGGCATGCGGCAGGTTGCCGAGCGTGGCCGACAGGCCCCACACCATCAGCGCCGGCTGCCATTGCCGCAGCCGCGCCAGCGCCAGCTGCGCCTGCACGCCGCGCTTGTTGCCGATCAGCTCGTGCCATTCGTCGACCACCACCATGCGCACGCGCCGCAGGGTTTCCTGCGCGTCGGCGCGGGTCAGCATCAGCGTCAGGCTTTCCGGCGTGGTCACCAGCGCGGTCGGCAGGCGGCGCTGTTGCGCGGCGCGCTCGGCGCTGCCGGTGTCGCCGGTGCGCAGCGCCACGGTCCAGTCGAGATCGAGTTCCGCCAGCGGCGCCTGCAGCGCGCGCGTGGTGTCGGCGGCGAGCGCGCGCATCGGCGTCAGCCACAGCACCGTCAGCGGCGGCGCCGGTTTATCGTGCGACGGCGCGGCGCGCAGCGTGCCGAATGCCATCAGCGCGCCCAGCCATGCCGCATAGGTCTTGCCGGTGCCGGTGGTGGCATGCAGCAGGCCGCTCTGGCCGCGCGCGATGGCGGTCCAGACTTCGCGCTGGAACGCGAACGGTTGCCAGCCGCGCGCATCGAACAGCGCCTGCAGGCCCTGCGCGACGGTGAGCGGCTCGGCGGCGGTGTCCTCCGCCGGCTTGCGCGCTGCACGCGGCGGGGTCATGCCGCATCCTCCTGTAACGGCGTCGCTCCCTGAGCGCCAGGCAGCATGGCTTCCAGCGTGGCCAGGGTGTCGGCTTCGTCGATGGGCTTGTCGGTGCGCCAGCGCAGCATGCGCGGGAAGCGCACCGCGATGCCGCTCTTGTGGCGGCCGCTGCGGGCAATGCCCTCGAAGCCGAGTTCGAACACCTGCGTGGGCTCGACGCTGCGCACCGGGCCGAATTTCTCGACGGTGGTGCGGCGGATGATGGCATCGACCGCGCGCATCTCCTGGTCGGTCAGCCCGGAATAGGCCTTGGCGAACGGCACGAGCGTGCGGCCCGGCGTACCCTGCGGCGCGTTCCATACCGCGAAGGTGAAGTCGGTATAGAGGCTGGCGCGGCGGCCATGTCCGCGCTGCGCGTAGATCAGCACCGCATCGACCGAATAGGGGTCGATCTTCCATTTCCACCAGACGCCCACGTCCTTGGTGCGGCCGGCGCCATAGGCCGCATCCGCGGCCTTGAGCATGAAGCCTTCCACGCCAAGGTCGCGCGAGGCGTCGCGCAGGCGCGCGTAGTGCTCCCAGCTGTCGCCGTCGACCAGCGGGCTCAGCTCCAGCGCGGGATGGATATAGCTAGCGACCACCTGCTCCAGCCGCGCACGGCGCTCCGCCTGCGGCCGGGTGCGCCAGTCTTCGCCTTGCCATTCGAGCAGGTCATACGTCATCAGGATCGCCGGCGCGTCGCGCAGCAGCTTCGCGCTCAGTGTCTTGCGGCCGATGCGTTGCTGCAGCAGTGCGAACGGCTGCACGCGGCTGTCCTGCCAGATCACGATCTCGCCGTCGAGCACGGTGCCGTCCGGCAGCGGCGCGGCGGCCTGCTGCAGTTCCGGGAAGCGCTCGGTGATCAGTTCCTCGCCGCGCGACCACAGCCAGGTCTGGCCGCCGCGCCGCACCAGCTGCGCGCGGATGCCGTCCCACTTCCACTCGACCAGCCACGCGCCGGGCGCGCCCAGCACGGTGTCGAACTGTTCCAGCGGGGCCTGCAACGGGTGGGCCAGGAAGAACGGATACGGCTGGCCGCCGGCGCGCAGGGCACGGTCATCTTCGTCCTCGGGCGCCAGCAGGGCCAGGAAGCGGGCCGCGTCGGGCCGCGCCGACAGATCGGTGTAGCCAACCATGCGCTCGGCCAAGCGCTTGGGGTCGATACCGGCCACCTCGCCCAGCGCGCGCGTTACCAGCAGGCGCGACACGCCCACGCGGAAGGCGCCGGTGATCAGCTTGAACAGCACCAGCCGGCCGTGCGCGTCGAGCGGGCGCCACAGCGCGTCGAGGCGCGGCATCAGCGCTTCCGGCGCCAGCCCGCGCAGCGGCAGCAGGCGCTGCTCGACCCATTCGGCCAGGCCGGCGTGGTCGGCGTCCTGCGGGTCTGGCAGCAGCAGCGCGATGGTTTCGGCGAGATCGCCGATGGCCTGGTAGCTCTCCTCGAAGAGCCAGTCGGGCAGGTCGGCGGCCTGCCGCGCCAGGCCGCGCAGCAGCGACACCGGCACGATCTGGCGGGGCTTGCCGCCCGCCAGGAAATAGACGGCCCAGGCGGCGTCCTCAGGCGGCGCGGTGCGCAGGTAATCGACCAGCGCGGCCAGCCGGGCCTTGGTCGACGTGGTGCCGTCCAGCGCGGCATAGAGGTCGGCAAAGGCCTTCATGGCGCGGCCTCTTCCCGGCCCGCTTCGGCGGATGCTGCGGGGTCCGGGCGCGCGGCTTCATCGTCGTCGCCATACTCGGTGTCGAAGGCCTGTGCCTGCCAGCCGCGTTCGCTCAGATATCGCACCATCACCGGCACGTTGCCATGGGTCACGATAATGCGGCCCGCGCCGGTGGCGCCGATGGCCTGCAGCAGCCCCGGCCAGTCGGCATGGTCGGACAACGCAAAGCCACGGTCGACGCCGCGCCGGCGGCGCGTGCCACGCAGCTGCATCCAGCCGCTGGCGAAGGCGTCCGAGGCATCGCCGAAACGCCGCAGCCACGGCGAACGCTGCGCCGACGGTGGCGCCACCACCAGCGCCTGGCGCAGCAGCGGGCTGCGCGCGGGCAGCTCGGAGACCAGCGCCATCGGCGGCAGGGCCACGCCGGCCTCGGCATAGGCGGCGTTGAGCTGCGTCAGCGCGCCGTGCACGATCACCGGCCCCGGCATGCTATCGGCGCCGGCATGCCGCAGCACCCCGTGCAGGATGCGCTGGGCCTTGCCGAAGGTATAGGCGTAGACGACGCTGGCGCGCCCGGCACGGGCATTGGCCTGCCACCAGTCGAAGATCTCGGCCATCAGCGTGGCCTGCGGCGGCCACCGGTAGATCGGCAGCCCGAACGTGCTTTCGGTGATAAAGGTGTCGCAGCGCACCGGCTCGAACGGGTCGCAGGTGCCATCGGCCTCCAGCTTGTAGTCGCCCGAGGCCACCCAGACCTGCCCGCTGTGCTCCAGCCGCACCTGCGCGGAACCGAGCACGTGTCCGGCCGGATGCAGGCTCAGCGTGACGCCGTGGTGCGTGATGCGTTCGCCGTAGCGCAGCGTGTTCAGGTGGATCCCGGGCAGCCGCGCCAGCAGCACGCCGCATCCCGGTGCCGCGCACAGGTAGTGCGCGTGCCCGAAGCGCGCGTGATCGGAATGGGCGTGGGTGATGACGGCGCGGTCGACCGGGCGCCACGGATCGATGTAGAAGTCGCCGGGCGGGCAATACAAGCCTTCAGGCCGGGCGACGACCAGGTCGCCAGGGCGGGCGGACTCGGATGGTAGCTGCCGGATCGGGTCCAAGCGTGCCTCCTGATGCACTGCGGCCGGGGCGTGGCCGCGATGCTCCCGCAGAGGGAGACGTGGGCATCATACTGCGGAGGCGGGGCGGGGTGGAGAAGGTGGGGGCTGGTATGGGTGTCGGTGGCGGTCTTACAGGTAAGTGAAGCAAGGAGCAGAACTAGAGCCCTTTTACCATGGTTGCGTGGCTGACTGTAAATCCAAGCTTGTTATAAAGCCTTTGAGCGGCATGGTTAGGCCCAAATACGTGGAGTCGAATTGTCGCCGCCCCAAGCTTCCTGGCATAGTGCTCGATTTTTGGGATTGCACGGCTTGCGTAGCCTCGCCCCCGATATTCAGGTTCAACAAATATGTCAAGGATGAACGCCGATCTATCGTGAATGTCGATGCGGATCCATATATTGCCGACGGCATACTCCATGTCCACCGGACGGATTGAAAAGAACTGATGGGTTGGTGTGCGCAACCCTTGTGGCAATGTTTTATTAAACATCATGGTGGCATTGGCCAGTGCGGTGCTGCGGTCCCACTCATGGCTTTCTATCATGTTCTCGGCATACTCGGAAATTGAGCGCCTGGAGAAATTATCAAATTCCGCTTCGGTAAGTGCGCGAAGTGTGATCATCTCGTCAAGATGGTTTCGCATCGAAGCTTCTGCTTGGGCCAGGCGCGCGGAGAAAAGAAAAAAGAAGGATGCTGGCGAAGCTGCAAAAAATCAGTGCCCAGCACAGATTAAGCGTTGTATTCTTGCCGATCGCATTGATCGCGGCGCTGATGACACCCGCCGCCGCGAACCTGATAGTGCTGCCTGCGGCTGCGGCGGTACCCGCGATTTCGTCGAACAGATTCATGGCTTCCGTGGCGGCGGCCGGACGGATAAGCACGGTTCCTGCCGTACAGACGAGCATTGGCAGCAGCACCGTCATTGAGGTTCTGCATTGATAGTGGAACATCGCCATCATGAGGAGTCCCGCCGTTGTCATCAGCAGCAGTCCGAGTCTGATCTGTTGGTGGGTGCCGATTTTCTTCGCGGCGTATGATGCTAGTGATCCACCAAGAAGATAGGCCAGTCCGTAAAGGAGCAATATCATCGAATAACGATAGTGGTCCATTTTTAGCTCTACCAGGAATACTGCCGGCGAAATTATAATAAATGCGAGGTGGCATGAAAATGCTAATGCGCCAATTGCAGAGTGGCCAATAAAGTCGCGGTTTCGAAAAATTCTCAGGTAGGCGCCGGCGTAGAACCCCACGCCGCCTGGCGTGCTTGTGGAGCTTTCGTCGAACTTGAAATGGGTCTGAAAAAGTATGATCAGAGAGATGGCGGCGAACAAGATAAAGCTCCCCTGCCAGCCGAAGGCAGACTGCAATACAGATCCTAGTAGAGGGGAGCAGGCGATGAACAATCCGGACAATGTCGTTGTGAGGATCCTGGCTCTCACGCCGTCGGTTCCTTTGAACGCGTCTTGAACGATGGCTTGGGCGAGGACGAAGGAGGCGCAGCCGAGTGATTGAATGATCCGACAGGCGAGGAAGGCGCTGTAGCTGGGGGCGAAAATGCAGCCGATTGCACCCAGCAGGGCGAAGAATATGCCAGTCAGAAGCAATCTTTTTCGGCCGAATCGGTCGGATAGTGGGCCGACAAAAAGTTGAAAAACCGAAAAGCCTATCGCGAAAATGCTGATGGACAATGCTATATCGCTTGTTTCAGTGTCGAAATGATCCGCCAAAGCTGGGAACGACGGTAGCATGACATCCAGTGGTATCGCGCTAAGAAGGATGAGCATGCCGAGTAGCAAGAGCAGATGCATTTTTGGTTTGGCTGTACCGGACATCGCTGACTCCTGTTATCCATCTCAATCGATAAGGCCGTATCTGGTGAAAGTTGCGACATAGCGAGGATCGTTGAAGAACGAGCAACTTTTCAATGCATGCAATGTCGCAACGGCACCAGTTCGGGCTCTTAGCCGATGTTCTGATTCCTTACCTCGCTCTTCAGAGATTATTCGCGCTATGTTGCTGTCGATCCCCATCTCGCAAAAATCGCGTTCAAGCAAACTTCCGTCCAGGCGAAAACATTCATGAATAATGCTTGGCAGTTGCGTGGCGCAAAAGTCCCGCTCTGATTCAGTTAGACGAGGCCACAAATACGAAAACATGCCAGTGAAATATCGGCTATGTTTCCACTCGTCGGACAGATGATCCATCAGCATGTTGTGGACACCTGGCACGAGCGACGTGCGCCCCATCTTCGTAAACTCCGTTGTGATCGCAGTCTCCGAAACGAAGCCGATAAGGAACCATCCAAGTGTTGGAAGCTGGAAGGTCTCAGCCATGGCTTCAAGACGCGCGATGCGGCTGAATTGCCGGTTCTCTTGGGCTATTCCGTAAATCCTGGAAACCTGATTCGCCACATCGGCTGACATGATCGCATGATATCCTTCATCGGTATAAACCCGTAAGGCATCCATGCGCATGCCGTGCGGGATAGAGACCGGCAGGCAGTTCTGAGCAATAAACTGGACCGATTTATTGACTATCCTATGCTCAAGCAGGGTGGTGTATTCAAGAAATGTGATCAGATTTCTGGCCAGAATTTCCTGTACTTGTCCTTGCGGAAGCCCTGCTAATAGCGGGTGCGACAGGAAAGTCAAGGCGGAAGGAAAGAACCAGTCGCCGGATGCGGGGTCGTCCTTGTCGGTTGATTCGCAGGTGTATCGATAGGGTCTTGTGCGCACCACCGAATCGTCATTCCAATTGGAGAAATATCCCCTCTCCTGGATATCGGTTGTAACGAAGCCGTCGATGGTCGCTGAGACGATTTCAGGTTTCATGAGCGTTTGTCATCGAGTATTCGGTAAGGATCTCGCGGCTCGCGGTGTCGATGTCCTCGCCGTCGCTATAGCCCATTTCCTTATACAGAAGTCATGACTCTTCCCGCAGTGCTTGAATGGTGAGCGCGGCGTCCATAGTTCGCTG
>NZ_JAGIQB010000085.1:0-12944 GCF_017815025.1 Cupriavidus phytohabitans
CAGATTCTCAGCGGAAAGCTCCACCGCCCTCTACTCCGCGCCTCAAATTCCCCGCCTGTACACCAGTTTCGACTTTAGCTCACGCACAAGGGCATTGAACGGCGTTTTACCGAACTGCCGCCGCTAGAGGGCTACCACCTGGCCGGCCGGGTTTCGGGCGATTCCACCGTGGCTTTTGCCTGGGCCTATTGCATGGCGCTCGAGTCAGCCTGGCGCTGCGCGCCTCCGCCGCGGGCAAACTGGCTTCGCGCCCTGATGCTCGAGCGTGAGCGGATTGCCAATCATCTGGGTGACCTGGGCGCCCTGGGCAATGATGCGGGGCTGGCCTTCGGCCTGGCGCAATTCTCGCGCTTGCGCGAAGACTGGCAGCGGCTGGCCGGAGAGGCTTTCGGCCACCGGCTGATGATGGACGCTGTGGTACCAGGCGGCGTTGCGCGCGACCTTATGCCAGCCATGCTTGAGCGCCTGTGTCAGCAGTGCGACAACATCGAGCGGGAAGTACGCGTGCTGCGCGTGGTGTACGACGAGCATGCGGGCCTGCAGGACCGCTTTCTTGGGGCGGGCCGCGTCACGCCACAGCTTGCTGCACAGCTTGGGCTGACCGGGCTGGCCGGACGTGCCAGCGGCCACGCGGCGGACCTGCGCCGCGACCATGCCTGGCTGCCCTACGATAGCCTCGCCGTGAAAATGGCCACGCACCGCGGCGGCGATGTCGCCGCCCGCGTGGCCGTGCGATTCGATGAACTGCTGGAGTCGCTGCGGCTGATCCGTGCCATCTGTGCAGGCCTGCCGGACGGCACCACGCGAATCTTGCCGCAAGCGCCCGCTGGTGCCGCCATCGGAGTGGGATGGGTGGAGGGCTGGCGTGGCGAAGTCCTCGTCGCGCTCGAACTTGCCGATGACGGCAGCATCCTCCGCTGCCATTGCCACGACCCGTCGTGGCAGAACTGGCCGGTGCTCGAACACGCCATCATCGGCAACATCGTGCCGGACTTTCCGCTGATCAACAAATCCTTCAACCTCAGCTACTCGGGGCACGATCTCTGATGTGGCAAATCCTCAAGCAGATTGCCCGCACCGGCATTGTCACCGAGCCTGCGCCGTCCAACGCGGCAGACGAGGCCCCCTCTATCCAGCACATCCACCGGGAACTGCTCGACATTCTCGGCCAGGCGTTGACAATCCGGCAGGTCGACGCAGGGTCGTGTAATGGCTGTGAGCTTGAGATCCACGCGCTCGGTAATCCTTACTACAACATCGAAGGTCTTGGCATCAAGTTCGTCGCCAGCCCGCGCCACGCCGACATGCTGCTGGTAACCGGACCGGTCTCGCGTCATATGGAAGAGGCCCTGCGGCGCACCTACGCAGCGACCCCAGAGCCGAAACTGGTAGTGGCGGTAGGCGACTGTGGCTGCACCGGCGGGATCTTCGGGGAGAGCTATGCGAGCTGCGGCCGTGTCGCCAACGTGATCCCGGTCGACGTAGCCGTGCCGGGCTGTCCACCGCCGCCCATAGCGATCCTGCGCGGAATTCTGAGCGCCGTGCGGCAGCGCCAGACCGATCCCGCGCGGCGCTAGCGATGTAGCTCGCGAGGGAGCGTTGAGCGATGCCCGGCATATTGCCAGGCTGGGCTCAGCACGCAAACTTCGACACTGGTTGGCACTAAGGAGAGCGCGCCTACGCAAAGCATCGTCCGCACTGCCACAGTGGCCGCTCGACTGTGCCTTGCGAACCGGGTGCTATCCATATGGCACGACTGCCTAACGCCCGTCGCTCACGGGCGTGCCGCGAACCACACCTGGTTGCCATGCGGACCGGACAATGCGTGCGAACCCCTATACCTGGGCACCGGCTGGTTCTTTCCTACTATCACTCACGTTCGTTCGCCGCCAACCTAGCCGCGCCGACCTTCGGCTTGGTGGCGTAGTCCACCTCATATTGCTCCAAATAGTCGCGAATCATCTGGCGAACAATCTGGGATGGCGTCTGGTCTTGGGCGGCGCACAGCGCCTCAAAGGCCTTCTTCTTCACCGGGTCGATCAATACGGTCAGACGGGCAGTCTTGGATTCCATGCGTTTTGGAGTGTCATTGTGTAATAATGGCATTATCATTATATATGACTACAAGACCCGCTACACATCCCGCCGAGAGCGCCCCGCTGCGACTCCGGAAGTCCGGGTATGAGGAGACGCGCGTGCCAGGCAGTGCAATACGCGGCTCCAGAACAGATGAGCCTTGAGGTTCACTATTTTTTTTGATGAGGGCGCAGTGGTAGAAGTGACGATAGAGGTGACCGCCAAGAACGGATTTCAGGGACGGAATTCCGCGCGATTGGCTTTCACGGCCAATCAGTTTGAGTGCCAGACCCTGCTCACAAGTGGCCCCTGGATCGCAAATGCGAAGGACGTGATGGAGGTCATGCGCTTGTCCGCGCGGGTGGGGACGCATGTACGCATCCAGGCGGACGGCGTGGACGAGGCCGCCGCCGTCGTTACCATCGCGGCATTGTTAAGGGGCGAGGCGCTCCCCAAGTCTCTCTAATGGAAATGGACAGATGCACGCCGACCGCACCTCATTCCAGGCCTATCTGAAATTCCTTGCCGAGGCGACCCGCGACGGTACGCCCCAAGTGTTGGAAACCCAGCACGCCCTATCGCTGCATTTCGATGCGCTGGCCACCCAAAGCTTCATGTCGCGCAAGGATCCCGACAAGCTCGTGCTGGGTTACACCCGCACGATGATGGGATTCCTGCTATTGCATCCGACTCCCGCCAGAATCTCGATGATCGGCCTGGGTGGCGGTTCACTTGCCAAGTACTGCTACCGGCATCTACCCAACACCAAGATTGTGGCAATTGAAATCAATCCGGCGGTCATCGCCCTGCGCGAGCAGTTCCAGATCCCGCCGGACGACGAACGACTCGAGATTGTTTGCGCGGATGGCGCCGAATATGTCGCGAACCAGAATGCGCGACCGGACGTCATCCTGGTGGACGGGTTCCTGGCCGACGGCATGCCGGTACAGCTTGGCACGGCGGACTTTTATGCCGCCTGTCATGCACGCCTGGCCGATACTGGTGTGCTGGTCGCGAATTTTCTCGAAAGCGATCCCGATATCCCCTTCTATCTGGAGGAAGTCAGCGCCGTGTTCGGCAAATCAATGTCGATTTCTCTTTCCGAAGACAGTGCAAACTACACGCTGTTCGCCTGGAAGGGGGCACACAAGCTGCCCGCTCTGGAAGCACTGATGGCGCGGGCGCGCATCCTGGAAACGGCGCATTCGCTGAACCTGACTGCAGGCGCTCGCCGCCTGAAAGGCGGCGAGCGCCTGGCATCGGATCGCGCCGCCTGGACCAAGCTGGCAAGGCGGCAGGTCCGGTATTGACAAGCCCTTCCCCCCGTGCAGGCCTCCTCACCAATGCAACCATGCCCATCCTGTACTTGCGTAAGCTGACTGGGAAGGTGCGCAGTCCCGACAGCAATCGGCAACTGGCCTGCTACCTGGCCTTTGTGGCCGGAGCGACCAACGCGGGCGGCTTCCTGGCCGTGCAGCAGTACACCTCGCACATGTCGGGGATTGTGTCCGCCATGGCAGACAACCTGGCGCTTGGCAGTTTCTGGCTGATGTTGGATGGCCTGGGGGCGATGCTGTCGTTTCTGGCGGGCGCCGCCTGGTCAGCGGTGCTGATTAACTGGGGTCGGCGCGAGCACCTGCATAGCGAATACGCATTGCCGCTCATGCTGGAAGCCGCGCTGTTGGTGTGTTTTGGCCTGCTTGGAAGCAATCTCGAGCACCACGAATGGTTGTTCGTGCCGGCAACGGTCATGGTGCTCTGTTTCATCATGGGCTTACAAAATGCCATGGTCACCAAGCTGTCGAACGCCGAGATCCGCACCACGCACGTGACCGGCATGGTTACTGACATCGGGATAGAACTGGGCAAGCTGTTCTATTGCAACCTGTCCAGAGCCGATTCGAGCAAGCCACCGGTGCTCGCCAATCGGCACAAACTACGGGTACTTATCACGCTTGTCGCATTGTTCTTTGCCGGTGGCATCGTTGGCGCCTTGGGGTTCAAGCACGTCGGGTTCAGCGCCACGCTTGCGCTGGCAACCCTGCTGCTCGCCCTCGCGGCAGTCCCGGTGCTCGACGATGTGCGCCTGCACTTGTGGCGCCGGGACCTTCTGCCTCATTTGACCGCACGTTCCCGGCGTTGGGCTCGCGCAGTCAAAGAAGATGTGCACGCGGTGTGGCTGGCTGCGCAAGATCCCCGCACGCCATGGTATGCGAAAGCACTGGCCTTGCTGGTCGCCGCTTATGCCATGTCGCCTATTGACCTGATTCCCGATTTCATTCCCGTACTTGGCTTTCTGGATGACGTGGTGGTGGTGCCGCTCGGCTTGTTGCTGGCAATACGATGGATTCCGCTTGAGGTGATGCGCGAGCATCGTGCAGCGGCCGCGGCGGCCGCCAATCGCCCGGTCAGCCACGTTGCGGCGCTGGTGATCGTGACGCTCTGGGCCATTGCCGCGGTGTCGGCATTGATCTGGCTCGTGCAACATCTGCCCGGGCGGGGAGGCACCTGAAACGACGGCCCGATCAGGCCCAGCCATCGGCCAGTGCCACGGCGAAGTCACGGTCCGGCTGTCGCTGGGGCAGAAATGAAGCGCTTTGCGAAGCCTTTGGCGAGAGCGAGGCACAGGATCGCGCGGCGAGCGCGCATGAGATGAGCGAGAACTTACGTACGAACCTGCTTGCACTAATCGCTCTTGGCAAAGAGCGCGGTTTCCTCACGCGTGGTGAGCTGAGCGATCAGCTTCCGGATTGCGACGAAACATCAGCTGTCATCGACCGGACGCTGGCGATGTTGGCCGATCTCGGCATCGAGGTCGTCGACCGAGCGCCAACGGAAGCTCCAGCATGGCTGACTCAGGATGCGGCACCCTCCGCAAATGAGGAGGATGTCGCAGAGGAAGCCGCCGCGGCCATCACGCAGAGCGACGGTCGACTGACTCGCACGACCGATCCCACGCAAATGTACCTGCGAGAGATCGGTGCAATCCCTCTTCTGACGCGCGAGGACGAGGTGGCCATCGCCCGGCGGATCGAAGACGCGCTGGCGGAAATGATGGCGGCGATGGTGGCTTGCCCCGTTGTGCTTTCCGAACTCCTGGCGATGGCCGTCCGGGTGGCCCGCGATGAGATGGCATTTGAGGATCTGGTCGACCACATTGTGGAGCCGCGAGCCGAGCCAGGCGGTAGCCTGCTACCAGAAGCGCAGGCGCAGACCGATGCCGAGCCGGAGGATGACGACACAGGACTCGACGATGGCGATCGGGGGCCGACGACTTCTGCTGATAGCGAATCCGTCCGGTTGCGGGGCATTGGCTTGGAGAGGTTTGCAGCGATCCGGTGTCAGGCCGATGCGCTTGCCAGCGTCGCTCGCTGCCCAGAGTCCGAGTCCGACCCCACCCAATATGTCAGGGTGCTGACCACCCTCCAATCTGAGCTCGCGGCATTTCGCTTTAGCCCGCCTGCTATTGTGGAGCTCACGCAGATCCTTGACGCGTTGATCGAGGAGGTCCGTCAGGTGGAGCGCCGCGTCGCCAAGATCCTGATCGACCAATGCGGCATGACGCGCGAATTGTTTCTTGAGCGATTCAGAGATCAAGCCGCGAATCTGGACTGGATGAATGCGCTCGCGGCGGAGAACCCTGCCATTCGCGCTCACCTGATCAGATGGGCGCCGGAAGTGCGAGCGCTTCAGCAAGAGTTGCGCGCCGTGGAAACTCGCGCCGCGATGCCGCTGGGGGATCTGCGGGAAACCGCCAAACGAGTGGCGAAGGCGAAGACGAAAGCCCTGCAAGCCCGGTCTGAGATGATCGGGGCCAATCTCAGACTGGTGGTCTCCATCGCCAAAAAATATCAGAATCGTGGCTTGCCGTTGCCGGATCTCATCCAAGAGGGAAATATCGGCCTCATGCGGGCGGTGGACAAATTCGATTATCGGCGCGGTTACAAGTTCTCGACCTACGCGACCTGGTGGATCCGGCAGGCGGTCATCCGTGCCATCGCCGATAAGGCGCCCTCCATCCGTATTCCGATGCATTTGGTCGAGGCCATTGGCAAGATCAACCGGCATTCGCGCGAGATCTTCCGGGAAACCGGCGCCATGCCAACGCCGTCCATGTTGGCTGCCCGTTTGGCGATGAGCGAGAAACAGATCAAATCCATCCTGAATCTCGTCAAGCAGCCGATCTCGCTGGAGACCCCATTGGGGGAAAGCGGGGATGCGCTACTAGGAGACACCTTGGCTGACGAGGACACGATATCGCCAGTGGACGCGGCGACCCAAGCGGCACTCCAGCAGGAAATGGAAGCCGTCCTGGCAAGGCTAACCTCGCGCGAGGCAAAGATCTTGCGCATGCGCTTTGGCGTGGGGCTGCAGACCGACTATACGCTGGATGAAATCGGCGCGCAGTTCGGCCTGACGCGCGAGCGCATCCGCCAACTAGAATCCCAGGCATTGCGAAAGTTGCGCAAACCTGAGCTGACGACACGGTTCGATGGCTTCGTAGAGAGAAAAACATGAGCGACGAACAGTATCACCGTGCCGTGGACCTGATCCACTTGCTGTACGCAGCACTGGTCGGCCTGATGACGCCCGGCGGAGGCGAGGAAGCCGGTGAGCTGGCCGAGAGCGCTATGCAAGAGGCGTCGGAATTCCTCGGACTACCGCCGGGGAAGCGGTAGTTGAATTATTTAGATCGCGGCGCACAGCTGGGTAAACGTAGTGAATCGCCCCGGGTTTTGAGGAGGCTCCAAGTCTTGAGAGAATGGAGCCATGAACAAGCAGAACAAGCATTCCCCCGAAGTCCAAGAGCGGGCTGTTCGCCTGGTGCGAGAACAGCTCGGCGAGCATCCGTCGCTATGGGCGGCGGTCCAGGCCATTGCCCCAAAGATTGGGTGCTCGGCCCATACATTGTTGAAATGGGTCAAGCGTGACCAAATTGATAGCGGTGAACGCGACGGCGTAACGACGTCAGAACGAGAACGCGTCAAGGCGCTGGAGCGTGAAGTCAAGGAATTACGTCGAGCCAACGAGATCCTGAAGCTGGCCAGCGCTTTTTTCGCCCAGGCGGAGCTCGACCGCCGGCTCAAGTCCTGAAGGCCTTCGTCGATGAGCATCGAGATGCCTTCGGGGTCGAGCCGATCTGTAAAGTCTTGCAGATTGCCCCGTCGTGTTACCGACGCCATGCCGCACGGCTTCGCGATCCGTCGCGACGCAGCGCCCGTGCAATTCGCGATGAGCGTTTGCGGCCTGCGATCAAACGGGTCTGGGAGGACAATATGCAGGTCTATGGTGCGGACAAAGTCTGGAAACAGATGAACCGTGAAGGCATGGCGGTGGCGCGCTGCACGGTCGAACGACTGATGAAGCACCTTGGCCTGGAGGGGGTGCGCCGTGGCAAGAAGAAGCGCACCACGGTAGCGGACGACTCGGTGCCGTGCCCTCTGGATCGCGTCAAGCGCCAGTTCCACGCCACGCGGCCCAACCAACTGTGGGTGAGTGATTTCACCTATGTTTCGACCTGGCAGGGCTGGCTGTACGTGGCCTTCGTGATCGACGTGTTCGCCCGCTGTATTGTTGGCTGGCGCGTCAGCACTTCGATGACCACGGACTTCGTTCTGGACGCCTTGGAACAGGCGCTTTACGCGCGCCAGCCCGACAACGATGGGACGCTCATTCACCATTCTGACAGGGGATCGCAATACGTCAGCATTCGCTATACCGAGAGGCTTTCTGAAGCCGGCATTGAACCGTCGGTCGGCAGCCGCGGTGACTCCTACGACAACGCACTGGCTGAGACCATCAATGGCCTGTACAAGGCCGAACTGATCCACAAGCGCGGCCCCTGGAAATCCCGTGAGGCCGTAGAGCTTGCAACCCTGGAATGGGTGGCCTGGTTCAACAACGACCGCCTGATGGAACACCTCGGCTATATCCCGCCGGCTGAAGCTGAGGCAAACTACTACCGGCAACTCAGCTACACCGCTGCCGCGCCGGCATCAACTTAAACCAAACAGCCTCCTCGATACCCGGGGCGATTCAAGTTGCCTTGGGGCGTCTGTCGCGTTTGTTCACCAGTTCAAAGTTCCCGGTCATCTTTACGTGAGACTTCGACGTCCCACCAACTTCTATCCGCTGGTATTGCCCAGCCCAATCCTGTATGCGCGTTGCGCTAAGGCGACTTTGATGCGACAAGCCCCATCTAGTAGTGTCGGTTGCGTTTGCAACCAGCAGGCTGCACGGGCTTGTCTACTTCGAACTGACTTCCGATACGAGGATAGCAATAGCTAATGCGAGTTGCCGCCATTGCTTCAAATTTCTGCCACCTCGCCGGCTGAACGTTTTAATCCTGTGGTCTTTCTGTTTTTCAGAAGCGCTCCCTCGGGCAGGATTCCATGCGTCAGATAGCGCCACAGAGCGATGACCAGTCGTCGCGCCACGGCGACGATGGCGATCCGCTTGCCCCGCTTGTTCTGGCTATTTCCTTGGGTGCGCTGCAGGTACCACTGCGTCATCGCGCTGCCGGGCTGATAGCGTAACCAGAGCCACGCCATTTCAATAAGCAGAGAACGCACGCGCCGGTTGCCCTGCTTACTGATCCCTTGGTCGACCCGGCTCTGGCCGCTGTCGTACGGCTGCGGCGTCAAGCCAACACAGGCGCCCACCTGCCGGCGGTTGTCAAAGCTGCGCCAGAACAGCTCGAGCACCAGTCGTGTCGCGCCGACCTGGCCGACTGCCTTGAGCCGTTGAAGGTCGGCAATGCGTTTTTGTGCGGGTTCCGGCAATTGCCTGACCAAGTCTTTTTCCAGTGCAGCGAGCTGCTGCTGGACTAAGGCTAGGCGCTGACACTCCCGGGTCAGGCGCGCATGCAAGTGCGCAGGGATTGCCGCGCCGTCGTAGCAGGAGATTTCTCCCTTTGCTAGCCGCTTTGCGATATCGCCTTCGACCTCTTGCCAGCAACCCACTGTTCGCAGCAGCTTGCGGATCCGGTCACGGTGCTGTAGCGCTTCCTTTTGAAGTTCGCCCCGGTCGCGTACCAGGTGGCGCTGCGCTTCGGTTTCAACGGCCGGTACGCGAATCACGTGCATGCGGTCATGTTCGCCGCGCAGCCAGGCGCGCAGGCACAACACCAGCTTGATCGCGTCGAGGCGGTCGGTCTTGGCCCGCCGCGCGTGCCGCTCCACCGGGATGCTTGCCGCATCGCAGATCACCACTTCGTATCCCAGCCTTGATAGCGCCCGCTCGATCCAGAAGCCGTCCTGGCCAGCCTCGTACAATACGACAGTGCGCACGCCAGGGCCAAGTCCCCATTTCGTTTTGATCTTCTCGATCGCTTGCATCGCTTCGTCCAAGCGGTGTGCCGGAACCTTTTCAGCTACAGTCTGGATTGCAGGCTTCTCCCGTTTGCCGTCGTGCAGGGCGATTTTCCAAGCGCCGCTCGATAGCTCCAAGGCCACTGCCAATACATCTTCTCCGGGCATAGAATTACTGATGCGGGTCGGTTGCATGACGTACTCCAAGGTGAATGGGTGGCACCTTTACTTTAGGATCGCTTCGCGTGTGTTACCGACCTGCCTTCATTCATAGTATCTAGGGGTTCTGTCGCAGTAACGGTACGGAAGTAGAATTTGCGGTCGTGAAACTTGAAGGCCAGAAAATGATTCAACCAGCGAAGACACCGCGAACGACTCTGCCAGTGGGGATTGCCAAGGTGCTCAAGCGCCTGCACTATCCGCTGGACGTGATCCTGCTGTGCGTGCGCTGATACGTGGCGTACTCATTGAGCCTGCGCGATCTGGAGGAAATGATGGCCGAACGCGGCATCGCGGTGGACCATTCCACCGTGCATCGCTGGGTGATCAAACTGCTGCCGCTGTTCGAGAAGGCGTTTCGCCGGCATCAGCGAGCGGTGGCTGACAGCTGGCGCATGGACGAAACCTACATCCTGGTCAAAGGCCGGTGGAAGTATCTCTACCGGGCCGTGGATAAGGCCGGCGCCAACCTGGCGGCCCTGCAGGCCCTCAACGCCGAGCGGGAAACGCCCATCAAGATCCATCTGAACAACCTCGTCGAGCAGGACCACCGCGGCATCAAACGCCGCGTCAGGCCGATGCTGGGGTTCCAGACCTTTCGCTGCGCCCGCATCATCCTGGGCGGCATCGAGAATCCTGGGCGGCATCGAGACCATGCGCATGATCCGCAAGGGGCAGATGGCTACCGCCAAGCGGAGCAGTCCGTCCGCTGCCGAGCAGTTCTACTCCCTGGTGGCCTAACCGCAGCACCTTTCCGTCCCCCGCTCGCCCCTACCTCCTTATCGCGACGGAACCGCCACGCCATCGCTCCCGAAGCCCCGACATTCCCCATCGACTTTGCATGCCCGCTGGCATGTGTCCCAACACAAGGAGATTCCATGCGCACCTCGCGCACCCTGCCCCATCCCCTTACCATGGCCATGACGTTGCTGACCGCCACCGTGCTCGCCGCCTGTGGCGGCGGCGGCGACGATAGCACGCCACAATCCGTCAGCACCGGGACCCCGGTAACCGCGACACCGACGACAGGCACCACCACGACGGGCACTACCACGGCGACGAACAATCCGCTCACGCCTGCCTGCACCGGTTGTGGCACGGTCGACGCCAACACCTATGCCGGCCACGGTGTGGGGGTCTGGCAAGTCGCCAACGCCTCGGACGCGGCCGTCGAGGTGCCGCTCAGCATCGCCGGCCTGACTGGACAGGACGTCACGCTCGTCTTTACCAATCAGACCGCGTCGGCGCAGCCCATGCCGATGATTTCCCTGACCGCTGCGTCCTATCAATACCCAAATCTCGCTGCCAGCATGCTGCAACTGCAGAGCGCGACCGACAACGCCAAGGCACGGATCTCGCAGTTCAACCATGATGGCTGGGTTGCCCACGCCGGCACCCGGGGTAGCGGCGCCCGCTTCTCGATGCTCCGTGTCCCCAGCCAGTCGATCGTGAACGAGACCAAAACGTGGTATCACGAGGACAACACGGCCCGCCCCGCAACGTTGGTGCGCCAGACCACAGCCAGTGATGGTACGACGATCAACTTCTGGGTGGAGAACAGCGAAAACGATGGGACAAAAGTCAGTCCCGCGATCGTCGATGCACTGGTTTCGGCCTTTGTGCCCGCTGGGAAGATTTACGACATGCTGAAGTCGGTGGGCGGCCCGATGTGGGGTCCGCACAATTACTCCAAGTTGCTTGCACCCACCGCGCAGCCGATCGATATCGTCATCCTCAATTTCGACAACAACAACACGCCATTTGGTTTGCTCGGCTACTTCTATGCGCGCAACGCGCTCCTGCGGGATGCCACCAATCCGTACAGCAATCAGTCGGTCTCCCTATACCTTGACTCGGAAACCCTGTACCTAGGCGGCACCACCGGCTTGAAGTCCATGTTGATGGCCATGGCCCACGAAGGCATGCACATGCAGAACTACTATCGGCGCGGCGTCGTCGGGGGAGCTTCCTTCATGCTGGATACGTGGCTCGAAGAGGCGACCGCCATGATGATGGAGGACTTCGCCAGCGATGCCATCGATCCGAGCTTCAACAATGTCCGGGACGTTCGCTTCCCCCGCTATATTGCCTACCAGTCTGGTTCCTACAACTGCAGCCTGCTGGACTGGACGCCATTTGGCGCCGGTTGCGACAGCTATGCCGTGTCGGGCTCGTTTGGCGGCTTCCTCGATCGCCAACTCGGCCTCACCTTCTTCAAGAATTTGCTGGCGAATCGCAGCAGCACCGATACGGTCGCCGTGCTCGACGCTGCCATCAAATCCGTGGCCCCGAGCTCTGGCTTCACGGACCAGTTGTGCCGCTTTACCGCAACGGCCAGCGCCCTGATGCCGGCCGCTACCAGCCCGATGGGCTATGGGTTCCCGCCGCGAACTGAAGGCGACTTCCGGCTGCCCATGATCGATCCGCAGGCGCAAGCACCTTATCGGACGCTCACGCAGTCCGTTCCTACCACACTACAACCCTACGCGAGCTTGCCGGTGGTGCGTAAGGCCGTCAGCGGTGTCTACAGCGAAAGCGTGAAGCTACCGGCCGGGACCACTCTGTCGGTCGTGATCCAGTAAGCTAGCCGGGGGCGGCCAAGCTGCCCCCTTCGGATGGAGACGCGAAGTGAAAGAACTCATGGTGGCGGCCGTGGCCTTGGTCAGCGTGGCCGGCTGTGCGGCCGCGCCGGCTCCCGGCGCCCGCGTGGCGCTGACGGGTAGCCTGCACGTCAAGGGCAATGAGCCCTTCCCGATGGTGGTACTACAGACGGACGATCACGCCGACTGGGAGCTCATGGGGACCACCGTCGGGCAAGCGCGCGGCCTGACCGGACAGCGGGTCACCATTCAAGGTACGGTGTTGCGCGCGCCCGGTGCCAATACGTGGCTCCCGGCGTTGCGTGTCGACGTCCTGCGCATCGCCCCAGCTCCCTAGTCGCCCCACCGGAAGTTTGGCGAGATCTGGGGACCTGAGATACAGTGATGAAAAAGCAAGGAGCAATCCATGTTGAATGCACGTGATGCGATGGGCCTGCACGAAGATCTAGCGATCATCCGCAATGCTGCCCCGAGGACGCAGCCGCCGCTCCCCGCACCGGACGAGAGCGGGAATGCCGTCGCGGCGGCGGTGATCGCACTCCGGGCGCGACAGAATTCGCAGGAGCGGTTGCAACAGCAACTCAATGCGTCTGCCTCCGAGCGCAATGAGGTCGTGGTTTCCGCGAAGGCGGCGCGTGAGACCATCGACGTACTTGCGCGAGGGTTCCGTCGCGATAAGGAGGTAGGGGCGAGCGGGGGACGGAAAGGTGCTGCGGTTAGGCCACCAGGGAGTAGAACT
>NZ_JAGIQB010000086.1:0-12656 GCF_017815025.1 Cupriavidus phytohabitans
TGGTGAATCTGGCGCTAGCCAAAAAGCAATTGTTGGCGCTGCAGGGGAGCAGTCCGTCCTGAGCGCGCAAAGCGCACCAGGAAAGGCGTGAAATGCGAGAAAAACCGGCTTGAATCGGCCTATCTCTCTCGCATTGCGAAAACCGCGGTCATTGGCCCGTGCGACATCAAGCGCAAACCTCATTGATCAGCATGTCCCTAGCGGCGTACATTAGCTCAGCCCTAGCCCAATCTTCCTCCGTGTCTATGTCCTGAACTCGATATCGCGGCAGTAGGACTGGCACCGTATGCTCGCCAAACACTGGCCTTTCCGCTAAAAAGGCTTTGGCACGCCCCCAACAAAATTGTCCCGCGTCATGATATGCAGCCGGCAAGTCTTGGGACCGTGTAAGCATGTACTCCGGCTGGAACATATCCATACGCCCGTCTTTTGTAACCCTTACGGCCCGTTGTATCGGGAATGGATAACTTGTAACGCCCAACGCGTAGTCGGCGTCAGCTTCTACCAGAGTTTGAAAACCCCTTATTATGTCCTCTGGACTTAGAAACGGTGCGGTGGCATATATACAGCAAACATAGTCGATATCCCCACTATTCTTCACAAACTGCTCAATGGCATGTCGAAGAACCGCGGTGCTCGGAGTACTATCATCAGCTAAATATGCTGGCCTTACGAACGGGACTGAGGCACCAAACTGCTCCGCTATCATTGCGATCTCCGAGTCGTCCGTTGATACGACAATTTGATCAAAGCAACCCGCCTGAAGCGCTGCCTCAATTGAATAGGCAATCATTGGCTTTCCATGAAAAGCCCTGATGTTCTTTCTTTCTATGCGCTTACTACCGCCACGAGCCGGGATTATTCCTATTTTCATCATCGAATTGCGCTTTGAAGTGCCAATACCACAGCATCCTGTTGCTCGATCGACAAGGTAGCAAATAAGGGAAGACTGATAGCCTCTTCGTAGTATTTCTCAGCTATCGGGTAGTCTCCAGGCTTGAATCCGAGAGCAGCATAGTATGGCTGCAGATGCAACGGAATATAATGAACATTTACTCCTATGCCCATCTTTCGCATCGAATCGAATACGACATCTCTGGTGGTACCAGCCAACTGCCCAATTCGGACGATATAAAGATGGAAACTCGACTCCGTCTCCGGCAACTGCCACGGTAGCCCGATCGGAAGTTCGGCCAACAAACTGTCATACCTCGCGGCAAGTCTCCGCCTTGCCTTTATGTACGAATCTATGCGCAGTAATTGGCTACTCCCCAATGCAGCCTGTATATCCGTAAGTCGGTAGTTGAAACCTAAAATCAACTGCTGGTAATACCAAGCACCATCTGGAATATGAGTCGTTTCCGACGGATCTCGAGTTATACCGTGACTTCGTAACAATCTCATTCGGTTCGCTAGATCTGCAGAATTTGTGACAGCTATGCCACCCTCCCCAGTAGTAATTATTTTCACCGGATGAAAGCTGAAAACCGTCACATCAGAAAACTGGCACCCGCCGACTTGATTGCCGAGATAACGGCCTCCAATTGCATGAGAAGCGTCCTCAATGACACGAAAGCTGAATTCCTGGCTTAGTGCCAAAATGGACTCCATGTCGCAGGACTGTCCACAAAGGTGAACCGCAACGACGATTTTTGGAAGTCGGCCTTGAATCCTCGCCGCAATAAGCTTGGCTCGCAGCGCAGTAACGTCTAAATTATATGTCTTTGGATCTATATCTACGAAGTCCACTTTCGCGCCACAGTAGCGTGCACAATTCGCAGATGCAACAAACGTGATCGGACTAGTCCAGAGTTCGTCTCCGGGTCCAAGTTCTAGCGCGAGGCATGCGATATGTAATGCTGCTGTTGCGCTGTTGACAGCAATTGCGTGCTTTCCAGAGACATAATTTGCCACTGCCCTTTCGAAGCTGGGCACGGCGGGCCCTTGTGTCAAAAAATCGGAGCGCAACACATCGACAACAGCTGCAATGTCATCTTCAGTCAGATCTTGCCGGCCATAGGGAATCATCACACACCTGCAAGGTTATTGAACTCCAGAATCTCATCGACGTCCAAGAAGACTGGATTTGTTCCGGAATTGTATTCAAATCCCAACTCGACCGGCGTACCGAGTTCACCTAACGCATTCTTTCGAAAATCATTATCCTTCCGATTGAACGTAATAGTTGGACAGATAACATAGTGATCCGAGAACTGAAGCGTCAGGTGAGAGTCATCTGCGGGGCACATGATTTCGTGCAGTTTTTCGCCTGGACGAATTCCAATGTATTTGTGCGATACATTTGGCGCCATTGCTTTTGCGAGGTCAGTAATCCAAACAGAAGGAATCTTTGGAATAAAGATCTCCCCTCCTTTCATTCGCCTGAAATTCTTCAATACGAAATCGACACCTTGCTGCAAAGTAATCCAAAACCGCGTCATATCAGTGTGAGTAATCGGCAAGTATCCGACCTCTCGTTCGAGTAGAGAGCGAAAGAACGGCACCACCGAGCCTCTGGATCCGACGACATTCCCATACCGGACGACAGAGAATGAAGTGCGATGCCCGCCGGCCATATTGTTCGCGGCTACAAACAACTTATCGGAGGCGAGTTTTGTTGCACCGTATAGATTGATTGGATTCGCGGCTTTGTCTGTGGAAAGCGCGATAACTTTCTCGACCTCATTCTCCAATGCCGCGTAAATGACGTTTTCAGCACCATGTACGTTGGTTTTTATGCATTCAGTTGGATTATATTCAGCAGCCGGCACTTGCTTCAACGCAGCAGCATGAATTATGTAATCTATACCTCGCGTCGCTTGGACGAGCCGCTCCTGGTCCCGCACATCGCCAATGAAATATCGCATGCAAGAGTCGTTAAACTCCTGCTGCATTTCAAATTGCTTCAATTCATCTCGCGAAAAAATCACAAGACGTTGAGGCTTATATTTGGAAAGCAAAGTTTTCACATATTGCTTCCCGAATGAACCAGTTCCACCGGTGATTAAAATTGCTTTATTATCAAACATATTCAACATCCTTTACTGTTTGGTAGATATTCGACATACGTGCGCGCCAAAACAATACCACCTTCAAAACTCCAAGTACGGCGAAAGCAAAAAACATGGAACAAGGAACACCCAATGCCCCAAGCCATCTACAAAATGGGTAGCCAATGGATAAGAAAATAACGGCGCCACAGATATTTCCAATAATTAACCAACGATCACATCGGAGCGCGTAAAGTCCATAATGCGGAATTAATCCAAGGCAAAATATAGAGATCGTTGCAAGCAACACATAAAATATGGAGATATGCTCCACATATATTTCTCGGCCTATAAGCAATAATACGGGCTTAACAATTAGAGTTGCGAGAAGCGCCACCAAAATCGTCGACGTGAATATGGCTTTTGAGAACCGGGACATCTGCTCCGCAAACCCTCCGTCCGTAACACTCCGTATTAGTGCAGGCAGCGTGAACGCTATAACACCGGCGTCTATCAATGCAAGAATTGCATTAGTAATACCCGCGTAAAAGACGTATACGCCCACCACGTCAGGGGACGCTACGAAATTGACCAGGAAGCGATCAAAGGCAAAAGGCACCTTTAACGCTAGCGTAGCAACTAACAAAGGTGCCGCCACCATAGTTCCCTTCCACAACCACCGCCAATCTACGGGTAGCCTAACGGAACTCCAATTGAGCTTTAAAAAAGGCAGAGCGGCAATGACCAATGAACTAGAAACCCCCAGGCTCCAGGCAAACAGAACAGTCGAGAGCGTACGACTATTTGAAAATAGCTGCAGCCATACAATTGCAAGCAATGACCACATCCCACCTCTAAAAAAGAGAGTCAGCCCTGCCCATAACGGCCTGGACATTGATATCAGGAGTCGATTCATCTCCTGAGCAAGATGCTCAAGCACAAGCAGTGCTAATAACCATCCCCACAAAGCCTTTGGGAGAACATTATTAGCCCATAGGACCAAGTAGCTTAATGGCAGAAAGATTAGATAACACAGGGCAAAGAACACAAATTGGTCTTTTATTAGCGCGGCCCATCGATCAAACGGTCGCCCCAACAACTCTCTTGTACTGAACGTATAAAAATCGAATCCTATTAGCAGCAACAGATATCCAATAGCCCCCACTAGAAGACCAAATTGCCCGACCTCTGCAGGCGACAAATATCGGGCCAAGAAGAAAAAAAGGAGAAATTTGCTACCGAGGGTGCACGCACGCAAAGCTATATTTAGTAACCTCTGCAGCATACCGCGTCCTTAGATTATCTATTAATGACTACATTTGTCACTGACCATGTTCGCAAGCTAGGATAAATACATGCCTATCACGCCTTATCATCTGCGGCGTTGGCAGAATATCCGTAATATTCGTATCTATATCGTCCGTACTTCGACCCATACCCATAGCGGAATGCATTCGGATCCAAGCCATTGAAGACTACTCCGCTGACGTGCGCATGAGCTTGGCGCAGTTGCTTTGCGGATTCTGTAACTTCGCCAATTGTGGTTTTCTCGAAACGAGTCACTAGAAATACCGCGCCGCAGCGGGCCGCGAGAATCGCGGTATCGGAAACCGCGAGTACTGGCGGCGTATCGATCAGGACAAGGTCGTATTGGTGAGCCACCTCATCAAGAAGCTTCACCATGCGCTCGTTGAGCAGCAACTCGGCTGGATTCGGCGGCAAGCTGCCGGTGCTCAGAAAGTCCAGGTTTTCAAGTACCTCGCGATGCACTGCCTGTCCAACGCTCACCTTGCCGAGCAACACATCCGACAGTCCATTGTTCCGGTCCTTGCCAAGATATTGGTTCAAATGGCCCTTGCGCATATCGGCATCGATCAGCAGCACGCGCTTGCCGCCCGAGGCCATTACCAGAGCCAAGTTGGCCGAAATAAATGACTTACCGACGCCCGGTGTTGGGCCCGTCATAAGCACGCAGTTATTGCCTGCGTCGAGCATCGCGAATCGCAAAGCAGTGCGGAGACTGCGGAGACTTTCGATCGCTGGCTCGTTGGGATTGCGGTCCCCGAGCAAGAAAGTTCCGCGCTTGCGCTGTCGGATTTCTTCACTGAGGAGGGCCTGAGCATTCGACAACGGCACGGTGGCGTAAACGCTCAGGCCGGTATGCTGTTCGATGTCCTGTGAATCCGTGATACCCCCATACAGCGCGTTGCGCACAAAAGCCGCTACGACCCCAGCGAGTACTCCTAGAATAGCTGCCAGCGCTATGACCAGTGCCTTCTTAGGTTTGATGGGCTCCTCGGGAGCTCGAGCGTTGTCGAGTAGGCGCACATTGCCGACCTTGCCAGCCTTCACAAGCTTCAGCTGCTGCATATTGTTCAATAGGCCAACATAAAGGTCGTTATTGACCTGCACGTCGCGCATCAACCGAAGTGTGTCCTGCTCCACACTTGGGAAACTCTTCATCCGGCCTGCTAGGCTGCCCACCTTTGCGCTCAAGGCAGTGATTTGCTGTTCGACCGCCAGCACAGCCGGATGGGATGCCGCAAAGCGCGTGCTCAACTCTGCGCGCTTCTGTTTGAGTTCGAACAGGCTCGCCTCGGCGGTCACGCTTTCCTGTAGGAACGCTTTGCCTTCTTCGCTTAGATTGAAGGTATTGCGCTTATTTCGCATCTCGTTGTATTTAATTTCAGCCCGCTCTAGCTCGCTCTTGAGCTGGGGCAACATGTCACCCAGAAATGCCAGCGATTTCTCCGCTTCGGCCGCCTTTCGCCTGATATTCTGGGCTACATATTCTTGACCGATTTCGTTCAGAATGCTCGCCGTAAGGGACGCGTCGGTGCCGGCGAGAGTGGCGCCGATGATGCCACTCTGCTTTCCCTTCTCGGCTATTTTTAGGTCATCCTGAAGTCTCTCGATCGTCGCAAGCTCAGAGTTTCTTACGATGTTGAAGACAATACCCGGCTTCGCTTTGATATCACTCACAAGTAGGGAGAGGCTACCCGAACTTTGGACAGCGGTCAGTTGCTGACCCACCTGTCCCTCCAGCGGACCGTCGAGACTGGATTGATCCAAGCGGTAACGTCCATCCGTCAGCACTGTCAATATGAATTTTTCACCCTCAAGGGATTCCGGCACGTCAAATAGGTTGACGTTTATGGACTCCTTGGCCCACGCGAATCCACCGAAACCAAGCAGCCCTGGTTCCGCTAATCCCTTAGCGCGATTTGCGATCCAATTGCCGATGACAGGAAAGTATTTCGGCTTTGCCGTAATGTAGAGACGCAGGTTATCGACTGCTTTACTTACAACCATTCGAGAGCGAATAATTTCCATCTCGGCCGTGGCCTGGGCTTTGACGTCGAATAGGCTGGAAACGTCTCCCAATAAGCTATTGGCACTGTTCGGATTGTCCTCAACCTGCACCAAAATATCGGCCTCATAAACCGGCCGAGCTAAGAACGCGTAAGCAATCCCCAACGCAAGTACCACCCCTGCAATGGATACAATCAGCCACCGACTGGCAATCAGCACATCAAGGTACCGGACGAGATCAATTTCGTCCTTCGAAGGCGCCGCAACAACAACTGGAGGGGGAGTCTGTTTCATCTGCATTGCCGAATCAGTTATCGAAGCGCCTGGATGCGCGGCACCCAAGCTTCCACGCCGCGTTGGATTAGCCGCAGCACGTTTTCGAAGGCGGGACGAGCCTCGCGATAGGGATCAGGTACGTCGAACCCAGCAAGCTCACCGATACGGAAAACCCGACCGGTGGTGGCCGGATGCAAGTGCTGGATGTCTTGCCTTTGGGCGTTGTCCATCACGAGAATGAGGTCCGCACACGTCGTCAGGGAGCGGCTCAGTTGCTGGGCTCGATGGCCGTTTATATCCACGCCAATGTCCTGCATGACCTCGATGGCGTGCGCATCGGCGGGCTGGCCTGTGAGCGCGCCAAGTCCGGCGGAAATGACGTTCGCATCCGGCAATGCCTGCTGGAGGAGTCCCTGCGCCATCGGGCTCCGGCAAATATTGCCAATGCACACCACGAGTACGGTTTTGATCATTTGACCGCGTTCGCTGTGGAGGTGAAGAAGTTGCCGCTCGGCAACAACTGGTTGATCACGCGGCTCCAGCGGACCACGCCAGCAGCGTCGACGTAGACGACGTCCCTCGGCTTCAGCTCGAACGATTCCGCCAAGGCGAAGGAGACGGGGGACTTTCCGTCGAGGTGGAACACCTCGGCATCGCCATCGTTGCTCTTGCGGATAACGTAGAGTTCTTTGGCGTTGGCCGAAAGGGGGTTGACGCCGCCAGCTTCCCCGATTGCCTCGCTGAGCGTCAGGCGTCCGTTTCGCGGCATGACGGCGACAGGTCGCACGACTTCGCCGGTCACGAATACCTTGCTGTCCTCGCGTTGTTCCACGCGCACGATATCGCCGTGGCGCAGCAGGATGTTGGCGGGGTCGATGCCTTGCTGCAGGAGTGCCGGCAGATTGACGACGTAGTTCTTTCCGTCGCGGGAAATGCGGACTCGGCTATTGTCGCCAGTTAGTACGTTGATACCCCCGGCGCGGTTGAGCGCTTCGACCAAGGTCATGGGGACGTCATCGATGTTCTGAGGGCCAGGCGTCTTGACTTCGCCGTCGAGGTAGACACGCTTGCTGCGGAAGGCGAGCACGCGAACGGTGACCTGTGGCATGTTGACGACAGGCTTGAGCTGGGTGCTCAGCTGTCCACGAATCTCGTCTGGCGTGCGGCCAAGAACCTTGAGCACGCCAGCATAAGGAAACTGGATGGTCCCAGCGGGACTTACAACGTAGCCTGGCACGTTGGCCGCGCCGCTGTAGTTCGGGATCTCATAAGCCGTGCCAATCGAATAGGTTTGCGTCGGGAACACCAGTTCTGGGTGGTCCCATACGACGATCGACAGAATGTCGCCGACTCCGACGGTATAGGGCTTTGGAACGTCGTACAGCTCGTCCACCCCGGCGTTCGTCAGTGGCGCGGCGGCCTTCAGCGTACGCACCAGCGCCGGAGTGATCTGCGTGATTTTGGGCACCGACTCCGGATCTTCCGGGTCGAGGGGGCGCTGCGGGTCGAAGCGCATCCCGGGTGCGAGTGCACAGGAAGCCAGCAACGGAACGATCCCCAGGTACATTGCCGCCCTGCCATACGTCAGCCTGCTTGGAAGCTTGAGCACGTCTCGAATATTCCCTTGATACCGAAGGTCTTTCATTGGCCGCTGAATGACTAGACGGGATGTGCTGCGGCGGACACTTACACCTTATTGCACTATTTTTGAATCTGAACTTCGCGAGACTGATTTCTCTTGCATGACAGCGGTGCGCTGTTGCAGTGCATCACCGAGGGCGAAGTTTATGGTCCACAAGGCGAGAACTTCAAGACAGACGGCTCGATTTTTACGAATTTTTTATTCCCCCATTGGGGGGGATAGCAATGAAGGCCGCATTAACAAAATTTACATATCTCGATTTTTCGCGAAAAAATAGGGTGTAGGCTTCATGTATCACCTAAACCCACAGGGCAATGACAAGTGGGTCAGACTTGCCATCGCCCATTATTGGGCAAATCCAGAAGTAGCCTTTCCCTGCGTAGGTTGGACCATCCTTACGGGGGGATTTTCTGGATTGACTAAGGACTCGCTCCATTGTTCGGATGGGGAAATTATCTCAAGTCGATTATTGTTACAAATTTACTCATCCCGACTCTTGGGGGGTACCACTAATGATGCCTTGCAACACAATGCCATCCGGCATCCCCGTGCCGTCTTAATGGGTGTAGGCGAATTTGGTGGTCCGCCTACACCCTCTTTCTTTACCGCCGAGGAATATGCGAAGATCTACGTGCATTTTGAGCGAAAACCCTGCGACGCTTTCATAGCTGAAGATAAGATGAGAGCATCTCCCCCGCAGCCACGGCCATCCGTGCTCAAGCTAGCTGTCACAACGCTCATTGCGACTACTTTGGTCGTCCTTGCTGCCATGCTGTTGCGTGCGATTAACGGGAATGATGTATCTCCCCAGCGATGGGAAGACTTGCGTAACACCACGGAACGGGCGGGCGATTCGGATGCCCGTTCGGAATGCCAACGTTTTCATGAGCGGTTGGTAGCGCAGGCTGCAGGATCGGATGTCTCGCTGGATATGGGAAGGCGAGCCTGGTTCTGGAATCATGAGTAAGGATATGGGCATAGGATTTGCGCATGGATAACGCTACTCTCCAATACCTTGCTGAGCGCCATACGTCGACGCAATGGCGGGACTTTATCGACGTCCTGTCTGGAGAACTCTGCGCGGAACTCGGCCATGACGGCACGCGAGAGTTCATGAGCAACGTTGGTTGCCGCTTTGCCGCTCAGTTCTCTCCGGGGCCTTGCAAAACATTAGGCGAGCTAGAGCGTGCGATTTCTGGCTCGACATCGACTGGGGTTGGACCAGTATCCAAGACACCGGGGATGCACTTGTTGTACGCCATCACTGCGCGCCTCTATCCCCCATGGAACAGAGCAGCGAAAGGCAATGGCAAGCGGACTTCCTGCAGGGAGCCTATCAGTACTGGTTTCGGTCCTTTGGATCGCCGGATGCACTGAAGCTCATAGCGCTATCGCAATTCGATGCCACCGGAAGTATGGATTTCCGGCTCGGACCGTGACGCGGCGCTCCTTCTCGCAGATTCTTGTACGCCTTGGATACCTGGAATGAGCCAGTACGACGATCTTGGAAAACTCTTCAACCGCTTCGGGGTCAAGCCGGGAAGCTATCGGGAAATTGTGCAAGAAGATGCTGCCAAGGAGGCTCTGCAACGTTGGCCGTTGCTAGCCGCATTGCAACCGGACCAAGACGCGTCGGTATCGCCACTGCATACCGTCACAACAGTACAGAAGACGATACCGGTCGCTGCAACGCCGCGTTCAGTCGTCACGGCGCTCGATCCAAAGGAGCGCCGAGCCGCCCTGCAGCAGGCAATGCAAAGGCAGGAAGGCCGCAGCCTCAAGATGCAGTCGGCTTCCTCGGCGTCTCCGCAAGATGACTCGAAGCCGCGAAGCCAAGAGGAATCCCAGCGGCAAACGGACCAGAGAATCTCCGGTCGAGCATGCTGCATCCGCGCGGGCTGCTTCGCAACCGCTTGCCGAAATCTTTGCGCGCCTCGAGGGCAAGGCTTTGCCGTCTACGCAAGCGAATCGCAGTGCTACGCGCCGGTCTTTCCTCGACCGTCTCAAGCACAGTTGAGTGTCCGACTTTGAAAATCGTCGCAGTAGTCTCCGCCAAGGGCGGTGTCGGCAAAACCACGCTGTCGGCCAATCTCGCTGATGCCCTCGCGCAAGCGGGCGAGCGTGTGTTGGCCGTGGACCTCGATCCTCAAAATGTGCTTCGCTTGC
Organism: Cupriavidus phytohabitans; assembly: GCF_017815025.1. Lineage (NCBI taxonomy): Bacteria > Pseudomonadati > Pseudomonadota > Betaproteobacteria > Burkholderiales > Burkholderiaceae > Cupriavidus > Cupriavidus phytohabitans. The sequence goes on from NZ_JAGIQB010000086.1 coordinate 10,387, forward strand.
ATTTCGGCATGCCGATAGACAGCATTGCCGGCCACGCACGCGCAACGCTTTCCGGTGAGCGTTGGCTTGAAAGCGTCTGGCATGGCGGGCATGCAGCTGTATTGCCTTTCGGTCGCCTGAGTGAGATGGATCTTGCCGCCTTCGAGCAGCACCTGAGGAGCCGTCCGGACTGGCTTCGGAGCCATCTTGGCTTGCTCGGCTTGGAAGAGAACGACATCGTCATTGTCGCCCCCCCCCCGCTCGTCACCCTATATGCCCCAGGTGCTGTCGTGCGCGCACATCTGTCTGGTGGTGGTCCTCGCGGACGCGGCGTCATACGTAACACTTCCCTTGATGGATGACTTGATTCGCACGTACTGTACGCACCGAAGCGACTACCGTGGGCAGATGCTTGTCATCAATCAGGTCGATATGGCGCGTCAACTCAGCAAGGACGTCGTACAAATCCTTCGTGATCAGCGAGGGCAGCGCATCCTTGGGACCGTCCATGAAGATGGGGCAGTCCCAGAGGCGCTGGCTCACGATTGCACCATTGTCCGGCAAAGCCCGCACAGTCAGGCGGCGCTGGATATTTGTCGCTGTGCCAACGGATTACGCAGCCAGTTGCATGGCTTGCGCGGATAGTCGGATGACGTCCGCTAAGCCGTCCAAGCCCAAGAAGGTTCGCCGCTCTCTCAGTAGCCGCGGCGAACTCCTTGCCCAAGCGTTCTCGCACTCGCGGCTATGGGAAGGCGCCGTTGCACGACGCTTGGGTCTTCTCCTTGGCCTCTTGCTATTCCTGACCGTTGTGACGGTACCCCTGGAATTCAGTCTACAGGCTGCGTTTGCGCTCGGGTGCTATCTGATGGCGGTGGCTCTATCTCGTAAGAAAGGGCACTTTGCCGCGCTGATGCTTGTCATCCTGTCGCTCGCCGCCAGCAGCCGCTATATGTACTGGCGACTCACAGAGACGATCCTTTTCGATTCCTGGGTTGGTCTCGCGTTCGGCGCTGGTCTCTTGGCAGCAGAGGTCTACGCCTTCCTTGTCTTGGTGCTGAGCTACTTCCAGACCGCATGGCCACTTCAGCGCAAGCCAATGTTAATGCCTCGGGACCTTGCGGCCTGGCCAACTGTAGACATCTTCATCCCAACTTACAACGAGCCGCTGTCGGTGGTAAAGCCGACTGTTTTCGCTGCCATGTCACTCGACTGGCCCCGCGACAAGATCAAGATTCATGTGCTTGATGACGGCCGCCGCGACGAGTTCCAACGTTTTTGTAAGAAGGTGGGTGTCGAGCATGTTACGCGCGCCAACAATCGCCACGCGAAAGCTGGAAATTCAACGCAGCACTCACGCACACCAGTGGGGAATATGTCGCCATCTTTGACTGCGACCACATCCCGACGCGTTCCTTTTTGCAAGTCTGCATGGGCTGGTTTCTGAAAGACAGCAAGCTCGCGATGCTGCAGACACCGCACTATTTCTTTTCGCCTGACCCGTTTGAAAAGAATTTGCGTACATTTCAGGACGTGCCAAACGAAGGCGAGTTGTTCTACGGCCTGGTACAGGACGGCAATGACCTCTGGGACGCCACCTTCTTCTGTGGCTCCTGCGCAATCATTCGTCGGGCGCCCCTGATGGAAGTGGGCGGGATCGCTGTCGAGACCGTAACAGAGGACGCCCATACCGCGCTCAAGCTCCACCGTCTGAGGTACCGAACCGCCTACCTCGCCATCCCACAGGCGGCAGGACTAGCGACAGAGAGCCTGTCGGGGCATGTCGGGGCATGTCGGGCAGCGTATCCGCTGGGCGCGCGGCATGGCACAGATCTGCCGCATTGACAACCCGCTGCTGGGGCCGGGCCTTTCGTTGCCACAACGGTTGTGCTACCTGAATGCGATGCTGCATTTCTTCTATGGGCTGCCCCGACTGGTTTTCCTCACCGCGCCCTTGGCATACCTGCTGTTCGGCGCGCATGTCATCAACGCTCCGGCGCTGAGCATTGCCATCTTTTCGCTGCCCCACCTGCTACATGCCAACATGACAAACTCGCGCATCCAGGGCCGGTTCCGCCATTCGTTCTGGAACGAGGTCTACGAGTCGGTGCTGGCGTGGTACATCATGCGGCCGCCCCTGGTCGCCTTTATCAATCCTGCGGCGGGAAAGTTCAACGTGACACCCAAAGGCGGCGTCATTGAGGAAGCATACTTCGACTCATGTGGTTATACACAATTGTCCCCGTCGTCGACGGCTCGTAAGCCTCGCAGTGTCTTCGCCGCGACATGAACTT
>NZ_JAGIQB010000087.1:0-11761 GCF_017815025.1 Cupriavidus phytohabitans
GAAGGCTCACCGGACATTTTAGCTTTGCTGGCGCCCGGACATTTTAACTTTGCCTGGACAAGATTTTTTCGCATAATGTATGTTATGTTAAATAACTGACCGACCCGCGGACGCACGGCCGGCCTGCTGCTCCATATCCGGCCCGCGCGCCCAGACTGCATCCGGCAAATGGATCTCAGTGAATCTGCATGCCGCGCATGGCGTGGATCCGGCCGTGATGTTGCATCAGGTCGTCATACTGGCGCTGGAGCATGGCGCTGGCTTCCGGCGGCAGCGGCTTCATCATGGCCGACCGATACACGCGCCTGGCGGCTTCTTCCTCGTGCTCGCACATACCCAGGATCGCATCGTCGTTGTTCGGCTGCAGCATGTGGCGCACCGCCATCCAGCCGCGGAACAGCGTGCCTTGCATGCTGCCGCGGTCGGCCGGGTTGCCGCCCATGGCGCTGACCATCGATTGCAATTCCCGCACCGAGCCGCGGCAGGATTCCGCGGTGCTGGCGAGAATGTCGCGAAGTTGCGTATCATGCACATTATTGGCGCCGCTGGTGCAGGCCAGTTCGCTGTCCTTGCCAGCCTCGATCAGCTGGTTCAGGGCGAGGACACTTAGTTGTTGGGTTTCGGCCATGGCTTTCTCCCATCATTTCAGCCGGCGAGGCCGGCGTTTGCGCGAATCGCCAGATTGCCAATCGGGAACCGCAGCGGCGCTGGCGCGCAGGCGGCGACATATGCCTGCCGTCGCCTCCTCTTTCTAGGTGACGAACCTGATAAGAAGTTTAGGCGCGAGTTTTCGTATGAGATAGAAACTCAGGCGCATGGCGCATTTCAACCATGGGTCGACCTGCCAAGAATCCGGTTTTGTAACGGTGATGTTGCCGGCCGCCGGACTAATAGCGCCCTGCCGCGAGCCGCTCCAGTGCCGCATCGATGGCACCCAGGGACGCATGCAGGCCTGCCGCATGCGCTTCGTCCCTGAGCTGGCGCAGGTTTTCCTGAAGCGCCGGCGTGCCGCCCCCCTCTCCTTCCTGTCCGGCATTGATCAGGGCGCGGCCCCTGCGGATCAGGAAGTCGCCCCACGGAAACGGCTCAGGCCGCATGTAATCCTGTAGCGCCGCAAGGTAGCGATCCGCTTCCTGCCAGCGCCGCAACGACACGGAAACATCGATCGCGGCTTCCAGCAGGTCGACATGGCAATGGCTCACGCAGCCTTGCGCCAGGATCGCCTCGGCCTGCCGCAAGGCGTGAAGTTGCCGGCCGGGATCGCGTGTGGTGCGTGCCAGGAAGCCCAGCACGGTGGGTCCGGAGTAGCGCAGCCCGCTGGCATGGCTCAGCTGCAGCGCCTCGTCGAGCAGTGCCTCGGCTTCCTGCACCTGGCCGAGCGCGCCGAGGGCGAGGCCCAGCCGCGCCAGCACCTCGGCCTCGAAGCGCCGTGCGCCCAGCCGACGCGTCAGCGCCAGGGCCAGCCGCGCGTGCGCTTCGGCTTGCCGCCAGTCGCCGGCCAGCTGCGCGGTCGACGTCATCACGTCGTGGGCCAGCATCTCGCTGCGCGCATCGCCGATGCGCTGCGCCAGGCGCAGCCCTTCCTCGCAACTGGCCCGCGCAGCATCGAGCTGGTTGCGGAACAGCTCCACCGCGCCCACCATCGGCAGGTTGGCGCATTCGATGCGGACAAAGCCGTGTGCCCGCGCCAGCCCGACGCAGCGGACAAAGTGCGCATGGGCGGTAATCATGCGGCCTTGCTGGTAGTAGGCATCGCCGAGGCCGCCAAGCGCACGCGCCTCGCCCAGCACCGATCCGGCCGCGCGCGCGTGGCCGAGGGCGCGCTGGTGGGCGGCCAGGCACCGGTCCATGTCGCCCATCGGGAAATAAAGATTGCCGCGCAGCGATTCGATCTCGGCCAGGCGCTCGGACTGGCCCAGTTCGGCGGCGGCCTGCTCGGCTTCGCGCAGCGCCGACAGGGCCTCGTCATGGCGGTCGAGCAGGCGCAAGGCCGCCGCCGTGCCCTGCCAAGCCCGGGCCTGCTGCGCCGCCCCGCTCGCAAGCGGCTGGGCCTGCCGGAACGCTTGCAGGGATTGCGCGGCCAGCCCGAGGTCCAGCGCCAGTTCGCCGTGCAGGCAGGCAAGCGCATGCCGGCAGGCGACATCGCTGTCCAGCCGCTGCGCGCGCTCGACCAGGCGCAGCGCGCGCTCGCCGCGGAAGTGCGCCGCCTCGTGCCGTGCCGCGGCAGCATAGGCCTCGGGCGCGCCGGGGTCACCCGCGGCATCCAGGTGCTCGGCCATCAATGCCGGGTCCCTGCCCTCGTACCAGGCCGCCGCGCGCCGGTGCAGGTTCTGCCGGCGCGACTTGAGCAGCGACGCGTATACCGCCTCATGGATCAGCGCATGCATGAACAGGTAGTCGTCGCCTTCCGGCCTGGTCATGGCAGCCATGACCAGGCGCTCGCACGCATAGTCGGGATCCTGGATCAGGTGCCGCAGCGCAGCGGAGCTGAAGCGCTGGCCCAGCACCGCAGCGGCCTGCAGCGCCTGCCGGTCGGCGGTGGAAAAACGGTCCAGCCGCGCCAGCACGATGCTCTGCAGCGTCCCGGGCAGTTCATCGGCGCCGGCTTCAGCGCCCGCCTCGGCGCCGCGCAGCAACTGGTCGAGGAACAGCGGATTCCCTTCGGCGCGGCGGATGCAGGAAGCGGCGACTGCCGGATCGACCTGCCGGTAGCAGGCGGCCAGTTCGTGCGCTTCGGCATCGTCGAGCGGGCCGAGGTCGATGGTGGTCAGTGGCGCGCCCTGGCTGGTCGCGCGCCAGGCGGCATCGACCGGGTCGTGCTCGGGGCGCACGGTCAGCACCAGAACCAGCGCATGGCCGCGCGTTGCCGCCGCCAGCTGCGCCAGGCAATCGAGCACCGTGCGCTCGGCCCAGTGCACGTCTTCGACCACGATCAATAACGCTCGCGCGGCGCTGCGTCGGGTGGCCAGCGTCACCATCAGCCGCTGCACGCCGCGCTGCCTGCTGGCGGGGTCCATCGCGGCCAGCGCGGCAGCATGGTCGGAGGACTGGGGCAGCTCCAGCATGTCACGCACGAACATCACGTCTTGCTCGGCAAGTTGCCAGGCGGCGAGCGTGGCTTCGATGGCAGCCGCGCTGCCGCCTTTCGCGCCGGGACTCCGCGCGGCGCCCACAAGGCTGTGAGCGAGCATGCGCATGGGATCGCCGCCGCTGCCGGCGCCGAAGTCGAGCACCAGCACCCGGTGTGCCTCCAGTCCGCGTTCGCGCGCCAGCGCGACGAAGCGTCCGGCCAGCCGGCTCTTGCCGATGCCGGCCTCGCCGCGGATCAATACGACGCGGCCATGGCCCGAGCGCAGGCAGCTGTCGGCCACGCCGGCCAACTGCGCCAGTTCCGCGTGCCTGCCGACGAAGGCATGCTCGGCCGGCGCCTGCTCCACCCCAAGGAAACGCCGCACGCGCCACAGCGGGATCGGCTCTGCTGCACCGGGCAGCACGGCGCGGACCACGCAATCGGCTTCCAGGCGTCCGGGCAGCGCCTGGTAGACCCGGTTGGACACCATCGTGCCACCGGCCTCGGCGGCCTGCATCGCTTGCAAGGCCACGCCGACCGGGCCGCCGGTAAGCGTCAGGTCGCTGTCGCCACAGGCCGCCAGCACCTGCCCGCTTGCCAGGCCGACGCGGGCCTGCAGCCGCGACCCGGCGGTACCGGCCAACCGCGCCAACGCCGCATGCAGCGCCCCGGCGGTGTGCAGCGCGCGCTCGGCGTCGTTGCCGTGCGCCACCGGCACCCCAAACACGATGGTCAGCCGGGTGCCGATCTCATCGGTAATGTGGCCGCCACAGGCGCCCGCCAGGGCCCTGGCCTGCTGGCGCCAGCAGGCCAGGGCCTGGTGCAGCTGCTCAGGCTCCAGCGCACCGCCGGCGCCCTCCTCCTCCAGGCTGGCCACCAGTACCACCGCGTGGCGCAACTGCGGCTCGGGTGTCAAGGCGGCTGCCAGCATGGCAGTGGGTGGGGCCGCGTCCGGTCCGGGCGCTGCTTGCCCGGCGCCGGCGCTGTCGTCGCCACCCAGGCTGCCTGTCGCCGGCTCGCGCCGCGCGCGCAGGATGGCCTGGTACAGCGCCTCGGTCTCTGGTTCCGGCGACACCCTGAGCTCGCGTTGCAGCGCCGCACGGCACAGGCGGTATTGCTTGAGTGCCAGGGCCTGCCTGCCCTGCCGCTCGTACAGCCGGATCAGCACCCGGTGCACGCCCTCCTGCAGCGGGTCGAGCGCAAGCAGGCGCGTGGCGCAGGCGATGGCAAGATCGGTCGCGCCGGCCTGTTCGTGGTGGGCCAGCAACTTCGCCAGGGCGCCCAGCGCCACGCCGCGCAGGCGCTCGCGCTCGATCGCCAGCCAGTGGTCGAAGGCCGGCGCAGCGGCATGGAAGCCCTCCAGCAAGTCGCCACGGTACAGGTCCGCCGCGCGGGCCAGAGATGCCGGCGTGGCTTCACGGGCACACTGCTCGAACTCGCAGACGTCGACCGTGATCCCGACCAGCGTCACGCAGTCGCCTTCCGCCAGCAGCACGTGCTGGCCCGGCGTGCCCGCATCGTCAAGCGCCCGGCGTGAGGCGCTCAGCGCCTGGCGCAGGCTGCTGCGCGCCTGCTCGGCGTTGCTCTCCGCCCAGTACAGCGCAGCCAGCTTGTCGCGCGGCTGGGCACGCCCCTGGGCCAGTGCGAGGTACGCCAGCACGGCGCGCGCCTTGCGCGCCGTCAGCGGGATCGGCGTGCCGTCGGCGGAACTGAGCTGGAAACCGCCGAACAGGTCGAGACGGGCGCGGGTCATGGGAGGGAAACTGGCAAGCCCATCCTTTATAGGCGACGGCAAAGGACTACGCTGCGCCCGCAGCCGCGAAGGCATGTAGCCGTTACTTTCCGGCCCACGGCAACTTTCACGATTCTTTCACGCCGGACTGCCGGCCCCCTTCACGGCCCTTGCCTAGTATCAGGACAACCCCGGGTCGCGCTGCATCACCGCAGCGCGGATTGACTGGCTGTCTTAACGGGTTGTTTTAACGGGCTGTTTGTCGAGACAAGCGTTGTCTCCATCACACTGGAAGGATTGCGTCATGGCACATACTGATTCGCGGAGTGTTTCGGTTTCAAGCACCAACGTCAGCTCGATCGAGCGCTTCGAGGCGGCCCTGGAACTGCTGCACGGCTACTACGGCGACCCGCTCACGGTGATCGACCATGCCCTGGCGGAAGACCCCGGCTTCGTGATGGGGCATGCGCTGCGCGCCGGGATGATGATCACCGCCGGCGACGGCGCCGTAGCGCCGCTGCTGCGCGAAAGCGTCGAAGCAGGCGAAGCGCTGTCCGCCGGCGCGAACGAGCGGGAGCGCCGGCATATTGCCGCGGCGCGCGCCTGGCTGGATGGACACTTCACACGCTCGATCCAGCTCTATGGCGACATCGTGATCGACTACCCGCGCGACAGCCTGGCGCTGCAGGTTGCCCATATCGGGGACTTCCTGCTCGGGCAGTCCACCTTGCTGCGCGACCGCATCGCCCAGGTGCTGCCCCACTGGCACACCCGCGTGCCGGGCTTCGGCTATGTGCTTGGCATGCATGCCTTCGGCCTGGAGGAAACGCACCGGTACGAGCAGGCCGAGGAACGCGGCCGCTTCGCGCTGGAACTGAACCCACGCGATCCCTGGGCGATCCACGCCGTGGCCCACGTGATGGAAATGCAAGGCCGCCAGGACGAAGGCATCGACTGGCTGAGCGGGCGTGCCGGCGACTGGTCGCAAGACAACATGATGGCCGTGCACAACTGGTGGCACCTGGCGCTGTTCCATCTGGAGCTTGGCCACGCCAGGCAGGTGCTGGACATCTACGACGCGCACATCCGCGAGAACCAGTCTTCGGTCGCACTGGAACTGATCGATGGCTGCGCCATGCTGTGGCGCCTGCACTTGCGCGGCATCGACGTGGGCTCGCGCTGGGACGAACTGGCCGACACGTGGCAGGCACGCGGCGCGCAAGGGTACTACGCCTTCAACGACACGCATGCGGCGATGGCCTTCCTGTGCGCCGGGCGCGATGACGCGCTCGCCGCCCTGCTCGCCGGCATGCGCGCCGCGGCCGCCGGAGGCGGCTGCAACGCGATGATGACGCGCGATGTCGGCCTGCCGGTGACCGAGGCTTTGATCGCCTTCTCGCGGCGCGACTACGATCGCACCATCGAACTGCTGATGCCGGTACGCCAGATCGCGCACCGCTTCGGCGGCAGCCATGCCCAGCGCGACCTGATCAACCTGACATTGATCGAGGCGGCGCTGCGCGGCGAGCACGCCAACCTGGCCTGCGCGCTGGCGGCCGAGCGCATGGAGCTCAAGCCGATGAACCCCAGCCTCAGCAAGCTGGTGCAGCGTGCCTCCGCGCTGCAGCGCGAAGCGGCGGACGGCACGCGGGACGCGGCGGCCGTGAAGGCGGCATAGGGCTGGTGCGGGATGTGTGCGGGATGGTGCGGAGAGCCCGACGGTGTCCTGAGTCAGCGACAACCGTTACGCATCCGGTGGACCATAAGCCACGGTGACCACGGCACGTGCGCCCGCGGCCACCCCCACCGTCTGCGACGGCGGCTGCGGTTTCAGGAGCGCGCTGCCCGTCAGCACGTCGGCGGCAACGACGGTATAGCTGCCAGCAACCAGGTTGGACAGCGTGGACGGCTGGGTAACGGTCTGGCGGAACTCGCCGGGCCCCAATACCGTGATGGCCGCCGACGTTCCTGACGGCAGGCCGAAGATCGAGATCGTCAGCGAGCCGGTGCCGTCATTGCCTTCGTCTTCCCCGCCCCCTCCGCAGGCCGCGATGCCAAGGCAGCAGGCGATGAAGAGTTGGCAAAGCGAGGATCGAAGTGCTGCAGGCATGACACGCTCCTTTCCCGGCTCAGGCACGGCCTTTCATCCCATCGCGTGCTGGCGCGATGCGGTTCGCGTGGGCAGGGCGAAGACCATTTCAATTCAATGACAGGGCGTGCCGGGGAGCGGCGTCCCATAGCTTGTTATCCCATGACAAGCATCGCCTTGCGTGAGGGGGCCCTCCGCACTCGCTTCCGGGTCGATGGGAAATCTTCCGACCTTGGTGCAGCAGAAACGAAATTCCGTCGAAGGCGCCGGGGAATTAGCCACTGTCGGGGAAACCATGGCGGAACGCCCGGCCGGCGCGGGCTGCTGAGGGGCTGGAAATTTGTTCGTCACTTGCGCAGCCTTGGGAGATGGCGCAGGCGCCGGAACGTTCCTCGTTGCTGGCGAAGCCGTGGCGGGTTGCTCAAGTCTTGGAACGCTTTTTGGGGCCGCGGGGGCCGTGGGGGCCATCGGGGCCGGGCGCCTGGTGGCTTGCTCGACGTTCCGATCCTGTGCGCCGGGAGTAACGCACTGGCTGTTCTCGCAGATGCGCTCCCCTTTGCACTGCATATCATATTGGCATCCAACGGCTCCGGCGTGAGGAGCAAACCCAGCCGCCATTGATATGCCGAAAAGCACGCCTAGCGCTTTCATATTAGCTTTGGCCCCTTTGCCCTTTTTTTGCGCCCTTCACGCTTCACTCGGAACGAGCGCTCGGCATGAACCCGTGGTCCGGAGGCGGGCACCATTTCTAGTATGGAATGCGCGCGCGCTGAGCGCCACCCTGGCCTGCTATGCAGAGGCGCGCTGACGGCGGCGCCATTGGATGCGGGCACGGCTAAGATGCACACATGAGAGCCACTTAGGAATCACTATCCGATCGGAGTCGGGAGTCGGGAGTCAGGACCAGTCAAAATCCAGAAGGTCCACAATGAAAGCGAATCAGGCATAGTGATCTGCGCGCAGGGTGAAGCGATGACCAACGGACGACGCGGAAGCGGTCCAAAGCTTTTCGGAACCGGACGGATCGTGCTCTGGCGCGGCGGAAGCATCTGGATTGGTCATGCGGAAGAGGAGACCGGGTTCCATGCGCATCACGCAATTCAGGTCACGCTCGCGCTCTCCGGTGGCCCGGTGCGCATCCAGAGTCCCGGGGAAGGCTGGGCGGCCTATCAAGCCGCGATCATTGCCGCAAATCACCCTCACGCCTTTGAGGCACGCCGCGAGCTGATTGCGCTGATCTTCACCGAACCCGAATCACACGAAGGAAGGATGCTGCGTGAACGCTTCCGTGCAGGAGTCGCATCGCTGACCCCAGATACCTTCGCCGCCGAGTCAGCGGCACTCGCGGCCGCCTATCACGCGGATGCCCCTGACAAAGACCTTATCCTCCGCGCCCGGGCCGTGATTGCAAGGCTCACCCTGGCCCAGGCTTCACCGCCAAAAGTGCTCGACAATCGGATCGAGCGCGCTATTGAAGTGCTGCGCGAACGGATCGGCGAGACGGTTACGATGACCGAGATCGCCGAGAACGTCCATCTCTCCCCGGAACGTTTCCGCCATTTGTTCCTGAAGGAAACCGGCATCCGGTTCCGGCCCTACGTGCTGTGGCTGCGCCTTGAACTCTCCCTCGCCTCATATGCTGCCGGGCACAACCTGACCGAAGCTTCCTGTGCCGGGGGCTTCGCCGACTCCGCCCATTTCTCCCGCACCTTCAAGCGCATGTTCGGCGTCCTGGCGGTCGGAATCCGCGTCCAGCGGGTCCGAGCCGAAACTTAGCCGTTTCGTTCAAGCTGCCCGCAATCCGGGACGGCAAACTGGCGACTCGTTTCCAACAGAAAGGAGCATCGCCATGAATCCCACCACCCAATCGCAATGCAAGTGCATCGCTTGCCCGGGCGCCAGCTGCACCTGCGGTTGCCAGAAGGCAGCCGAACGTAACGCTTGCTCCTGCGGGCCGCAGTGCTCCTGCGGGCCGCAATGCCCTTGCAGAGCCGGCAGCGGCCCTGTAACGAGCTGATTCACAGCCTGAGCCCGTAGGGTCGGCCCATGCCGTTTGGCCGGCCCGACGGCGTTCTCATCCTTCCCGATTTTCCCGAGTCGGCGTCACGACCGCATGTGCTTAAGTTCGTCAATGCGCAGGCGATAGCTTCGTAGCAGACAAGCCTTGTCGGCACACAGGTTGCGAGAATTACGAAGCCATGCCCGTTGGTCCGCGCGTAGCCGCGCCCTGTTGGCTGATGCTTTCATCTTCTGCTGATAAATTCCTGCCAGGACCTTATCGGCGCGCGCCAATTCCGCATCGCCGCAAATCAGCTGGGTTTGAATAGAAATGAACTGGCTGCAATCAAAACTTCGCATCAACGCAGTCCTTGTCTCGCTTTGAGTTTCCAGAAGCCCCGGCTTGCACAACCCCGGCAGAGACTTGCAAGCGACGTTGCGTCCGACCCACGCCATGTCTTGCGCACCATATTGCTTGACGAAGCGGTTGATGCCTGCATGGGTTACCCCCCGTTGCATTGCGTTTGCCGCGATGATCTCGTTGCAGAGCGAGTCCTCCGTATAGGTCCTCCCATCCCGCCGGTAGCAACTGTGAAAGCCAAGCAGCCCCGTACCAACGACGCTGCGGCGTTCCCCGGAAGCAAACAGTATGGAAGCGCAAGCGGACGCACACCTGGCATTATCCGGAACTGTTGTATAGACGCGGATCTTGTCCATCGCATCGACGATCCGGAACGCGGCCTCAACGTTGCCTCCTGAACTATTCAAGACGAGGGTCACGAGTCCTTCGCGATCACGGTCAGCTATTCTGGCGACCGAGAGGAACTTCTCTGCGTCACCGTCCTGGATTCGCCCTTCGCCGATGATCATTCTCAGATCAAGCTGTGGCTGGTGGTAGATCTTGAATTCCATTCCCGGCACCAGACCAGGACATATCAGAGCCGCAAGGCAAAGCCCGTGGAGCCACCTCCGGATCACGCGCCGAATCCCCACGCCCATCACCACCGAGTGCCCAGTGCTGCGCATAAACGCTCCCTCGGAATGCGAAGGTTGGCCGGTGCAATGGAGCCACCGGCAAAATCGGCTTTGTGCTCTCAAGCATATAGTGAGGACGTCGCCCCAGAGGAAAGTGCGTGGGTTGGGCTACCCTGAGAGACCGAGCCTGGGAAGGCCTGGCGTCTTCCGACGGAGGAGCGATCATGTGGATGAACTGGCTTCTGATCTTTGTTCCGGCCGCGATCGCCCTGGAACACCTCGCTCCAGCGCAGCATCTGCCGATCTTTGTCGCCTCGTCGCTGGCGATCCTGCCGCTGGCCGGCCGCATGGGCCATGCCACCGAGCAACTGGCGGAGCGCCTGGGCGAAGCCGTCGGGGGACTGCTCAACGCGACCTTCGGCAATGCGGCCGAACTGATCATCGCGCTGGCGGCATTGCGTGCCGGGCTCCAGGAGGTGGTGGAGGCGTCCATCGTCGGTTCCATTGTCGGCAACCTGCTGCTGGTGTTCGGCGCGGCGATGCTCGCCGGCGGCCTGCGCTATCCCGAGCAGCGCTTCAACCCGCGCGGCGCGCGTTCGCAGGCGACCATGCTGATCCTGTCGGCGATCGCGCTGATTCTTCCGGCCAGCTTCGAAGCCGTGGAGGGCAAGTCAGCGGTGCTGCTCCGGCTCAGCGCCTGGATCTCGATCGCGCTGCTCGTCGTCTACGGGCTGTACCTGGTGTACTCGCTGGTCACGCATCCCGCGCTGTTCCGCAGTGCGCACGAAGCGCAAGGGGCCGTGCCCGCAGGCACGGAGGACAAGCCCCCGGCCCCCGCGGGACGGGCGCTGGCGATACTGGCGGCGGCCACGGTCGGGACGGCGTGGATGAGCGAGATCATGGTGAATTCGCTCGAGCCGATGATGCGCGACTATGGGCTCAGCGACATCTTTGTCGGCGCCTTCTTGGTCGCGATCCTGGGCAATGCGGCCGAGCACGCCTCGGCGATTACCGCGGCGCTGAAGAATCGCATGGACCTGTCATTCTCCATTGCGGTCGGATCAAGCGTCCAGGTGGCGCTGTTCGTCGCGCCGCTGCTGGTGCTGGCGAGCCATTTCTTCGGACCGGAGCCGATGGACCTGGCCTTCCGTCCCGCGCTGGTCCTGATCGTGATCCTGTCGGTGCTGGTCACGGCGCAAATGGAGAGCGACGGCAAGGCCGACTGGTTCAAGGGCATCCAGCTGCTGGTCGTCTATTACGCCCTCGCGCTCACCTTCTTCTTTCTGCCGCAGTAGCCCGCGGCGCCCTTCAGCGTCCCATGCGGCGGTCATAGCTGCGCGACACGCGCTCGAGCAGCCCCGGGTCGCGCGGATTGGGCGCGTTGAATTCCACCCGCACGCTGCCGTCGCCCTGCTGGCGCACGCTCGCCATGACGGTGTCGCCGTCCCTGCTGCCGACCAGCGTGCCGGACGAGGGCTCCTGCGTGGTGATCACCAGGCCCTGGTCGCGCATGGCATCGGCGGCCGCGTAGAACGAGCGGTCGAAGCTGGCCGGCGCCCCCGGCGGCGCCGGGTAGCCGTAGTAGGTGCAGCCTGGCAGCGCGAGCACGGCGGCGAAGCTCAGGGCAAGGCTCATGGTCAGGCTCATGGCAATACGGGTGCGCAACATGGTGACGCCCTCCTCCACTTGAAGCTATGCCATCAGCAGCGCCTCGTATTCCTCCTGGAACTGGTGGAGGGAATTGTCCGGTCCCATCGTCACCCTGTTGCCAGGCATCGCCAGCGCCTAACTGGCGCTTCTGCCCAAAAGATCATATAAACCTTAGGGATGGTCTGAAAAACCTCTGCCAACGGAAGGGCGGCAGAGACGTTAAATGAGGATCACGAAAGCTGCATGA
>NZ_JAGIQB010000088.1:0-11712 GCF_017815025.1 Cupriavidus phytohabitans
CTCGCGCAGCCGCTACGATGCCGGCGCGGTCGACTACCTGGCCGTGATCGATGCCGACCGCACCGTGCTGCAGTCGCTGCGCGATGCCAATGCGGTGGCAGGCTTGCGTGCTGCGGCGACGGTGTCGCTGGTGCGCAGCCTCGGCGGTGGATGGAGTCAGCGGCAACAATCCTGACAGTGCCTGCTGCCGGTTGTGTTGGAGCGTGTATCAGGAGGCCTGTCGCTCACATCAGGCAGGCACCCGGCGCCAGGCGACCGGAAGCCGGTTATCGGCCCGGTTGCCGTCACCGCCCATCAGCAAACGTGCGTGTCCTTGCGATTCCCGCGGAAGTTGTATAGCATTGAAACTACGATATATAAAGTCTTAGTATTCCATGTCCCAAATCAGTACAGGCGTTGAATACAGCCTCCACTGCCTGCTGTACCTGACACATTCGCAGGCGGCCGTGGAAGAAGCGAGTGTCCGTGATCTGGCTGAGCTTCAGGGCGTGCCCCACGACTTCCTGGCCAAGCTGTTCACCAAGCTGGCCAAGGCCGGGCTGGTGGTCGCCACGGAGGGCATCAAGGGCGGATTCCGGCTCGCGCGGCCCGCCAACCACATTACCGTTCACGATGTCGTGGTCGCGATCGATGGCGAGAAGCCGCTCTTCGACTGCCTCGAGATCCGCGGGCGCTGTGCCGTCTTCAATGATGACGCGCCGGGCTGGGCGACGCGTGGCGTTTGCTCGGTTCACGCTGTCATGCAGGCTGCGGAGAAGGCTATGCGAGCGGAACTGAAACGGCATACCCTGGCCGACCTTTCTCAGCGCGTTAACGACAAGACGCCGGCCAGCTACGGTGTGCAGGTTGTCAGGTGGCTGTCGGATCGTGCGGCCAATCGGCGGGGCGAAAGGGCTGTGCCCACGCGCGCGGGTTCACGCAAGAGCGGGTGAGGTCCGCGCGCTCGCTCATTCCTGCGCACATTGCTTGGGGATCGCCGGATTTGGTTGCTCAGAGCGCAGTCATGCAGCGAGGATCGGTACTTGCACAGCACGCGGCAATCGATTGAATCCGCGATGGAAATCAGTCGCTACCCACACGTTGACGAGACGCCGTTCGCTGCCGAAATCCGCTTGGGTCCACACCATGCAGTTTGTGAAACGCCTGCGAGAAATTGCTGCGACTGGAGAAGCCAACGGCGTGTGCCACCTGGGAAACCTGCAGGGTTGTAGTCGCCAGCAGTTCCGCGGCCTTGTGCAGCCGAACCGCTCGCAGCATGGCCATCGGCGTCTGGCCGAACGCCCGTTCGAAGTGCGAAGCGAACGCTGAACGGCTCATTCCAGCCAGATCGGCCAATCGCTGCACGGATAGTGGTGCTTCGGGTTGTTCAAAGAGCTTCTCCAACGCGAGTACCAGCCGGGGATCGGCAACGGCCGCCGTCCACGACAGCTCCGCGTCATCGGTTTCCATCTGGCGCCGCAGCAGCATGACGAGGCATTGCTTGAGCAATGCCTCGATCAGCACCCTCGATCCCAGGCCGGGCTGTGCGGATTCCGCCAACAGCATGACGAACTGGTCCTTCAGCCCCGCTGGCCCGTCGAACCGCGTCACGATCGGATGCCGCAGCATCCTGAAGGGATCGGCCGTACTCGCCGCAAAGCGCAACTCCCCACACGCCAACTCAACCCCCACTGCCGCCTCGCCCACCTTCACCGTCGGCGCCGTTTCGCGCGCGGACCATGAGCCAAGCCTTGTCCGATCCACCGACATAGTCGGCGACTCGAACGCGCATTCCAGCCGGTAGGAAACGCCCGGCGGCATCAGGACGAAACTGTGCGGCTGCAAAGCGATGCGGCGGCCATTGCCTGCGTCGAGCGTTCCGCTGCCGTCCAGGCAGTAGTGAAGGCTGGCCGTCTCGCACGCTTCGAAACGCACGCTCCAGCCATCGCGAATGTCGCATCGTGTGATGTGCGTGACACCGATGTCGAGTGTGGCAAGGAAATGCTCGAGCACACGGTGTGCAGAAGGGGAGGATGCCATCATTGGACGAATTGAAACCAAACTAAGACCAAGTGGAACCTTGCCATTTCTATCATAAGTACTCCAATCCCACCCTTGATGGAGTTTGCCATGTTCTAAATGAAGGATCTTGCCCGTCTGAGGAAGCTGGACGAAAAAGCTCCTGAAGCGATGAAGAGCTTCCGCGCATTTGACCAGGCAGTTCTTGCAGACGGCGCGCTTTCGGTGCAGCAGAAACAGATTATTGCGGTGGCCGTGGCGCTGACAACGCAGTGCCCCTGGTGCATGGCCTGCATACCAAGGCCGCCCAAGATGCCGGCGCCACCAATACGCAACTTGCGGAGGCTGCGCTCGTGGCCGCCGCAATCCGGGCGGGCGGAGCGCGCGCATGCGCGCCGTCGCAATGACAGAAAGGAGGTCTGCGCCACCGGGGCGTGCTCCTCCACCACACCACCTATCCGTTGAGGAGTAAATATGCAACCCATCACATCCGTCACCACAACGCGGACCAGCGAAGCCATCAACAACCACGAGGCGTTGCTGCGCTGGTCCCTGGTTATCGTCTTTCTTTGGTTCGGCGGGATGAAGTTTACCGGCTACGAAGCGCAGGGTATTGCGCCGTTCATCGAGAATAGCCCCTTCATGGCCTGGCTTATCGACGCGTTCGGTGTACGTGGCGCCAGCGCTGTCATTGGCGTGCTGGAACTGTCCACCGCGGTGACACTGACCGTCGGTGCATTCCATCACAGGGTGTCGGTACTTGGTGCAGCCATGTCATGCGCGACATACGCCATCACACTGACGTTCTTTGTCACCACCCCTGGCGTTGCAGAGCCGACTGCTGGCGGGTTCCCCGCGATCTCGGCGCCGATCGGCCAGTTCCTGCTGAAGGACCTCGTGCTGTTGGCTGCGTCGGCTTCTCTGCTGCGCACGGCGCTGGCACGTTGCCGGGCGGATCGTCCCTGATTTTTCAGGAGCTTATTGGTGCCGGCTTTGCCTGCATGTGGATCTCCCGGGCAGTTCCGCGGCATGTGGTAGTGGCCTGACCGCGCTGGCAATCGTGAACAAGGGCGATCCGATGGATCGCCCTTGTTGCCTTAATGGATGCGATGCACGGGCCGCTACCCGCCAGGGGATTCGCCGGGCAGTTCCCCGGTAATCGACCGCGGCCAGCGATCGCGGGTCGTCATGCTGACAACGGTGCCAATGCTGTCTGAGATCAAGAGCGGGAATCAGGAACGATGGCGCAAGGATCTCGACATCCTTTGGGGGACCCCACCGTTTGGATGATTGCCACGGGCGCATTGCTGGCCAAAAATCAAGAAGAAGGAGGGGGGAACCAGCAAAGAAGAAGGAGGGGGGAACCAGCATGCGACGACTACCTCTCGTTGACATATCCTTGCTTTTCGCAATGATAGGGTGTTGTGCAAGCGCCAACGCCCAGTCTGGCGTGACGCTGTTCGGTATCGCCGACGCCGGTATCGAATTCAACAATAATGCAGGGCGCAACGGTGACAGTCTGGTGCGGCTGGTTTCCGGGAACCAGTCTGGCTCGCGTTGGGGGCTGCGGGGCGCGGAGGATCTGGGCAGCGGCCTGAAGGCAGTCTTTCTGCTGGAAAGCGGCTTCGACATCGATACCGGCAATTCGGGCCAGGGCGGGCGTCTGTTCGGCCGCAATGCCTATGTAGGGCTCGATAGCCAATACGGTTCACTGCTGTTGGGGCGGCAGCAGACCGGCATGCGCGAATTCGGCAATATCTATGATCCCAATGCGATTGCCGACCGCTACAGCATCCTCTCGATTGCGCCGGAGTTTGGCGCGCGCGCCGACAATGCCATCAAGTATGTCGGCAAGTTCGGAAAGCTAACTGGACAGGCCTTCTACTCATTCCAGGCTAATGGCAGCGAAGTGGCTGGCAGCAACGTATTCGGACGTAATTTCGGCGCGTTCGTCAACTATAACTCCGGCTCCCTTGCGCTGGGCGTGGCCTATGACGATGCGCACGTCGGCACGCCGTCAAACCAGGCACCGGTCCTGAGGCGCGTTTCCGTGGCCGGCACCTATGCGGTTGGTGATGCCAAGGCCTATGCAGGCTACCGCCTGGCGAAGGCCTATGATGGTGCCATGCTGCCGGGCGCCCAGGCGGCTAATGCCGGCTCGAACCTCTACTGGCTGGGCCTGGCTTACAAAGTGACGCCGGCGTTCTCCCTGACTGGCGCGGCTTACTACCAAGACTTCCGGCAGACCGGATCCGACCCGTGGCAGTTCGTGCTTACCAGCGATTATTCGCTCAGCAAACGCACCGACCTTTACGCGTCAGTCTCGTACGCGCTAAACACGGATAACTCGGCACTAGGCGTCAACGGCTTCAACAGCGGCAGCGGCACGTCGGCCGTCCTCAATGTACAGCCTGGCAAGGATCAGGTTGGTGCGGTGATGGGCCTTCGTCACCGGTTCTGATGCGCTTGCCAATGGCTTAAGAATGGTAGTAAACGTGGCGTCTCGAGGTCGGGGCCGGCGAAGCAGGGCCAGCGACGGCCCGGTCAAGCGTCGCCCTGGTTTTCGACTTGCGGCGCACGGCGGAAGCTGATGGCGAGGCGGTTGAATGCATTCATCAGGCTGATCGCCATGGTCAGGTCAGCGAGTTCCTTTTCACTGAAAACGGCAGAGGCCGCGCGGAAGGCGTCGTCGGGGACATGTGTCTCCGAAACGCGGGTCACGGTCTCGGCCCACGCCAGTGCCGCCTTTTCGCGGTCACTGAAGAGCGCGCCCGCTTCGTGCCAGACCTGCACGAGCGCGAGCTTGCCGACCGACACGCCCCTCTTCACCAGGTCTCGCGTGTGCATGTCAAGGCAGTAGGCGCAGCCGTTGATCTGGCTGACACGCAGGTAGACCAGCTCCACCAGGACATCATCGAGTCCGGACTGCATGATGTAGCCATAGACACCGCCGAACGCCTTCACGCCACCCGGTGCGGCTTTTGTGTAATCCAGTCTCATTTCGCGCTCCTTTCGTAAGTGGTCAGGTCCTTTTCGCCGCTGTCCACGATAAACACGGCCAGCAGCTTGGCGGGCTTTGACTTGCTCGCGTTGCGGCTGACGGGATGGTGCGAGCCCGGCTCTTCGTGGAAGCTCTCACCCGCCTTGTAAACCCGTTCCGGTCCGTCACCGACCTTGCTGGCGATGCTGCCCGAGACGACATAGGCGTAAATGAATGCCGACTTGGCGTGGTAGTGAGGCAAGGACGAGGCGCCCGGCGCGTAATCCACTTCCAGCGCGACAAGTGACTTGCCGGGGATGTTGGGGATGGCCCGGGAGAAGTTCTCCTTGACCGTGTCACCGGTCCCATGTGCGGCTGCGGCGCTGGAGAATGCCATCACGGTGGTGGCGAGAAAGGGCAAAAGAAGGCGTTGGGCTTTCATGTCCGTTCCTTGGTAAAGCGCGTGAAGCGGGTAGTGTGTGGATGCCAGTCCGCGACTTCCAGTCCGGAATGCGTTTTCGTCACGGGAGGCACAGCCTCAGGCGAGCCGAGGCAGAGATTTGTTGGGCGGCCCCGAAGCCTTGCTGGCTTCATCCCCCGCGCCGGTTTCGCCGGCGCGGCTTGGCGTAGCTGAAACGCCACTCAGGTCTTGGCCGGCGATCATGGGGCGGCCGGTCGCCCAGGCCAGGTCGGAAGCGGATGCCCACGCGGTCACGCCGGTGGACAGGATTGCAGTGGCGCCAAGTGCGCTGATCCAGTGTATCGCTTTCATAATGAACTCCGTTCTTTAACTACGACCAATATAGTCGTAGTAACCATAGTCGATCGTCAATCGAAGTGCAAGCCAGAACGTGGACTGCGCCGAAGCAAACATCCGAAAAGCTCGGATCGTGCCGAAGCGCTTGCGATGGCTGACCCCCGTCATATCGTTGTAGGTTGAGGTGGTAACTACGACTAGACAAGTCGTAGTTATTGCCTATACTGATTCTCACGAGATACCTTGACGGAGACCAGGCATGACGGCCACGCAACTTGACGAAATCGCCTTGACAATTGATCCCCGGGACGACGACCCGCAGGAGACAGCCGAATGGCTGGAAGCCCTGGAGGGCGTCCTCGGCAACGTCGGGCCGGCACGTGCGCACTATCTCATCGAGCGGCAGATTGCCCATGCGCGGCTGCGCGGGCAATTGCAGCCGCACTCGGGCGGCACGCCTTACGTCAACACCATTGCCGTCGACCAGCAACCCCGCATGCCAGGCGACCGCGAGATCGAGCGCCGCATTCGCGCCTATACCCGGTGGAATGCCATGGCGATGGTGGTGCGGGCCGGCAAGACTTCGAATGTCGGCGGGCATATCGCCTCGTTTGCCTCCGCGGCCACGCTCTATGACGTGGGCTTCAACCACTTCTGGCGCGCGCCCACAGCGAATCACGGCGGCGACCTTGTCTTCGTGCAAGGCCACGTGGCGCCGGGCATCTACGCGCGCGCGTTCCTGCTCGGTCGGCTGGATGCCAGGCAACTCGACAACTACCGGCGCGAAGTCGGCGGGGAAGGGCTGTCCTCCTACCCCCACCCGTGGCTGATGCCCGATTTCTGGCAGTTTCCCACCGTTTCGATGGGGCTTGGCCCGTTGATGGCGATCTACCAGACCCGTTTCATGAAGTACCTGCAGGCGCGCGGCATCGCGAAGACCGACGACCGGAAGGTCTGGGTATTCCTTGGCGACGGCGAAATGGACGAGCCCGAGTCCCTCGGTGCGATCGGCATGGCGGCCAGGGAGCGCCTGGGCAACCTTGTGTTCGTCGTCAACGCCAACCTTCAGCGCCTGGACGGACCGGTGCGAGGCAACGGCAAGATCGTGCAGGAACTGGAAAGCATCTTCCTGGGAGCCGGCTGGCGGGTAATCAAGGTGCTATGGGGTGGCCGCTGGGATGACCTGTTCGCACGCGACAAGAGCGGGGCGCTGGCACGGCGGATGATGGAGGTCGTCGACGGCGAATACCAGACCTACCGTTCGAAGTCAGGGGCATACCTGCGCGAGCATTTCTTCAATACGCCTGAGCTGAAGGCGCTGGTGGCCGACTACACCGACGATGACCTCTGGAGCCTGGACCGCGGCGGCCACGATCCGGCGAAGGTCTTTGCCGCATTCGCCGAGGCCGCGCGCGGCAGCGACGTGCCGACCGTGATCCTGGCCAAGACCATCAAGGGCTATGGCATGGGCGACCAGGGCCAGGCCTCCAACGTCAACCACCAGCAGAAGAAGGTGCAGCGGGAAGCCCTGCTGGCCTTGCGCGACAAGTATGCGTTGCCCGTTGCGGATGCGGATATCGAAGACGTCCCGTATATCAGCTTGCCCGAGGGATCGAAGGAGCTCACCTACATGCGCGAACGCCGCGAGGCGCTGGGCGGCTACCTGCCCGCGCGGCGCCAGAAGGCCGCATCGCTGCCAGCGCCCGCCTTGTCTGCATTCGACGCGCTGCTCAGGGCGACGCCCGAAGGGCGGGGCATGTCGACCACGATGGCCTTCGTCCGCATCCTGGGCACGCTGCTGCGAGACAAGGAACTGGGCCGCCGCATCGTGCCGATCGTACCGGACGAGTCCCGCACGTTTGGCATGGAAGGACTGTTCCGGCAGATCGGGATCTGGAACCAGGACGGCCAGCGCTACACCCCGCAGGATGCCGAGACGCTGACATCCTACAAGGAATCGACGACCGGCCAGTTCCTGCAGGAGGGTATCAATGAAGCGGGGGGCATGGCCGACTGGATCGCTGCCGCAACGTCGTACTCCACGCATGGCGAGCCCATGGTGCCGTTCTATATTTTCTACTCCATGTTCGGCTTCCAGCGCGTGGGCGATCTCGCCTGGGCAGCGGCCGATATGCGGGCGCGCGGCTTCCTGCTGGGCGGGATCTCCGGACGGACCACCATCAACGGCGAAGGCTTGCAGCACGAGGATGGCCATTCGCTGCTGTGGGCATCGTCGGTGCCGAATTGCATCAGCTATGACCCCTCGTTTGCATACGAGCTGGCCGTGATCGTGCAGGACGGCCTGCGCCGCATGGTGCAGGAGCAGGAAGACGTCTACTACTACATCACCGTCATGAACGAGACCTATGCGCAGCCGGCCATGCCGGCCGGCCCGACCGTCGCGCAGGATATCCTCAAGGGCATGTACGCCTTCAGCAAGGCGGAATCCTCCGAATCCGTCCCGAGCGTGCAACTGATGGGCGCCGGCACCATCTTCAATGAGGTCATCGCCGCAGCCGCATTGCTGCAGCAGGACTGGGGCGTCGCGGCGGATGTGTGGGGCGTGCCGGGCCTGACGGAACTGGCACGCGACGGCCGTGCGGCCGAACGGCACAACCTGCTGCATCCCGAGGCGCCGCCGCGCGTTCCGCACGTGACCCGGCTCCTGCAGGATGCGCCTGGGCCGGTCATTGTCGCGACCGACTATATCCGTGCGCTGGCGGACCAGATCCGCGCCTATGTGCCGCAGAAATTCGTCGTGCTGGGCACTGACGGCTTCGGCCGCTCCGATACCCGTGCGGCGTTGCGCCACTTCTTCGAGGTGGATCGCCACTGGATCGCGATCGCGGCATTGAAGGCGCTGGCGGATGAGGGGACCATCCCCGGCACTCGCGTCTCGGAAGCGATTCGCAAGTACGGGATCGATCCGGAGAAGCCGAACCCGCTGCATGCCTGAACGTGCGTTATCCGCGCGTCGGAGATCCGGTGTTTGGTGCAGGGATGCGCTGGGAGCGCACCGAGTGTTGAGAACAGTGAACCCATGTTGATGCTTGCGCGTTGGGCGAGCTGTCGCCCCGGAGGCCGACTCGTGCCAGCCTACGCGCCAGTTCTCTGTTCCGCTATAGCTGTGATGCTGCAATCACAACCGTACCAGTCGGCGACCCAAAAGCAGGACCCCTTGAAATCCTGGCGGCCCACCACTAGTTAACGGCCAGGCGCTCTCGCGAACGTGGGCGCTGTATCTTGATGTTGGTACGACAGCGCAAGCGCCGTGCGGCCAGTCATGCGCTGGCGCCTACCCGATGTATCGAAGGAGGATAGAACCATGAGCGATGTCTTTTTCGGGACCGATCTGTTCAGTGAATTCGACCGGATGCAACGGCAGATGGCGAACCTGTTCGGCGACTTTCCTTCCAGCCTGCGCTCGGGGCGCCTAGGGGCATTCCCGCCGATAAATATCGGCACCACCGAAGACTCGATCGAGATCGTCGTGTTCGCCCCTGGCGTGCCGGCGAACCAGCTCGAGGTCACGGTCGACAAGGGCTTGCTGACCATCAGCGGCGAACGCAAGCCGGTGCGCCCGGAGGGCGACGCGGAGGCGCGGGCCTATGCCCAGGAGCGCTTCAGCGGAAGCTTCCGCCGCGTAATCGAGCTGCCGCAGTCCGCCGACCCCGACAAGGTCCAGGCCCGCTACGCCAACGGTTGCTTGTCGATCAGCGTGGGCAAGCGCGAAGCGTCGCGCCCGCGTGCCATTACCGTGAGCTGAGATCAGGAGGAAGCCATGAACGCATCGAACCCGGTCGTCCAGCGCGACCAGAACCAGCAAGGTAATCAGGGCGCCGTCGTCAAGCGCCGCGAAGACACGCAAGCGATGACGCTGGTGCCTGCGGTTGATATCTTCGAGACCGCTGCCGGCGTGACCCTCTGGGCTGACCTGCCAGGCGTGCCGCGTGAAAACCTGGAAGTCAATGTCCATGACTCCAGCCTGCGCATCGAAGGCGAGGCTGTAGTGCCTACCCCTACGGGCTTGCGCGTGCAGCATGCCGAGGTGCGGCAGCCGAGATTCGCGCGCAGCTTCACGCTCAGTCCTGACCTCGATGCGTCGCGCATCGAAGCCAACCTGCAGGACGGCGTGCTGAAGGTGACCATCCCGCGACGGGAAGAGGCCAAGCCGCGTCGAATCGACGTCTCGGTCGGCTAAGTGGCAGAACGGCGGCGCGCGGCGCCACCGTTCCTGTTCGCGACCCTTCCGCATCAATGCAGGGAAGCGTGTGTGCGCTGGACACCCGGCCAGGTTCTTGCCGCCAGCGCACATCGGTTACTGGCGCCACCCCGGCCGGATAGCGCTTCAAAGCATTCCCGCACCGGGAAACGAAGCTCGAATGTGAGCCTCGGCTGCGCGGATACTGCCAAATCCGGTTGTGCCGCCTTTGGATCCGTGTGAAGCACGGGAGACACATACCAACGAATAGCCACGGGGCCGAAAACTACAGGTGCTGCGCGGCCTGCTGGAAGGACGGATCGGCTGGAGGCAGGCGTTGGACAACGGACTAGTTGTCGTGCCGGGCGATCCATGCGAACCGCATGCGGAGTGGAAACAATGCTGGCGGTGACTTCTAGGATCATCTACGTCAGCGTGAGCCTGCGGGATTCTGTGCGATGTAGCCAGACGGATGCCGGATTAGGGCCGATCAAGCAACTCTGCCGCGACACCGACTAATCTTTGGTCAGCGGGCTGTCGAGAGGTCGGGCCATGTTGCCATTCAGTCGAGATGAATTCGCACGGGTTTTCGTGGACTACAATCTTGGCGTCTGGCCGGCACAGGTTGTGGCCTATCTTCTAGGGGGTGTTGCCATCGCCGCACTTGTCCGGCATGGAAGGGGCACCGACCGCACCATCAGCACGATTCTGGCCGCCATGTGGATATGGACGGGAATCGGCTACCACTGGCTCTATTTCTCGGCGATCAATAAGGCGGCGATCGTGTTCGGCGCCGCATTCGTGCTTCAGGGGGTCCTGCTCGGGTATGCGGGGCTGCGCGGGCGTCTCACGTTCGGCAGTTCTTCGCGGCCGACGGCCTGGCTCGGCTGGGCGCTCCTCGTCTACGTCGTTATCCTCTATCCGCTCATAGGCGCCTTGGCCGGCCATGCCTATCCCGCGATGCCTATGTTTGGTATCACGCCCTGTCCCGTCACCCTTTTCACGTTTGGAATGCTCCTGCTCACTGTCGTTTCGGTACCGCGCTGGCTTCTCATCGTGCCCTTCTTGTGGTCACTGATCGGGGGCAGTGCCGCCTTCCTGCTCGGCATCCCGCAAGACTGGCCGCTTGTGCTCAGTGGTGCCGTCACAGTGGCATTGGTTGTCCTTCGCGATCGTAGGATGCGGGATGGATTGCATCCGGCAGGCCTATCTGATGGTCATCACTGGCACATCCTGGACGAATGACTACTGTCGCACGTGACAGCGAGCTTCGGCTGGCCGATCTGGGACTCGAAGCGGGGCGCCCGGTCGAGTCGACAGTCAGAATACCGTTTGCCTGCGCCGTGCAACCCCCCGAACGCTGCCGGCGCACCGGCATTCGCAGTGTCCCCCTCCAGTGTCCCCCTCTCTAGCGTGGACACGGTCTCAGGCTCGTGCAAGCAGGTGGTCCTGGAAGCGTTCGCGCAACTGGTGCTTGAGCATCTTGCCCGTGGCGCCCAATGGAATCGCGTCGACGAAAACCACATCGTCGGGCGTCCACCATTTGGCGATCTTGCCCTCGTAGAAGGCGAGCAGCTCGTCACGCGCGAGCTCGGCGCCGGGCTTCCTGACCACGATGAGCAGCGGCCGCTCGTCCCATTTCGGATGGCGCGCCGCGACGCAGGCGGCCATGGCCACGCATTTGACCCAGCATGGGACTCTCCTAAGGATGGTCTGAACAACCTGCCGTAGCCGAAGGCCACGGCGTGCTCAGCACGCATTGATTTCACAGGATGA
>NZ_JAGIQB010000008.1:0-183879 GCF_017815025.1 Cupriavidus phytohabitans
GACCATGGCGCCAGGCACTCCCTTGATATGCGAAGGCCACATCTTACCCGCGAGTTTGCTATGTTGTTGCCGGAGCTCTGACACCGCCTTGCGGCGTGCCCTTGTCCGGATACTCCACGGCCCCGTCAGGCATTTGCACGGGTGCCTTGAGCCAGCGCTCGATATACAGCAGCACCCACGCGCAGTCCGTGTGACAGCGCACCGCGCGCATCATGAGTTCCCAATCGATACTACCGAAGAAATTCTTGATGTCGAGGTCAAGCACCCATTCGTACTCCCAGCATCGCTGCCGGGTGACGTTGAGCGCCTGATGCGCCGATCGTCCGGGACGATACCCGTATGAGTCACCGTGAAACACCGGTTCCACGAGCGGCTCCAGATATCGCTTGACCACCGTCTGAGCGATGCGATCGGAGATCGTGGGTATTCCCAACGGCCTCGTTCCCGCACCTCCCGCTTTGGGTATGTCAACCCGCAGCACCGGCGGCGGCATGTAGCTGCCGGAGGACATCCGATTCCAGATCCGATACAGAGCCTGAGTCAAAGTCACGCCGCCTTTATGCCGGATGCCGAATGGGCCGTCAGCAGGCATCGCCCAAACTCGTCCCGGAGCATGAAACCCCTCCGGTTTTGACATCGATTATCACGATTACGACACGTCATCAGCGGTTCACTCACGTTCGTCTCTTTGACTCTCACCTGCCGGGGTTTCCCCCCGACTTTTCCAACAACGCTCACCACGAGGGCTCTTTACCCACGCAGCTTGTGGCGGTTTGAAGCCTGCTCCTGCAAGCCGACTTCGAGGGGCCGGCCCTCATCTTCAGTAAAGCATCGCGAACATCGATTGGCTGATGCTTGCGTTCTTGGCACACGTTCCATTGTCGTGATGGATCACGGCCAGGCAGTCGGCATCTGGACCGAACGCGATGCGCTGGCGCTCGGCAACGCGGCCGAGGCGCTGTCCGGGCCGATCGGCGCGCTGATGAGCCACCCTGTGGATTCCTTGTCCGGCCACACGCGCCTCGGCGACGCCGTCGTCCACTTCAAGAACAAGGGCATCCGCCATTGCCTGGTGGTCGACGACGCCGGGCGCCCGCTCGGCATGCTCTCGCAGACCGATCTCGTCATGGGCCACGGCGCCGAATTCTTCCTGCGCACCAAGCCGATCGATTCCGTCAAGTTGTCCCGGCCTGTCGTGGTGGCGTCCGACACCAGCCTGCCCGACGCGATGCACGCCATGCGCACCGGCGGGCTGAGCGCCATCGTCGTTCGCTACTCCGCAGACGAGTACGGCATCCTGACCGAACGCGATATTGTCCGGCTGGCGGCCGCCAATGCGCTTGTCGGCACGGTGGCCGAACATGCGACGCGCCCCCTGCGCGCGCTGCGGCGATCGCAGAGCCTCTACGCGGCGCGCCAGACCCTGATCGAGAATCGCATCCGCCATGTGGGCATATTTGACGGCCAGCGCGACGGCCACGGCGAACTGGTGGGTGTGCTGAGCCTGGCCGACATCCTGAGCCATATCGAATACGAGTATGTGCATGAGCTTCAACTGGCGCTGCGCGAGCGCGATGAAGCCCTGCTGCAATCCGCCTACCACCTGAAGCTGGCGGACCGCGTGTTCGAGGCCACGCTCGACGGCGTCATGGTGACAGACCCGAACGGCGTCATCGAGCGGGTGAACCCGGCCTTTACGCAACTGACCGGCTATTCCCAGGCCGAAGCTATCGGCAAGACCCCGCGCATGCTGAACTCAGGAAAACAGGGCGCCGAGTTCTATCAGTCGCTGTGGCGCCAGCTGCGCGAGCAGGGCAGCTGGCAGGGCGAGATCTGGAATCGCCGCAAGAACGGTGAACTCTACCTGGAGTACCTGTCGATCTCAGGCATCTACAGCCCCGATGGCACCTGCACGCATTACGCCGCCATCTTTTCGGACATCACCAAGCGCCGGATGGACGAAGAGCGCCTGAACCACCTGGCGATGCACGATGCCCTCACGGCCCTGCCGAACCGTACCCTGTTCAGCGAGCGCCTGAAGCAGGCCATTGCCCGCGCCGAGCGTGCCTGCAGGCGGGTGGCCGTGATGTTCATCGACCTCGACCGCTTCAAGCTGATCAACGACACCATGGGGCACGGCGTGGGCGACCAGGCCCTCAAGGTCATCGCCCGGCGGCTCAAGGAAGCCGTTCGCGAAAGCGACACGGTGGCGCGCCTGGCCGGGGACGAATTCACCGTCATCATCGAAGACATCGAAGACATCCGCCACGTCGCGCAGATTGCGCAGGCATTGCTGAAATCGGTCGGGCACCCGATCGACACCCACGGCCAAGCCGTGTTCGTGACACCGAGCATCGGCATCAGCATCTACCCCGACGACGGCACCGACCAGAAACAGTTGCTGATGCAGGCCGATCGCGCCATGTACGCGGCCAAGGAGGAGGGCAAGAACAGTTTCCGCTTCTTCTCCACGCAGATGACCTCATCCTCGATGGAGCGGATCACGCTTGAAAGCGAGTTGCGCAACGCCCTGGCGGCCAACGAATTCCGCCTGCACTATCAACCGGTCTTCGACCTGCGCAGCGGGGCCGTCGTCAGCCTGGAAGCGCTGCTGCGCTGGCAGCATCCGACGCGGGGCTTGCTGTCACCCGGCGAGTTCATCACCACCGCCGAGGATTCGGCATTGATCATGCCGATCGGCGCGTGGGTACTGCGCGAAGCCTGCAGGCAGGCGCGCCTCTGGATCGAAGAGGGTTTCGCGTTCGGCCGGATTGCCGTCAACCTCTCCGCGCGGCAATGCCGCCACGAGCAGTTCCTGCATGACCTCACCACGATCCTGAGCGATACCGGCTTGCCGCCGGGCAGGCTGCAGCTGGAACTGGTCGAGAGCATGGCCATGACCGGCAATGGGATGACGGAAGCGCTGCTGGCGGAGCTTGCGCGGCGTGGGGTGAGTCTTGCTATTGATGACTTTGGGACGGGGTACTCGTCGTTTACCTATTTGCAGGCGCTGCCGGTTGATACGCTGAAGGTGGACCGGTCGTTCCTTGCTGGTATCGACGGCCGTCGGCGTGACAGCGCGATCCTGCGGGCGATTGTTGCCATGGCGCGGTCGCTTGGGTTGACGGTGGTGGCGGAAGGTGTCGAGAACGCCGACCAGTTGTGCTTCCTGCGTGAAATTGGGTGCGATCGTGGGCAGGGTTTCCTTCTCGCGCGGCCTGTACCGGCCGGTCAGTTATTGCGTGCAGGTATTGACGTCTGACGTCGCGGGTTAGCCGCCACCCGTATGGCTGCCGTGGTCGCGATCCCGGGCTAAGCGACGGAGCACCGAGAATCTCTCAATGGGAGCATCCCTGCCACAGCCCTTATTGGCCCACCCTCGGCATGAGCTGTGGCATGCCCGCGCGTTCTGACAGGTATCATCGTAACGGTCCGCCGTCCGTTCGCGGCATGTCTTCAATGGGACGCCACCTTCCATGTCCGCACCTGCAAAGCTCTCTGAAATCCTTACACTCGCCGACAGTTCAGGCCCAGACCGACACCGGGACGTTCGCGCGCGGCATGGCCTATTTCCATGACGGTGCCGTGTCTCGCCTTGAGGAACACGAAGGCGCCATTCGCGCCAGCGTACGCGGAACGCACCGTTACCGCGTCGAGCTGGCCGTCGCTGGCGATGGCGAACTCGCCTATGCATGCGACTGCCCGGTAGGCGATCAAGGTATTTTCTGCAAGCACGCGGTGGCCGTTGCACTCGCCTGGCTCGAAAACACTGGCGAAGAGGTATTCCATGCCGAAGAGACCACCCGGGAGAAACCGCGCAAGAAGCGAAAGACCTACGAGGAAGTGATTCGCGAATACGTGGCGACGCTGGACAAAGGCGCGCTTCAGGAACTGCTGCTGGAAGCCGTCGAGCTTGACCGGACGTTACGCGACAAGTTGCTATTCGCCGCCCGCTCGGCGCAGGCGTCCGATCTGCCGAGCATGAGAACTGCCGTGCGGCAGGTCACGCGCATCTCCCGGCCGCTGGACTGGACGGAGGCTGGCGAATACGGCGACAGCCTGATGTCGCTGGCCGAGACGTTACGCCAGAGGCTCACTGGGCCGCACGCTGCGCAAGTGGTCGAACTCACCGAGCTGGCAATTGCCGGCGCGGAAATGAGCCTTGAGCAGATTGACGATTCCGGCGGAGGCGTGATGCCCGGCATCCTGGAGCTGGCGTCTGTCCACCTCGACGCATGCCAGCAAACCCGCCCCGACCCTGTGAAACTTGCGGAGCGGCTCTTCCGCCTGCAGGTGGAAGGCAAATGGGATACTTTCAGCGATGTCCTACCCGCTTACGCCGAGCCTCTGGGCACGAGCGGGTTAAGCCGCTACCGTGGACTGGTAAGCGAGGCCTGGGAAGCCCTCGCCCCGCTTGCTCCGGGCAATGAATCTCTCCAATCATTCGAGTCGCGCCGACTGTATCTTGAGCGCACAATGCGAACCCTGGCGGAGCTTGACGGCGACACCGATGCACTTATCCGAATTCTCTCCAAGGACCTGTCGAGTCCGTATCGCTTTCTTCAGATTGCAGAACTTTGCGTGAATCATGGCCGTCCGGACGAGGGTCTCGCGTGGGCCGAGCGAGCCCTTCGTGAATCGGAAGGGAATGTCGACGCGCGCCTGCTCGACTTTTGCATCGACGCGTATCTGCGTCGCGGCGAGTTCGACCAGGCCGCTACGATCGCATGGCGCCGCTTCGAGATGCATCCGACGGCCGGCACGTTTCCCGCCTTGATGAAGGTCGCTACGGCCATCGGTCGGCATGATGAGACCCGGGAGCGTGCAATCAAGCTCCTTTGGGCGCTTGTCAAGGAAGAGGAGTCGAGCAAGAAATCCAAACGCTATGCCTGGCAGACGCCAACGCGCACCGAACTGGTCAAGCTTTTCCTTTCCGAAGAGAAGGACGATGTGGCCTGGGACACCTTTGTCGGTGGCCCGGTGGCGACGCAACTGTGGCCCCAGATGGCAGTTGCCCGAGGCAGAACGCATCCTCATGATGCGATTGCCCTCTATCACCGGCTGCTGCCGGTCGCCGTCGGGAACGGCTCGGGCAGTGCGCGCTATGACGAGGCATTTGAAATCGTGCGCGCCATCGGAAGCCTGCGGTCAAGGCTGGGCGAGCACGCAGAGTTCACCAGAGAACTGGAGGAGATCCGTGCCACCTATCGCGCGAAGCGCAATTTCATCAAGCTGCTCGCCACATTGCCCTGAAGTTGTCGTGTCCGCCTGGTGTTCAGCGCTAGCCATGCTCATGAAGAAGTGGCTCGGTGTAATGATCCGTCGCGCTATCTGGTGACATATGCGGTTGGAAAATATCGGAGTCAACTATCTGGAGAACCCCGCGGTGAAACGCCGAACGCGCTGGATACGCCTCGGCCTGGCACTGGCCGGAGCCGTGCTGCTTGGCGATGCTGTCGCGCTGATGGGAATGGGATTGTTCAGCCTTGGCATCACGTTGCCGGGGTGTATTGGCATCGCCTTCCTGTTGCTCGCGTTGTGCTGGGATGGCGTGACACGGTGGCGCAAGACTGATCGACGGCGACAGTTGCTGTGGCGTGCGGGTTGGGTGGCGTTTGCTGCGTGGCTGGTGACTGTCGGGGTGTTCTTTTATGACATCCGCAGCGGCATGGGCGTCCCCGTGCCGGCAGGGACTTCGGTGAAGGCGATCGTCATCCTTGGATCAGGCACGCCTAACTGCGAGGCGTCGCCGACGTTGATTGCGCGGCTGGATCAAGGGTTGATGCAGGCGCAGCGATGGCCGGAGGCCAAGTTGGTTGTGAGTGGCGGACAGGACTTCGGGCTGCGGTGTGTCGAGGCGGACATCATGGCGGACTACCTCGTATCGCGTGGGGTGGCGTCGGACAGGGTGATTCGCGAGGGGCGAAGTACAAGTACCGAGGAGAACCTGTTGTTCAGCCGGCGGTTGCTGGAGGGACAGGGCGTCGATGCCGGGAAGGCGATTGTGGTGGTGACCAGCGATTTCCACGTGCGGCGGGCGATGGGAATTGCGCGTAGGGCAGGGTTCAGCGAGGCCTTTGGCGTTGGAGCCGCGACGCCTTTGTACCTTCGCTTCAATGCGTGGCTGCGTGAGTACTTCGCGGCGATCAGTAGCTGGGTCCTGAGGGAGTACTGAGGCATCAGCTTGTGGCACTTCTCCGTGCCAAAAGCAGAACGGCGCGAGACCAATTGGCTAGCGCCGTTTTGCTTTCACGCCCGCGTTGCGCGGGCCTGCTGCTCGCACCAAAAATTTGACGGCGATCAAATCGCACCAGCCCTGACTCCGGGCCTGGCACCAAACGCAAGCCGTTTGGCACGTAAAGCAAAGTCCCACCCTGCCCGCGAACAGTAATTTTCATCCGACGCCAGACGCGTTGATTTACCCCACTGATAAGGCAGGAGACAAAGCGTGAACAAAACCAGCATTTCCCATCGCCCGCCAGGGCACGGCATCGCGTGTTCGACATGCTCGACGCATCCGACAAGCGCGGCATGCCCGGCTTCCGTCATTTCCCGCACGGAGGCCTGACAATGCGCGTAGAACAACTGACCGCCAGCATTGGCGCTGAACTGGTCGACGTGGACCTGAACGATGCCATCCACGACGACGGCCTGTTCGCCGAGATCCGCGCCGCGCTGCTGCAGCACAAGGTGCTGTTCCTGCGTGACCAGGACATTTCCCGCGCCGGGCACGTCGCCTTTGCCGAGCGCTTCGGCCAGCTGGAAGATCACCCGGTTGCCGGCAGCCATCCGCAATACCCTGGCCTGGTGCAGATCTACAAGCGCCCGGACCAGCCGATGGATCGCTACGAGAACGCCTGGCATACCGATGCGACGTGGCGTGAAGCGCCGCCCATGGGTTGCGTGCTGCGCTGCCTGGAAGGCCCGGCAGTCGGGGCCGACACCATGTGGGCGAACATGGTGCTCGCCTACGAGAACCTGCCCGCGCATGTAAAGATGGAGATCGCCGGCCTGCGTGCCCGCCACAGCATCGAGGCAAGCTTTGGCGCCGCCATGCCGATCGAACGGCGCCTGGCGCTGAAGGAGCAGTACCCGGACCCGGAACACCCGGTGGTGCGCATCCACCCCGAGACCGGTGAAAAGGTCCTGTTCGTCAACGCCTTCACCACGCACTTCACCAACTTCCACACCGCGGCACACGTGCGTTACGGCCAGGACTACAACCCGGGCGGCGCTGACCTGCTGCGTTACCTGGTGTCGCAGGCGTTCATTCCCGAGTACCAGGTTCGCTGGCGCTGGAAGCCCAACAGCATGGCCATCTGGGACAACCGCAGCACCCAGCACTACGCGGTGATGGACTACGCGCCCTGCCATCGCAAGATGGAGCGCGCCGGCATCATCGGCGACAAGCCCTTTGGCATCGGCGAGCGCGACCTCAACGCGCGCACCCCCGAAACCGCACTGGCCTGAACCACTTATCCGCAGGAGACAAAGATGGATTTCATCGACGGTTCGCTGTTCCCCGAGAACCAGCAGAAGCTGGTCATTACCGCCGCGCCTTTCGGTCCGGAATGGATGCCAGCCGACTTCCCGGAAGACATTCCGGTAACGATGGAGGCACAGATCCAGAAGGCCGTGGACTGCTACAACGCCGGCGCCACCGTGCTGCACGTGCATGTGCGTGAAGCCGATGGCAAGGGCTCCAAGCGCTTGTCCAAGTTCAATGAACTGCTGGCCGGCATCCGCGCCCGCGTGCCCGACATGATCCTGCAGGTGGGCGGCTCGATCTCGTTTGCGCCCGAGAATGAAGGCGACGTCGCCAGGTGGCTGTCGGACGATACCCGCCACATGCTGGCGGAACTGAAGCCGACGCCGGACCAGGTGACGATCGCTATCAACACCAACCAGATGAACGTGGTCGAGCAGATGTGCGCGGCCGACGTGGCCGGCACCTCGCTGGCCGAGCCGGCGAACTACCGCGCCTATCGCGAAATGACCATTCCCGCCGGGCCGGAATGGGTGGAAGAACACATCCGCCGCCTCAGCAGCAATGGCATCCAGACCCACTTCCAGCTTGCCACCATCGCCCAGATGGAAACGGTGGAGCGCATGATGCGCAAGGGCACCTGCAATGTGCCGCTGATCCTGACCTGGGTGGCCATTGGCGGCGGCTTTGAAGCGCCCAACCTCTACAACCTGGCGAACTTCGTGCGTGCCTGCCCCAACGGCTCGGTGCTGACGCTGGAAACCTCCATGCTCAACGTGCTGCCGCTGAACATGATGGCCATCGCCATGGGCCTGCATGTGCGTTGCGGCATCGAGGACAACATCTGGACCCAGCGCCGCGACCGCAAGATGGGCACCGTGGAGCAGATCGAGCAGCTCGTGCGCATGTCGCGCGAGTTCGGCCGCGACGTGGCCAACGGGGAGGAAGCGCGCGAGATCTACAAGATCGGCACGTTCTATGACAGTGCGGATGAAACGCTGGCGGAGAATGGGTTCGCGGCGAACCGGAAGCCGGGGCAGGTTGGGTTCACGCGGCATGCTGGCTGTCGATAGTTGCTAATAGCCGCCCATAAGGGGCGGAGCAAAGCGCGGGCATGCGGTTGCGTGAGTCCCTTGCAGCGATCAGCGACTGGATCTTGAGGGCGTATTGAGGCTTCAGCTTGCGGCACTTCACAGTGCCAGAACCAGAACGGCGCGAGGCCAGGTGGCTCGCGCCGTTTCGCTTTCAGGCCCGGTACTGCGCGGGCCTGTCCCTCGTCAGACGAGCGTCTGCAGGCGGTCGGCGCTCTGGTCGATCTGCCGCTTGAGCGGCGAAAGCAGGGCGTGGAGGCCGATGCTATCGGGGATATCGCCGGCCTGCAGGTCCAGCAAGGTTAGGACCGACTGGAGACCGGCGCTAACGCGCAGGAGGTCGTCGCTGGTTTCGAGGATGTGGTCCTCGAGGGTGACGGCTTTGCTGGGTGGGGGCGGGGTGGATTTTGCGCGGCGGCGGAACTGGGCGCGGTCGGCTTTGGCCAGGTTTTCGGCTAGTTGGGCTTGTTTTTGGGCGAGGGTGGCCTCTTGGGGAGAGGGGATGGTGGGTTGCATTGCGAACCTCCTTGCATCGGTGATAGAGGCCCGCCGTCCGCTGTCAATCGGGTGGGCGAGCACGAGGCAGGGTTGACAGACCGGATGCAAGGGCCGGCGAGCCCGAGGGCTCCCCCGCCACGGCCCGCCCGTAAGGGCGTGCATAGGCGAAAGACGAGAGGATACCGCCTCGTGGCTCGTCCGGCTTGCATGGATTCAGGCTGTCAAACCTGGTCGACCATTGGTGTGGTGACACCGCCAGTTTCGAACGGCAGTCCGCAAGGGACAATGCAGCGAACTCTCAAAACGAGCTTCCGTCTGTCATCAGAAAAGCCCGAGTACGGGCTTCAAATGCTTACCAGGACCGCGTTCCAACTGCCGGCTTCCTTTGGTAGGTGACGCAAGCGGCCGTGCTCGGGTCGGAAGCGGTCACTAACGAAGGCCAATCCGCGACTAGTTTTGACACACCCGCCCGAATCGCGATTCAGGATCGACACGCATGGCCTCCGGAATTGGCCTGGCACCGGCTAGCGATGCCTATGTGCCGACGCTCAGGAAGCCCCCTTTCGAGTGATTGCTTGCTTGCGTTGCCCGTTACATAATGACAAAAATATCAGAATTTTCCGATTGCGTGTCTGAGTAGACACTGCAGTCGCAGGGGGCAACTTGCGCATTCCACATGTCACTCAGGCGACCATCAGGTCAGCATTAGATAAGTTCGATCGCGAACTGCGCGGCACTAAGAAGTGGGGAGATTGGGAAGCCAAGAAGTCGCAGCTTTATGCGATCTCCGATCGCGGGATGCTGTATCCGCCTAAGCAAATCCTATCGATGGCGACAGGCATTCCAGTTTCACGCTTTAGCGGCGGAGATCAAACGAACGCTCACCTAATAGACCTTGGGTTCAGCATCGTTCGGCTTCCTAACGAAAACATGTCCATCGAGGGGCTTGAACCTCCAAAGTTCGTACTAGGACACGTCTATCATCGACAAACAGAAATTCATGATCGATTTGGGGGCAGCCGCCAAAGCGGCATAGCGCCGTCCAGCAAGGTACCTGCCATTTTCATCTTCACCGGAGAAAGCGGTGAGCAATACGGCTACTTCGACGGCCGCGACGAGCTCGGCGTGTTCTCTTACACAGGGGAAGGGCAAGTCGGCGATATGGAATTCAAGCGCGGCAACCTTGCCATCAGAAAGCATGCTGCCAATGGACACGCTCTGCACCTTTTCAAGTCGCTAGGGAAGGGGAAGGGACAGGAATACTTGGGCGAACATGCATACGCCGATCATACGATCCGTAGGGGCCCCGACAGGGAGGGAACGCAGCGAAACATTATCGTCTTCCAACTTGTCCCTGTTGCGCTACTCGACGAGGAGAGCAGCACACTGCTCGAAGAAGAGGAGATGGATGATCCTACGCCCACCAGCTTGGAAGAGGCTCGAAAGCGCGCAATCGAGGCCATTCACGATTCCGGCAACGAAATCGGCAAGTCGGTACTACGGAATCTCTATCGACGAAGCAAGCGAGTAAAGGACTACGTGCTACTGCGGGCTGAAGGCATTTGTGAATCATGTCAGCAACCGGCACCGTTCAAGCGAAAAGACGGTTCAGCCTACCTTGAACCCCATCACACCACACGCGTATCAGATGGTGGACTTGATCATCCGCGATATGTTGCTGCCTTGTGTCCTGCCTGTCATCGTCACATTCATCACGGCGTTGGGGGGGATGAGAAGAACCTTCAGCTGATTTCGGCTATCGCTGCCAAGGAGCCCGAAGTGTGAATCACGTTACCGAAGCTTCTGAAGTATCATCGTTGTGCCTGAACAAAAGTATAAATTCTCTGAGGGACGAAATTGGCAGTCTACGTAGACAACGCTCGCATTGCATGGCGAGGTCGCCAGTGGTGCCATCTT
Organism: Cupriavidus phytohabitans; assembly: GCF_017815025.1. Lineage (NCBI taxonomy): Bacteria > Pseudomonadati > Pseudomonadota > Betaproteobacteria > Burkholderiales > Burkholderiaceae > Cupriavidus > Cupriavidus phytohabitans. The sequence goes on from NZ_JAGIQB010000008.1 coordinate 10,993, forward strand.
GTTGCTGATTCGCTAGATGAACTTCACAGGTTTGCGATATCGCTCGGGCTGAGACGCGGTTGGTTTCAGGCTCAGGCGTCGTTGCCCCACTACGATGTCACTGTTGAGGTTCGAGACGTAGCGCTGAGTCGCGGCGCCCTGGCTGCAGACAGGCGGACTTTGGTCATGCGCGGCCGCCAATTGAAACTTGAGCTTCGGGCGCAAACAGCACGTCAAAATAGTCAACTCAGGTTGTTTGACTGACATCGCATCAGGCACAAACGGACGTGACGTTATTACTGGCCACAGATCTATAAGAATCTAACCATGTATCTGAGCGCCGAAACTTTAGACGACCTGCTAATCAAGGTCTACAAACGCCTACTTAGTCGCAGAGGCGCATATGAAATACATCCACGAAAAGGTCCAGCGACAGAAATATTCGGCGGACTACTTCAAATAACCAATCCTCGAGCCAGATTAAGTAGAACCGAACTAAAAAGTACGTTCTTTAGTTGCATTGGTGAATTCTTGTGGTATCTATCCGGCACCAACAATCTCGATTTCATTGAGTATTACATCCCTGGGTATGGAAAATATTCGGATGATAAGAAAACTATCTATGGAGCATACGGTCCTCGTCTGCTGAGCCTAAATGGTATTAACCAGCTCGACAACGTCGTGCAGACGCTTAAACGGTGGCCGGATTCAAGGCGCGCAGTCATCCAGCTCTTCCAGGCCGAGGACCTTGCAGCGGACCTGGAGTCGACACTCAAGGACATGCCGTGCACCTGTACGCTGCAATTCACCGTGCGCAGAGGGCAGTTGCAAATGTTGGCTATGATGCGGTCAAACGACGCGTACAAGGGCCTTCCGCACGACGTCTTCGCTTTCACCATGCTGCAAGAAATCATGGCACGGAAGCTCGGTGTAGAGGTCGGAACGTACAGACATACGGTCGGGAGCTTTCATCTCTACGCGGGCGATGCCAAGAAAGCTGCCGAGTACCTGGAGGAGGGCGTTCAGGCGCGTGTTCCGATGCCTGCGATGCCGCTCGGTGACCCGCACGAGTCCATCGAGATGTTGCTTCAAGCCGAAAACAGTATCAGACAGGGCAAGCGAACAAGTGTCGCGCGAATGCATCCTTATTGGGCCGACCTTGCCAGACTGCTTCAGGTCTATAGCTATTCGGTGGCTCCTACCAAGGCCCATCGGGAGCAAATCAGACGCATCAAGAAACAGATGCACTCCGACGCGTACGAAATCTATATCGAGAAACGGGAGCGTCGCCAGCCCTTCCCGGTTATCCCCGTGGAGCAACCACTATTCGCGCCCGGCGAACTCGATATGCCGCCGCCGCCCAGTGCCAGCCAGGAAGAAGCAAACTGAGTTTGCCAGATACGCCGAACATCTCCAGCATCAGTCAAAATACAATGGCCAAATACGACCGCGAACTTGCAACGCGCCTTGAAGAACAGCTACGTAACTATCGGGTGAACGGGCAGCCACTACCAGGGATTGCGAATCCAGCAGCGTTAGCCACGCTGGTTGAACAGATGCTAGAGAGCGTCCATCGGGTACAGTTCGTGAAACGGATTCGCGACAATAAAGACAAAATATCCGAGCGCAGAACCGACCCGAAGGACGATATGTTCGACCCTATCCGGGCAACCGTATGGCACATGGATAGGGGGAATTTTGATGAAGCATTCTGGATAGTCTTCCTATTCGTCGTCTGCGGCCGCAACCTGAACACGGGGTACGGTCTACTGCGAATGGTGTATGGGGCGTTCAAGGACCAGTTCGTCTGGACGTGGGAACAATACAACAGCGAAGAAAACGCCTTTACTCTCTGGCTGCACGACCGCTTGTCGGAAATCGAGAAGGTGAAGTCCGGTTTCCGTTTTGGGAACCACCGCCAATACGAAAGTATCAGGAATCTCGACATCGTCCTGAAAAGCTATGCTGATTGGGTTGGCCCAGAACACTCCCATGTCGCCCTGATTGAGTCGGCGAAGGCGGAAGCTGGCGATGACCCTAAGGAGCTTTTCGCTTACCTCTACAAGTCCATGAGCGCCGTTCGTCGGTTTGGGCGCCTGGGAAAATTCGACTATCTGACGATGGTCGGCAAAGTGGGCCTCGTCAATATTGAACCTCCGTCGGCATACATGACAGAGGCAACTGGGCCAGCGACGGGAGCGCAGCTACTGTTTGGGGTACCGGGACATGGGAGAGATGCCCGCAAAAAGCTCGACGAACTCGCAATCGACCTAGATGGCGTATTGAAGGTCGGAATGCAGGTTATCGAGGATTCGCTCTGCAACTGGCAGAAGAGCCCCGAAAAGTTCGTCGCTTTTCGGGGCTGATTCTCAGCCCCACGTATAACGGGTCTTCAGCTTGTTGAAGTGCTCGCGCTTCAACAAGCCGCGATGTTGCATTTGTCCCACGACGATCCCCATGGACACGCCAGCGTCGCGGGCCAGTCGCGCAATGCCGAACTTGCTCTTCGCTGCCTCAGGCATACGCTGCTGGAATACCTGCGGTATTAGGTGCTCAGCCGCGAACTGGTTCGCCTCTTCCTCCATTGGCGATTTGGGTCCGTCCGTAGTCGTCTCCAGAATCAACGACTCCGTGTCATAGTGCAATACGAGGTGGCCCGCCTCGTGAAAAAACGAGAACCAGAACTGGTCATCGCTCAGGTAACGGAAAGACAACAGCAACACCGCTTTGGTCGGCGTCGAAAAGAACGTTGCCCCGCTAGCTCGGCATCCCGGCGGGGCTTTTACAATAACGACCGCCACGCCGGCTTCAGCGCAAAGATGCTGAAGTCGGGGAAGAAAGTCGACAGGGTTCGGAAGTAACGTGAGTTCCCGGACCTTCGACAGCTGATTTCCGAAAAGAGCGGGGTTCCATTCGCTGCAGTCAATCCGGTCAGCCAGGACCTCGCCTCGTCTCAACCACGCAGCAGTCGCTGGCACACTTTCGACGTGTGCATCCGTGGTCCGGAATGCAGCTGCATCTCTGGTCTCCCCGTAAGTACGGTTCCAGGCATCCAGATTCGGCACGCCAAAGAACTCTAGACACTTACGCAAATTGGTCCTCTTGTCCACGGCTCCGTCTATCCAGCCGAACTCGACCATTTGCTTAATGGGAAGGCATTTCAACCAGGCCTTGTAATCGGCACTTTCTGGGTCGACGCCCTCAGCCAACTCTGCCAGTTGTTCGCGGTACTGCTCTTCGCGGCGAAGCCAGAAGGCGGCCGATGCACCAAGTACCGCCTCCAGCCGAGTTGCGACAGAAGCGGTCAACGCAAATTTGCCTGTCAGCAGGTCGGCGAACTCATCGACCGACAGGTCCATCGACTGCGCCATCCGCTCAGCCGGCATTCTTTTGGATACCAACAGGTCAGATATCGTCCGGCCAGGCGGAACTGCCCACGTGGGGGAAAAATCGGCTTCAGTTCTCATTAGCGCCCTCTATGGACAGAATTTTCAAGCGAGTGACTCGCTTCCAATCAAGCTGCCCGTCCTCCAATCGGGGCTCTGGACGATTGTTCACGGTTGCTGTAACAGCATAACCTCCATCAATATAGACAAATATTTGGATATCCGAGCCCGCATCAAAAACAGCGAAGCCCAAATCCACCATATCGACTGGTGAGGCGCTCGCGCGAAGGTCTGCGAGTCGTGTGCGCAGCGAACGTGCCGCCTCTTCCCCCAGACGTCGTTTTGCGGACACGGAGCTTTCGCATATCTGGCGAAGCTTTTCGTTTTGAAAAGCCAGTTGTATCGGCATCAGGGCGTATGGATACGCGTTTTTCGCGGCGACGCCTCGAGTTAAGCGAAGATCGAGTGCATCACGGCTTTGTTGTTGGCGGGACGTGGAAGGGCAGCGACTCTCGCGCCAGCGGCAAAACATTGCCTGTCAGGACTGTATCTTAGCAATAACTGAGACTTGAAGCAGGCCAAACACGACGCTACTAACGACTGTCGTGACGAAGCCTAAGTGCGCCGTTATCACGACGAGACAGCTGCCCCGGAGCGTGAGCTGCCGCGCAGCCTATACCAGGAGATTCGTTCGTTGAGCTTCTTCCCCAGAAATTCCTCCCTGGGGGTGCCGAGTTTGACTTCTATTTTCATGCCGGTACCGCTGCAGAAGTAGCCTCGCTCGTCTAGCAGGGCTTCAGGGCTGTTTGCTTGGTCATATTTTCTTAGGCATTTTTGGGAGGCATCAGCGCGCGTCGACGAATTGCCCGAGCTAGAACTATTAATGAGAAAGACCCATAAATTTCTCAACTTATGGGTCCGGATTCTCAGGTTATGCGTTCCTATACAGACAGCATTAAACGTCAATATTTCTAGCAACTAGCGCATTGGACTCGATGAAGTTCCTTCGCGGCTCCACCTCATCCCCCATCAGCGTCGTAAAGATCTGATCCGCCGCAATAGCATCCTCAATCTGCACCTTCAGCAGTCGCCGTTGGGTAACGTCGAGCGTCGTCTCAAACAGCTGCTCCGGGTTCATCTCACCAAGACCCTTATACCGCTGACGAGAAACCCCACGCTCCGCCTCCGAAAGCAACCACTGCATCGCCCCATGGAAGTCATTGACAGTCTGATCCCTCAGCTTGTCACCTTCCCCGCGCTGCACCTTGGTCCCCTCAGGCGTCAGCCCTTGGAACGTCTTGGCCGCATTGGACAGCGCCGCATAATCCGCACCGTGGACAAAATCCGCATCCAGATGCGACAGCCGCACGTTGCCATGATGACGACGCGCAATCATCAGCCGATGCTTGTCAGTCTTCTCATCAAACTGCGCATACACATCAGCCGTGCCATCGTCGTTGACGGCAGCGCCAATCAACGTCTTGGCATGCATCTCCGCCAACTTAGCCTTCAGTGCCACCGCTGACGCTTCCGCCGCCGCAGCACTATCCAGATCCAGCGTCACGCCGTCCGCGATGGCACGCAGAGCGTCGGTATCCACAATGCGCGACAAGCGGCCAATCACGCCCTCAGTCAGCTGATACTGACGCGCCAGCTCGGTCAGCGCATCCCCGCTGATCTCCGACCCATCCGGCCGCACCAGCGACGCCTTCTCCATCGCCAGCTTCAACAGATAAGCATTGAGCTCGACATCATCCTTGATATACCGCTCTTCCTTGCCATGCTTGATCTTGTACAGCGGCGGCTGCGCGATATACACATAGCCGCGCTCGATGATGTCAGGCATCTGCCGGTAGAAGAACGTCAGCAGCAGCGTACGGATGTGCGAGCCGTCCACGTCCGCGTCGGTCATGATGATGATGCGGTGGTAGCGCAGCTTTTCCAGGTTGTAGTCGTCCTTGCCGATGCCGGTGCCCAGCGCGGTGATCAGCGTCAGCACTTCCTGGCTGGAGAGCATCTTGTCGAAGCGGGCGCGCTCTACGTTCAGGATCTTGCCCTTGAGCGGCAGGATGGCCTGGAACTTACGGTCGCGGCCCTGCTTGGCGGAGCCGCCTGCGGAGTCACCCTCGACCAGGAAGAGTTCTGACAGGGCGGGGTCTTTTTCCTGGCAGTCGGCCAGTTTGCCGGGCAGGCCCATGCCGTCCATCAAGCCCTTGCGGCGGGTCATTTCGCGGGCCTTGCGGGCGGCTTCGCGGGCGCGGGCGGCGTCTACGATCTTGCCGCAGATGATCTTGGCGTCGCCCGGGGTTTCCAGCAGGAAGTCGTTCAGGGCCTTGCCGACGAGTTCTTCCACCGGCAGGCGCACTTCGGACGAGACCAGCTTGTCTTTGGTCTGCGAGCTGAACTTGGGCTCGGGCACCTTGACGGAGAGCACGCACGACAGGCCTTCGCGCATGTCGTCGCCGGTGGTTTCCACCTTGGCTTTCTTGGCGACTTCGTTTTCTTCGATGTACTTGTTGATGACCCGGGTCATCGCGGCGCGCAGGCCGGTCAGGTGGGTGCCGCCATCCCGCTGCGGGATGTTGTTGGTGAAGCAGAGCACCTGCTCGTTGTAGCCGTCGTTCCACTGCATGGCCACTTCCACGGCGATACCGTCTTTTTCGGTATTGGCGTAGAAGATGGTGGGGTGCAGCACGCTCTTGGAGCGGTTGATGTATTCAACAAAGCCCTTCACACCGCCGGAGAAGGCAAAGTCTTCTTCCTTGCCGGTGCGCTGGTCGACCAGCTTGATATGGACGCCGTTGTTCAGGAACGAGAGCTCGCGAATGCGCTTGGAGAGGATCTCGTAGTGGAACTCGACGTTGGTGAAGATTTCTTCGTCGGCCAGGAAGTGGACTTCGGTGCCGCGCTTGTCGGTGGCGCCGATGACCTTCATCGGGGAGACTTCAACGGGCTGGCCGTCGGGGCCGGGCACGGTCTCGATGATGCGGTTCTGCACATCGCCCTTGGCGAACTCGATCAGGTGGACCTGGCCGTCGCGGCGCACGGTCAGGCGCAGCCACTTGGAGAGCGCGTTCACGCAGGACACGCCCACGCCGTGCAGGCCGCCCGATACCTTGTAGCTGTTCTGGTTGAACTTGCCGCCGGCGTGCAGCTCGGTCATGGCGATTTCTGCCGCGCTGCGCTTGGGTTCGTGCTTGTCGTCGAACTTGACCAGGGGCGGGATGCCGCGGCCGTTGTCGACGATGGAGATCGAGTTGTCGCTGTGGATGGTGACCTGGATCTCGGTGCAGTAGCCGGCCAACGCTTCGTCGATGGAGTTGTCCAGCACCTCGAACACGAGGTGGTGCAGGCCGGTGCCGTCCGACGTGTCGCCGATATACATGCCCGGGCGCTTGCGTACCGCCTCCAGGCCTTCCAGGATCTGGATCGAGGAGGCTCCGTAGGTGTTTTCCTGTTGTGCTGCTTGCGGTTGGGTCATGTTTTCCTACTCACGGCAAATGCGGAAACCGGCCATATCGGCAAATTTGCCAGGCCAGGGGCTTCCGCAAGGCGGTTACTAAAAACGGCAAAAGGGGCGGATCGCTTGCGATCCTGCCCCCGCTGCAAAAGGACTGCCCGATTGTTGGCGGGTGTCGTAGCGTGCCGTTTGCTGCTCCGGTATGTCGTTCTCTGCGTGTCCTTACCGGATCATCAGATGCGCATCGGCATGACGACGTACTTGAAGTTGTCGTCTTCCGGCACGGTAATCAGCGCACTCGAATTCGAGTCGCCGAGGCTGACCTGCACTTGCTCGGTCTTGAGGTTGGCAAGGACGTCGAGCAGGTAGGTCACGTTGAAGCCGATATCGAGCGCGTCGCCCGAGTAATCGAGTTCCAGCTCTTCCTGCGCCTCTTCCTGGTCGGCGTTGGTGGAGCTGATCTTGAGCATGTGCGTGTCGAGGATGCAGCGCACGCCCTTGAATTTGTCGGTGGTCAGGATCGCGGTGCGTTGCAGCGCCTGCTGCAGCCGCACGCGGTCGATCGCGAAGGCGTTCTTGTAGCCCTTGGGGATCACGCGCTGGAAGTCGGGGAACTTGCCTTCCACCAGCTTGGAGATCAGTTCGATATTGGCGAACGTGAACTTGACCTGGTTCGCGGCCAGCTGCACCGTCACCGGATCGTCGTTGTCTTCCAGCAGGCGCTGCAGTTCCAGGATGGTCTTGCGCGGGATGATGACTTCCTGGCGCGAGCCGACGCCAGCCGCTTCGTTCTCCAGCTCCACGCCGCAGTAGGCCAGGCGGTGGCCGTCGGTGGCGACTGCCATGACCTTCTTGCCTTCCACCACCAGCAGCATGCCGTTCAGGTAGTAGCGGATGTCCTGCTGCGCCATGGCGAAGTGGACCATCGCCAGCAGGTGCTTGAAGGTCTTCTGCGGCAGGCTGACGCTGGCGTTGAATTCGCTGGCTTCGGCAACGGTCGGGAATTCTTCGGCGGCCAGCGTCTGCAGTGCGAAGCGGCTCTTGCCGGATTGCACGGTCATGCGCTTGTCGTTGAGCGACAGGGCCACGTCGCCGTCAGGCATGGCGCGCAGGATGTCGAGCAGCTTGCGCGCGGCCACGGTGGTGGCGACGCTGTCGTTGCCGACGCCGCATTCCGCATGCGTGGTGATCTGGATTTCGATGTCGGTCGACAGGAAGGACACGTTCGACCCGGACTTGCGAATCAGCAGGTTGGCCAGGATCGGGAGGGTGTGGCGGCGCTCCACGATGCCGCTCACGATTTGCAGCGGACGCAGCAGGTTGTCTCGCGAGGTTTTGACCAATTGCATTGAATTTATCCTTCGTCGTTTGTAGTCGGCGACCGCAGAACGCAAACAACTCCAAATTCACTTAGGAATCAAGGAGTTAATATGCCATTGTACCAAGGATAAGCCGCTGCGGTGAAGCGGGGCGGGACCGGCGGGCGGGCCAGCTGTGCACAAAAAGCCACGCTGGCACTGAATGCGCCTGCCATCCCGGCCCGACTCACCGCAAAGCCTTATCGGTGGCCACTTTCCGGACTTTTGCTCCGGCGATGCTGACGTTAATTCCCCAGGCGCCACGGGTTGTCCGTGGCGCGCACCCTACAGTATGCCAGCCTCGGGGGCCGGCCCTTCAAAATGCGCCTTTCCCGGTCTACGGCCGGGAAGGCCATACATCAACCCTTGAGCGTCTGCTCCAGCACGTGCAGCTCGTGGTTGAGCTGCGCATCCTTGCTGCGTTCGTCGGCGATCTTGCGCACGGCGTGCAGCACGGTGGTGTGGTCGCGGCCGCCGAACAGCTCGCCGATCTCAGGCAGGCTCTTCTGCGTCAGCTCCTTGGCCAGGTACATCGCGATCTGGCGCGGACGGGCAATATTGGCAGGCCGCTTTTTCGAGTACATGTCAGCGACCTTGATGTTGTAGAAATCCGCGCAGGTCTTCTGGATGTTCTCCACCGAGATCTGGCGGTTCTGCACCGTCAGCAGGTCCTTCAGCGCTTCGCGCGTCACCTCGATGGTGATGTCCTTGCCGTGGAAATTGCTGAACGCCAGGATCTTGCGCAGCGCGCCTTCCAGCTCGCGCACGTTGGAGCGCAGGTGCTTGGCGACGAAGAAGGCGACTTCTTCCGGAACGTTCACGTTCTCGGCGGCGGCCTTCTTCATCAGGATCGCCACGCGCATTTCCAGCTCGGGCGGCTCGATCGCCACGGTCAGGCCGGAGTCGAAGCGCGAGATCAGGCGGTCGTCGATGCCGGTGATTTCCTTGGGGTAGGTATCGCTGGTGATGATCACCTGCGCCCGGTTGGCGATCAGGGCCTCGAAGGCATAGAAGAACTCTTCCTGCGTGCGGTTCTTGCCGGAGAAGAACTGGATATCGTCGATCAGCAGCAGGTCGAGCGAGTGGTAGTAGCGCTTGAACTCGTCGAACGCCTTGCGCTGGTAGGCCTTCACCACGTCGGACACGTACTGCTCGGCGTGGATGTAGCGGATGCGCGCGCGCGGGTTTTCCATCAGCATGTGGTTGCCGATGGAGTGGATCAGGTGGGTCTTGCCCAGGCCGACGCCGCCATAAAGATACAGCGGGTTGTACGACTTGCCCGGGTTGTTGGCGACCTGGATGGCGGCGGCGCGCGCCAGCTGGTTGGCTTTACCGGTGACGAAGTTGTCGAACGTCAGGATCGGGTTCAGGCGCGAGCGCTCGTGGACCGTGTCGCTGGGCTGGTGGCCGGGCATGCCGCTGGCGCCGCCCATCGCTTGCTGCGACGGGTGCGGCTGGTGCGCCTGCTGCGGCTGCACGCGGTAGGAGCGCGCGCTGGCTTCGGCGGGGTCCATGTGGACCACGTCGATATCGCCCATGTCGTTGGCGTGCTGGCTGCCATGGGCGCCCATCTGGCCCATCTGGCCATGGTGCTGCTGGCCCATGCCGGGCATCGGCGCACGCGCGCCGCCCGGGACCGAAGCGGCGGACGGATTTCCCGGATTGCCATATGGCGGCTGGCCCATGCCGTAGGAAGCGGCGGCGGGATAGTCGCCATAGCCCGGCTGGCCGGCATGGCCGGATTGGCCGGCCATGGGGTAGGGCGCCTGCGCGCCCATCTGCTGGCCGCCCGGGTAGCCGCCCATCCCCGTACCCGGGGCTGCGTGGCCATCCATGCCCGGCATGCCCATGGCGCCGCCCTGCTGCGCGTGCGCGCCCGGCCCGATGGCCGGTTGCGGCGCCTGCATATAGGCAGCGGCACGGCCGGAGGCCGCGGGATCGAGCACGAACTGGACGCTGACCTGCGCTTCCCAGTACTCGCAGGCCAATGCGGTGATGCGCCCCGAAAACTGGCTCTTGACCCAGTCGAGCTTGAAACGGTTGGGCGCAGCAATCCGCAGCGCGTGCGTTTCTTCATCGAACGCAACGGGCGCCAGCGGCTTGATCCACGTTTTGAACTGTTGCGGCGTCAGCTCGCGCTCGAGTTGCGCGGCTGCCGCCTGCCAGAAATCTTGCATTGTTTGTTGTTTAGTAGTGGCACCCGGGGATCGCGGCCCGGGCACATCAAAAGCGGCGTTTACGTTGCGTCGACCGGGCCTTACTTGCCGAACTGGTAATCACTACCAGTTGGCGTACCCCCGCGACATGCCAGCGCCAGCCAACGAGCGACCGACTCGCCGCACTGTGCGCGCGTTAACTCATGCGTTTTTCGCGGAGGGGGACCCGGGTTGCGCCTGCGCCACGCAGCCCGTGATGTGTTTGGACCGGGATTGTACCCCCGGCCCGGAGTTATCCACAAAGGATAAGTCTGTGGACAACTTGTGCAAATTCAGTGGATTGTTGTGCACAACCCGTGGTGCAGTGCGGGGTAGCGGGCTGTGGAAACCCGCGAAAATTCAGGGAAAACATAGACTTCGGCCTGAGTTGTCTTATATGTTGGCGGCGCTGCATGCACATAAATTTGTGCACCGTCCACTGTGGACAATGACGCACTGACAAGTTCTTCGGTATGTGGCATATGTGCCGGCGCACAACATCGTTTACCTTGACACCTTCGCTAAAACTGGATTAAATGCCGGGTTCTGCGATGCGGCAGGGGATCACGTATGCGCATCGCCGGGTCTGGCCTGTTCGTGCCGTCCGCGCCCACAGGCCCACGCCTGCACCGCGCCGCCGGCCGGCAGCAAGACAGAACCAGAATCGTCGGCAACACCGCGGCAGTTCCTTGCCAGCGGCAGCCCCATGCGAACCATACGCGGCGGCCACGGCACCCCGGCACCGGCCGAAGCCGGGCACGCCCAGATCAACCAGAGAGTGCAACATGAAACGTACCTACCAACCTTCCGTTACCCGCCGCAAGCGTACCCACGGTTTCCGCGTGCGCATGAAGACCCGTGGCGGCCGTGCCGTCATCAACGCTCGCCGCGCCAAGGGCCGCAAGCGCCTGGCCATCTGAGGCCCGGGCAACCGGCGCCGTCGATGCCTCTTGCCTCGGGCCCAGGGCGGCCTGCGCAGTTTGCGCCGCGCAGTTTGCACCGGGTTGCCGCCGGGTCCAGCTAGTCAGTCAGCAGTATCTCTCGCCAGCCTTGCCCAGCGTGTCAGCCCATGCCTTCCCCAAAGCCGCGAGGCTAACAAAGACGGATGAGTTTTCATCCGTTTTTGCTTTGCGGCCCCGGCGTCGCAGCACGCATTTCGTGCTGTACGTGCGTGCCAACGGCCAGGCCGAAGCCCGGCTGGGCGTGGTCGTGGGCAAGAAGTTCGCGCCGCGCGCCGCCGAGCGCAACCTGGTGAAGCGGATGGCGCGCGAGCTGTTCCGCCAGCGCCGCGAGCAGTTGTCGGGGCGGGATGTGCTGTTGCGCCTGCAGGCAAAATTCCCGCGGGCGGAATTTGCCACGCGCACGGCGGTCCGACAGGCGTGCGCGGCGGAAATCGCCAGCCTGCTGGAGGTGGCGGCCAGGCCGCTGCCGCCGCCCGCTGCCAACCCTGCACCGCCCGCCCCACCGCCGGCTTCTGCCCCGCAGAGCCAGCCACCGGGCCTTCCGGCCTGACGGTCTCACCATGAAGCGAATCCTGCTAGCCCTGCTGCGTATCTACAAGATCGCCCTGAGTCCTTACCTGGGCTCGCAGTGCCGCTTCCTGCCGACCTGTTCCGACTACGCCCGCGACGCGATCGTCCATCACGGCGCCGCGCGCGGCAGCTGGATGGCGGCCTGCCGGCTGTGCCGTTGCCATCCTTTCGCACAAGGCGGGTATGATCCCGTGCCGGGCACGGAAACCGACACAGCCAGGGCGGACTCCGCCTCGGGCCGTTCCGTCCATGCCGCGGCGGGCCATGCGCCTGCCGCAATCCGTCTGCCCAGACCCTGATTTCTCCGACCACAGCCAGACATGGATATCAAACGCACCATCCTCTGGGTCATCTTCTCGATGTCCCTCGTGCTGCTCTACGACAACTGGCAACGCTCCCAAGGCCACGCGTCGATGTTCTTCCCGAGCGCGACGCAGCAGCAGGCCGCTTCGGCGCCGGCCGCCAGCGGCGCGGCCGCGCAGGGCGACGTGCCCAAGGCCAACGTCCAGCCGGGCGCAGCGGCTCCGGCCGCCGGCGCTGCGCCGCAGGCCGCCGCCCAGCCCGCCGGCGAGAAGATCGTGGTGACCACCGACACGGTGCGCGCCGAGATCGACACCGCCGGTGGCATCGTGTCGCGCCTGGAACTGCTCAAGGAGCACGAGAAGGACGGCAAGCCGGTGGTGCTGTTCGAGCGTGACAACGTGCGCACCTACATGGCGCGCTCGGGCCTGATCGGCGGCGACCTGCCCAACCACACCACGGTGTTCACCGCAGCGCCGGGCCCGCGCAACCTGGATGGCGCCGAGCAACTGGAAGTGGTGCTGACCGGCGAGAAGAACGGCGTAAAGCTGGTGAAGACTTACATCTTCCGCAAGGGCAGCTATGTGGTCGACACCAAGTTCGATGTGACCAACGCGGGTACCGCGCCGGTGTCGCCGACGCTGTACCTGGAGCTGGCGCGTGACGGCACCAAGGTGGAGCAGTCGCAGTTCTACAGCACCTTCACCGGCCCGGCGGTCTACACCGACGCCGACAAGTACCACAAGATCGACTTCGAAGACATCGCCAAGGGCAAGGCCACCGTGCCGGCCGCCGCCAACAACGGCTGGGTGGCGATGGTGCAGCACTACTTTGCCTCGGCCTGGATCCCGCAGACCGGCAAGGAGCATAGCTTCTACGTCCAGCAGATCGATCCGAACCTGTACCGCGTGGGCATCCAGCAGCCGCTGGGCGAAGTGGCCCCGGGCGCCACGGTGAGCACCGATGCACGCCTGTTCGCCGGTCCGCAGGAAGAGCACATGCTCGAGAAGGTCGCCCCGGGCCTGGAGCTGGTGAAGGACTACGGCTGGCTGACCATCCTGGCCAAGCCGCTGTTCTGGCTGCTGGAGAAGCTGCACGGCTTCCTGGGCAACTGGGGCTGGTCGATCATCGCGCTGACGGTGCTGATCAAGCTGGTGTTCTTCCCGTTGTCGGCGGCGAGCTACAAGTCCATGGGCAAGATGAAGGACCTGCAGCCGCGCATGACCGCGATCCGCGAGCGTTACAAGAACGACCCGCAGAAGATGAACCAGGAGATGATGGGGCTGTACAAGACCGAGAAGGTCAACCCGCTCGGCGGCTGCCTGCCGATCGTGATCCAGATCCCGGTGTTCATCGCGCTGTACTGGGTGCTGCTGTCGTCGGTGGAAATGCGCGGCGCGCCGTGGCTGGGCTGGATCAAGGACCTGTCGGTGCCGGATCCGTTCTACATCCTGCCGATCGTGATGGCCGTGTCGATGTTCCTGCAGACCAAGCTGAACCCGACGCCGCCGGATCCGGTGCAGGCCAAGGTCATGACGATCATGCCGCTGGTGTTCTCGGTGATGTTCTTCTTCTTCCCGGCCGGCCTGGTGCTGTACTGGGTGGTGAACAACATCCTGTCGATCGCGCAGCAGTGGCAGATCAACCGGATGCTTGGCAAGGGCAAGACGGCGGTTGTGGCCAAGAGCTGATTGCCCGATCGCAACAATTCGATGCAGTTACCACGAAGCCCGGCAGTGATGCCGGGCTTTTTGTTTGGTCGATCGCTGATGGAGCTGGACTGTCGCGCGGTTTGCTCCCCTCTCCCATGAAGTGGGAGAGGGGAGCCTTGTTCCCGCGGTGACGGCTGCGGCTGGCCTCTGCTGGCTGCGGCAGGCGTATGCTACTGGCCTGCGCCTCAATGCCTGGAGACCCACCATGAGCTGGTCCGCCCGCCAATACGTTGCCTTCGAAGACGAACGCACCCGTCCCGTCCGCGACCTCGTCGCCGCCATTCCCAACGAGATCGTGCGCAATGCGGTGGATATCGGCTGCGGCCCGGGCAACTCCACTGAGGTATTGCTGGCGCGGTACGCGGGCGCATCGATCACCGGCCTGGACAGCTCCGACGACATGGTCGATGCCGCGCGCAAGCGCCTGCCTGATGTGCAGTTCCGCGTGGCCGACATCGGCGCCTGGGATGATCCCGGCCCGTACGACGTGATCCTGGCCAACGCCGTGCTGCAATGGCTGCCGGACCATGCCAGCCTGTTTCCCAAACTCGTTTCCAAGCTTTCGGAAGGCGGCACGCTGGCCGTGCAGATGCCTGACAACCTGGAAGAGCCCGCGCACCGGCTGATGCGGCAGGTGGCGGCGGAAAGCCCGTGGGCGGAGCAGCTGGCCAGCGCCAGCAAGGCGCGCGCCGAGCGTTCACCGGCGCAGTGGTACTACCAACTGCTGCGCCCGCTGTGCCGGCGCGTGGATGTGTGGCTGACCACCTACCACCATCCGCTGGCCGGCGGCGCGGCGGCGGTGGTGGAGTGGTTCAAGGGCAGCGGACTGCGGCCTTTCCTGCAGCCGCTGGACGAGGCCGGGCGCGTGGCGTACCTGGCGCGCTACGAAAGCGAGATCGCGAAGGCGTATCCCGCGCTGCCCGACAAGTCGGTGCTGCTGCCGTTCCCGCGGCTGTTTATCGTGGCGACGCGCTGAAGCGCCGCCTTCCGGATCTGCCGGATCAGGCCGGCTTGTGGCACACCGCTTCGATGTTGTGCCCGTCCGGGTCCAGCACGAAGGCGCCGTAGTAATCAGGGTGGTAATGCGCCCGGACACCCGGCGCGCCATTGTCCCGGCCGCCCGCCTCGATCGCGGCGCGGTAGAAGTTGTCCACAAGCTCGCGGCTGTCCACGCGGAAGGCCACGTGGACCGGCGGCCGGTTGGGCTCGCCGCGGTGGATCCAGAAATCCGGCTTGCCCGGTGGCCCGAAGCCTGCCACGTCGGTGCTGCCGGTGACGCTAGCCGGAAATTCCTTGACGAGGCCGTAGCCGATGGCGCCGAGCGCGGCCAGGTAGAACGCGCGGCTTTTGGCGTAGTCGCTGACGCTGGCGCCGGTATGGTCGATCATGCTTGGTTCCTTGCAGTGGGTTGGCTCAGGCCAGGTCCAGCACGCTCATGGTGGCGTTGTAGCGGCTCACCAGCACCGATTCGCCGTGCACGTCCGCAAACACATCCGCCTCGACCACGATGATCGAGCGGCCGGACTTGAGCACGTCGGCACGGCAGCGCAGCCGTTCGCTGCGCACGGCCCTGAGCAGGTTGATCTTGAATTCCGCGGTGACCACGTGCTGGCCCGCTTCGAGGATGGTGCTGGCCGCCGCGCCCGCGGTGTGGTCGGCCATGGTGGCCTGCACGCCGGCATGGACGATGCTGCCGTGCTGCAGGTGACGCGGCGTGATGGCCAGCGTCGATTCGCACCAGCCTGGCCCACAGTCCGCCAGTGAAATGCCGACGTCATTGACGAACGCGGCCTGGCGGAAGCCGGCCTCGATGGTGTCGCGCAGCAGGAGACGCTCCTGTTCAGTGGTCATGGCGGGTCCTCGGTCAGGTCACTGCATCACCAGGCGGTGTGCGCATTCCAGCGCGACGGCGGATCCCTGTCAACCGTGGCGGCGCCTGATGCGTCGCGCGGAAGCATTCGCGCGTGCCGTCGCCTACACTGGTGGCATCTGCGTCCCGCCTGCGCGCCTGCCCCGCATAAAGACTGCCATGACCGACGCCCAGCCGCCCGTGCTGCGCCGCAAGACGCACTCGGTCGTTGCTTTTGCCGCGCTGACACAGGCAAGTCTGGCGCGGATCGACACGTCTCTGCAGGATTTGTTGCACCGCGACGAAACGGAAGACCTGCACCAGCTGCGCGTGGCGGTGCGCCATGCGCGCGCGGTGCTGTGGGCGCTCGGGCCTGCGCTGCCCCGGCTGGAACGCGAGCGCTGGAAGCGCGAGCTGCGCACGCTGGCGCGAGCGACCAGCGAGGTGCGCGACTGGGACGTCTTCCTGGCCGAGACCGTCGCCCCCGCACGCAAGAAAGCCCCCGAAGATCCGGTGCTGGCCGCCGTGGCCGACACGGCGGCCAAGCGGCGCAACACGGCTCGCGCGGCCATGCTGGCGGCACTGGTCAGCTATCGCGACGGACAGTTGCCTGTCGTGCAACGCGATCTCGCCCACCTGGGCCACCTTGCGGAAAAGGTCGCCGCCCAAGGCAAAACCGGGCGGCGCGACCGCCTCGGCCCGTTCGCGCGGCGGCGCGTGCGCCGCGGCCGCAAGCGGCTGCGCGCGACGAAGCGGGCCGCCCGGGGCGGCGACCCGGGCGCGGTGCATGACCAGCGCATCGAGGGCAAGCGGCTGCGCTATACGATCGAGGCGCTGGCACCGGTGTTGCCGTCGCGCTATACCAAGCGGCTGCAACGCAAGCTGGTCAGGCAGCAGACGCGGCTGGGAGACTTTGTCGATGCCATGGTCGCGCGCCGGCTGATGCGCGAATGCCTGGACGTGCCGGAGCTGCCCGACGACGTGCCACCGCCACCGCCCGGCGCGAGCTGACGCCCCGCCGGAGATGGCGGCCGACTTGCCGCGCCTGTGGCGCCCCGCGAGTGCAAGCCGCGCCACGCCAACTGCAATCGATCTGCGACAATATGGCCATGACTGCTCCCCAGGTTCCCATTGCCGCCATCGCCACCGCGCCCGGACGCGGCGGCATCGGCGTGGTGCGCGTGTCGGGCCCCGATGTCGGCCCCGTCATGCGCGCCGTCTGCGGCCAGGCACTGAAGCCGCGCCATGCCACGTACCTGCCGTTCCTTGACGGCCAGGGCAAGGTCATCGACCACGGCCTCGCGCTGTACTTTCCCGCGCCCAATTCGTACACCGGCGAAGAGGTTCTGGAACTGCAGGGCCACGGCGGCCCGGTGGTGATGCAGATGCTGCTGGCGCGCTGCCTGCAGTCCGGCGACGGCATCGGCCTGCGCCTGGCCGAGCCGGGCGAGTTCACGCGCCGCGCCTTCCTCAACGACAAGCTCGACCTGGCGCAGGCCGAGGCGGTGGCCGACCTGATCGAAGCCAGCACCGAAGCCGCGGCGCGCTCGGCGGCGCGCTCGATGGAAGGCGAGTTTTCCAATGCGATCCGCAAGCTTGTGGACAAGGTCATCCACCTGCGCATGCTGGTCGAGGCCACGCTGGATTTCCCCGAGGAAGAGATCGATTTCCTGGAGCAGTCCGACGCGCGCGGCCAGCTTGCGGCGATCCGCAATGAACTGGGCGGCGTGCTGGCGCAGGCGCGGCAGGGCGCGCTGCTGCGCGAAGGCCTGTCGGTGGTGCTGGCGGGCCAGCCCAACGTGGGCAAGTCTTCGCTGCTCAACGCCCTGGCCGGCGCCGAACTCGCCATCGTCACGCCGATCGCCGGCACCACGCGCGACCGCGTGCGCGAGACCATCCAGATCGACGGCATCCCGCTGCATATCATCGACACCGCCGGCCTGCGCGAGAACGCCACCGACGAAGTCGAGCGCATCGGCATCGAGCGCACCTGGGAGGCGATCCGCCGCGCCGACGTCGTGCTGCACCTGGTCGACGCCACCGACTACCTGCGCCACGGCCTGTCCGAGATCGACGACGCCATCGACGACCAGCTCAGCGGCCATCTGCCACCGGGCTCGCCGATCGTGCGCGTGGTCAACAAGATCGACAAGGCGCCGGCGGTGGGCGACACGATGTTCGGCGGCAACCGTCCGCACGTGGTCGCCGCGAACGGGCCCAACCCGACCGAGATCTGGATCTCGGCGCGCACCGGCGCCGGCATCGAATTGCTGCGGCGGGAATTGTTGCGGCTGGTGGGCTGGCAATCCGGCAATGAAGGCACCTTCCTCGCGCGTGAGCGGCACCTGACGGCGCTGCGGCAGGCGCAGTCGCATTTGGATGTGGCCGCCGAGCAGAGCGAGCGCCAGGCGCAGGCGCTTGACCTGTTTGCGGAAGAGCTGCGGCTGGCGCAGGAGCACCTGAACAGCATTACCGGCGAGTTCACCAGTGACGATCTGCTGGGGACGATCTTTACGCGGTTCTGTATCGGGAAGTGAGGCGGTCGCAACCGGAACGCGCCCGCCTTCTTCTCCCATGCGCCTCATCCTCATCACCTTCGGCACCCAGGGCGACTGCCGCCCCATCGTAGCCCTCGGCCTGGGCCTGCGCGAGGCCGGGCATGACGTGCTGATGCTCGGCGAACGCTCCGCGGCACCGCTGGCCGCCGGGCATGGCCTGCCGTTCGCGCCGATGGCCGGCGATATCCAGCAAACCTTGCAGCCCGGCGGTGCCTTGCACAAGCTGATGACCGAGGGCGGCAACGTGGCCGAGGCCACGCGCGCGTTCGGCAAGATTGCCGAGGACAAAACCGAGGCCTGGATGGCGCAGCTGGCCGATGCTGCACGCGATGCGGACGGGATCGTGTTCTCGGGGCTGACGGCGTACGTGGCGTTGTCGGTGGGCGAGCAGTTGGGCAAGCCGGTGGTGGGCGCGGGCATGTTCCCGATCTCGCCGACGCGCGAATTCCCGTCCGCCTTGCTGCCGCCGTTGCGCCTGCCCGGGTGGGCCAACCGTGCCAGCCATGGGGTGATCAACTTCGTGTTGTGGCGCATGTTCCGCAACGCCACCAACGCGGCGCGCGCGAAGCTGTTCGGCGTGCCGCCGCGCAGGGCGATGTGGCCCGAGTTCCCGTCGCTCTACGCGATCTCGCCGCACCTGGTGCCGCGTCCGCGCGACTGGCATGCCGACTGGCTGGTGACCGGCGCGTGGACCATGCCGCCACAGCCGGACTGGCAGCCCGACGCACCGCTGCGAGAATTCCTGGAGGCCGGCGAGCCGCCGCTGTATATCGGCTTCGGCAGCATGGCGGGCTTTGACCGGCGGAAGGTGGCCGATGCCATGTTGCAGGCCGTGGACGGCCGCCGTGCGCTGTTCTATCCGGGCTGGTCCGGCATCGATGTGTCCGCGCTGCCGCCAAATTTCCACGTCATCGGCGCCACGCCGCATGACTGGCTGCTGCCGCGCGTGGCGGCGGCCATCCACCACGGCGGTGCGGGTACCACGCATGCGGTGGCCGCGGCGGGGGTGCCGTCGATCGTGCTGCCGTTCGCGGGCGACCAGTTCTTCTGGGCGGGCCGGCTGGCCGCGCTGGGCGTGGCGCCGCCGCATGTCGCCGGGCACAAGATCGACGCGGCGCGGCTGGCGTCGATGATCGCCTTTGCCGAGCGTGCCGAGACACGCGAGCAAGCCGCCACGCTGGCCCGCGCCATGGCCGCCGAGCGCGGCGTGGATCACGCGGTGGTGGCGATCGAACGCTTCTGCGCCCGGCGTGGCGCATAATCGCGCTTTCGTCTTTCGCATGCCCCCAGGCAGGACCCTTCGATGTTGAACCGTACCCAGCAGATCCTCATTGCCATCGTCGCCGTGGCCGTCCTTGGCATGTTGTGGCTTGCCGGCAATGACCGGCATGACGATGCCGCTATCGCGCCCGCCGGTTCGGGCGAGCAGGCCGCCGCCAGCGCGGTGCCGGCCAGCGACGTGCGCGGCGTGCCGCGCGACGGCACGCTCGACCCGGTCAGCATCGACCCGCAGCGGCCCGCCGACCGCCTGCCGCAATACCAGGCCAGCGCCATCCTGGACGACTACCGCAACGATTCCAGGGCCGCGGATGCGCGCTACCTCGACCACTATGTGATCGTCGAAGGCGTCGCCAGCGGCGTGCGCCGCGAGGGCGAGCAAGTGTTTGTCGATATCCGCACCAACGATCCGGCCGCCAATGTGCGTGCCTTGCTGCTGCAGCGGCAGATCTGCGGCCCGGCGGGCCGGGTCTGCGAAGTAGAGGCCCGCGCGACCATGGTGCGGCGCGGCCAGAAGGTGGCGGTGGAATGCAACGGCGCGGGCGTGGCCGATGGCGTGCCGCTGCTGCGCGACTGCCTGCTGCGCGGCGGCGCCAACTGAGCGCGAGCCTGAACCGGAGAACCTGCGATGCAATCCGTGCTGTCCGTGCTTGCGCTCATCATCCTGGCGGCAACCGCCGCGGGCCTGGCTTCGCCGCGCTGGCTCAGCGAGACCCTGCTCGGCGGCAGGCCTGTGACGCGGCTGCAGGTCGCCGTGGTAGGCCTGTGCCTGGCGGCGTTCTGCCTGATCCTGGTGGGCCGGCTGGCGCAAGGCGGGGCGGGCGGCTGACGCGCCACGCCGCCACAGCAGCGCGCAATTTGCGTGTCTGTTCCGGGAATTGGCGGGCGCCGGCAGCGCCTACAGTGTGAAGGCACGCTGCCCGCATTGCGCGCCCGCGGCGGTGCCTCAAGCCCATCCAGGATTTCCATGAACAAAGCCCTGCTGGCCGCCAGCGTCGGCCTGCTGCTGTGCGGCTGCTCGACCTATCAGGCCGTGACCCCGGTCGACCCGCTCGACCGCTCCGATCCCAATACCGCGTTCCAGGTGCCCGCCGGCGGCGGCCCGCGCGGCACCTATGGCGCCAACGGCATGCTGCTGTGCGTGGTGGTGAACCCGGTCAGCGGCAACAACTATGTCGACGCCTTCCGCGCCTCGCTGGAGCTGCGCAATTTCGAGGTGAAGATGCTGCAGGCCGAGGCGGCGTCGGTGCTGGCTTGCCCGATGGTGGCGTATTACACCGCGCGCAGCGCCTGGTTCTGGACGTCATACCTGGACAGCGTGGACATTACCGTCTTCCGCCAGGGCGACCGCGTCGGCAAGGCGATCTACAGCGCCAACCGCAGTGCGGGCGGACTCAACCTCAGCAACCTGGTGCAGCCCGCGTCCAAGCTGGACGAGCTGGTTGAACAGCTGTTCCCCGGCATGCTGCCGTCGCCGGCGCCGTCGGCCGGCACGTCGCAGGCATCGACGGTGGGGGCCTGATCAGGCAAGACCTGACCTTGCCACGCCCTCGGCAAACCCGGCTCAGCGCTCCAGCCGGCCCAGCCGCACCACGGTCACGCCGGGTCGCAGCTGGCGCAGCGAAGGCATTACCAGCACGCAGTCGGGGTAGGGCGTCACCACCGGCTCGCCGTCACGCCAGCCGATGACCGTGCCGGCATCGGCAAAGGTCTCCAGGCCCGTATAGGGACCGGCGAAGCGGAAATCCATGCTGGCGGCGACCACCGGCTCGGTCACGCGTACCACCCGCTGCGTGGCGGGCAGCGGCTGCAGCCAGCCGGCGGGGAGGTCGGCGGCGTCGACCACGCCGGCGTGCAGCAGGAAGCGCGCGGTGCTGTCCTGCGCTACCGTCACGGCGGCGGGCTCCCAGTGCTGGCCGCATTCGATCAGCAGCGCATTGCGCGGGCTGGCGGGATCGCCGAAGCCGTCGTAGTCGCGCATGCGGCGGCCCTCCGGATGGCCTTCGTCGACGATCACGTCGGCCGGCGCGCCCAGCGCGCGCGACAGGGCGATGCCTTTGTCGAGCGGGCCCGAGACGATCAGCGGGCGGCTTTTCTCATGCATCGAATGCAGGTCGAGCAGCAGGTCGACGGTGTCGATCACCGGGCGCATGGCGCGCGCGCGGCGCAGCTCGGAGGAATCGCGGCTGGTGTCGTCCAGCGTGGCGTATGTCCATACGCGGTTGAAGTCCTGGTCGACGAAGCGCGAGGCGTCGGGCCTGGCCGGGTCGAAGCTGTGGTAGGCGTCGACGTTGGCGAAGGCCAGCGTCAGGCGGCCGCGGCGCGGGCGCAGGTTGTGGTCGAGCAGCGCCTTGACGGCGATGGCGCCGCAGACTTCGTTGCCGTGCGTGAGGGCGTTGACCATCACGTGCGGGCCGGGCTGGCCGCTGTCGAACGTGTACAGGTAGGGGATGCCGGTGTTGCCGGTGGCGTAGGGGCGGATGTCGGGGAAGGCGACGTCGACGGGGTAGGCGTCGAGGTGGGTGGGGTGGGTCATGGGAATCGGTGCTCTCAGGGGTGCCCGGTAGCTCGGTGGCTGGCGGGTCGCGATTTATTTTGAGGGGGGTAGTGGTACTGGCAGGCGCCGGCCCTCACCCCCGGCGCCTCGCGCGCGCGCAGGAGAGGGGAGCAAACCGGCGGCGAGGGGCGACGCCTACAGGCCTTTTCATGCTGGCTGTGGTCTCCCCTCTCCCGCCTGCGGGAGAGGGGCGGGGGTGAGGGCCGGCGCTGGCAGAAGCGACCACGCCCGCGCTACCCCTCACTCACGAATCCCGGCCGCCTGCACGATCGTCCGGTAACGCCCGGTCTCGCGCTTGATGAAGCTGCCGAACCGGGAAGGATTGCCCGGCGTCACTTCCACACCCGCCTCGGCCAGCTTTTTCTTCACGTCCGGCATCGCCAGCACGGCCTGCATCTCGGTGTTGAGCCGCTCGACCACCGGCTTGGGCAGGTTGGCCGGGCCCATCAGGCCGAACCACACGCCCATGTCCACGCCCTTGAGCGCCGGCGTCTCGGCCAGCGCCGGCACGTTCGGCGCCACCGCGGCGCGCCTGGCGCCGGTCACGCCGTAGGCCTGCACGCGGCCCGCCTGGATATGCGGCAGCGCCGACGACAGCACCATCACCGCCAGGTCGATCTGGCCGCCGAGCAGGTCGGTGGCCATGGCCGATGCGCCCTTGTACGGCACGTGCGTGATATTGACGTTGCCCTGCTGCTTGATCAGCTCGCCGGCCAGGTTCAGCGGCGTGCCCACGCCCGACGACGCATACGACAGCTTGCCCGGCTGGGCCTTGGCCAGCGCGATCAGCTCGGCGGCGTTCTTCGCCGGCAGCCCGGGCTTGCCGACCAGCACCATCGGCTGGGTGCCGACGAAGGTCACCGGCGCCAGGTCCTTCTCGCCGTCGTAGCGCACTGCGGGATTGGTCAGGCGCGCGATCGACACCTCGCTGCCCGAGCCCATCAGCAGCGTGTAGCCGTCGGCCTCGGCCTTGACCACCTTGGACGCGCCGATGGTGCCGCCGGCGCCGCCCAGGTTCTCGATGACCACGCTCTGGCCCAGGCGCTTGCCCAGCTCCGGCGCGATGGTGCGGGCGACGAGGTCGACGCTGCCGCCGGCGGTATAGCCCACCACCAGCGTGATCGGCTTGGCGGGCCAGGTGCCGGCAAAGGCGCCGCCGGTGGCGGTGGCAAGGCAGAGTACGGCAGCGGCCGCGCGCAGGATGGTCTTCATGGTCTTGGCTCTGGGGGTCCCGGAATCGATGTTGTGACCCGATGTTAGTGAGCGCGGGTCCGGCCGGCATGCGGCTTTGGCAAGGGGGCTTGCCGATTCGGCAATGGTGGCGCAAGGGCCGCAACTAGCGCGGCGCCGTCACCGCCGCGCGCCAGAACGCCTCGGCCAGCGGCCGCATCGGCGCGCGCGGGCGGTACAGGCGGATATCGAGGGCGAGATCGCCGCCATCGTCGGCTCCCGCCGCAGTGGCGCCGATCGCACGCACCAGCCGGCCTGCGTGCAGGTCGTCGGCAATGAGCCGCGCGGGCAGCCACGCCAGGCCCATGCGCTGGCGCACCATTTCGTGCACCGACTCGGCAAAATCGCTGACCGCGATCACGTCCAGCCGCGGCGCCAGCTTGCGGCGCGCGATCTCCTGGTTGACCATGCGCCCCAGCGTCAGGGTTTCGGCATAGGCGATCATCGGCACCGGCTTTTCCTTCGCCGCCTTGCCGGTGCGCAACCGGTGCAGCGGCGCGCCATGCGCGTCGGCGGCGCTGACGCAGACCAGCCGCTCCACGCCGGCCAGGTGGAACTGGTAGCGCGCGTCGTCCAGCATCACCGGCAGGTCGGGCGGGCTGTAGCACAGCAGGAAATCGGCATCGCCCTCGCCGAACATCGCCAGCGCGTCGTGCATGGGAAAGGTCGACAGCCGCGTGCGGAAGCCTGCCGCGGCGGGGTCGCCGCGCAGCGCTTCGCGCAGGCCGGACAGCCACGCCGGCACCATCGAGCGCGCCAGCGTCTTGCCGGTGGCGATGGTCACGGTGCTGGCGTCGGCCCGATGCGCGGCGCGCAGTGCCAGCCGCGTTTCATCCAGCGTGCGCAGCGCGCTCTGCGCGGCCTCCAGGAACTGGCGGCCCTCGGCGGTAAGGCGCACCGGGAACGCGCTGCGGTCGATCAGCGGGGCGCCGGCCCACACTTCCACGGCCTGCATGCGCCGGCCGAATGCGGGCGGGGTCACGTTGCGCAGCTCGGCGGCGCGCGCCAGGCTGCCGGCCTGCGCCAGGCAGACGAAGTCTTCGAGCCAGCGGATATGCATGGAGGGGGGACGAGTAGCGTTGGTCTGCCCACATTATCGGCAAAACCAGCCGCCATCTTGCATGCCCGGCTGCGTCGGCTGGAATGTTTGCCGACCATACTAAAGGCAGCGTCAAGGCGGACTCGCCCCGCCCGGACCAGAACACCGACGCGCAGGAGGCCACATGTCCACGCATTCCCAAGGGGCGCCGCGCCGGCGCGCGGATGCCGACGCCGGGGCGCTGCACGCGCTGTCGCGCCGCGGCTTCCTCAAAGTTGGACTCGGGTTCTCGGCCATGCTGGCGTGTACCGCGCTGGTGCCGTCGCTGTCTGGCTGCGGCGTGGCCGATGCCGCGCCGCAGGCCGGCATGGCCTGGCTGCGGCCCGACGACGTGGCCATGTTCCGCGCGCTGCTGCCGGCCGTCGTCACCGAACTCGCCGAGGCGCCGCCGCCGCGGCGCGAGGCCCTGGTGCAGGAAACGCTGCGCAATATCGACACCACCTGCGCGGCGATGAACGCGGGCGCGCGGGCCGAGCTGCGCAAGCTGTTCGGCCTGCTCGCCAGCACGCCGCTGCGCTGGGCGCTGGCCGGCATCGGCCAGCCCTGGGACGCCACCACGCCGGCGCAGGTACAGGCCTTCCTGGAGCGCTGGCGCGCCAGCCGGCTGGCCACGCTCAATGCCGGCGCCGTGGTGCTGGTCAAACTCGCCAGCGTGAGCTACTACGTGCTGCCTGCCGCTTGGGCGGGCAGCGGCTATCCCGGCCCCAATGCGCCCGTCTACAGGGCGCTGCACGCCTGAAACCCGACATGGCCATCGACAATCTCTACGACGCCGGCATCGCCGCCGGCTGGAAAGTGCTGGATGCCGCCACCATCACCGCCTCCCGCACGCTAGATGCCGACGTTGTCATCGTCGGCAGCGGCGCGGGCGGCGGCATCAGCGCCGAAACACTGAGCCGCGCCGGGCTGCGCGTGGTGCTGCTGGAAGAGGGCGCTCTGCGCACCTCCGACAGCTTCCGCGACATGGACGAGAACCGCGCCTACCGCGAGCTGTACCAGGAGGCGGCGGCGCGCACCACCGCCGACGGCGCCATCGCCATCCTGCAGGGCCGTGCCGTCGGCGGCAGCACCACGGTGAACTGGTCATCCAGCTTCCGCACGCCACCGCAGACGCTGGCGCACTGGGCCAGGCACCACGCCGTCAGCGGCCATGGCGAGGCCGACATGGCGCCGTGGTTCGCGCAGGTGGAAGCGCGCCTGGGCATCGCACCCTGGACCATGGCGCCCAATCCCAACAACGACGTGCTGCGCCGCGGCTGCGAAAAACTGGGCTGGGAGTGGCACGTCATCCCGCGCAACGTAAAGGGCTGCTGGAACGCCGGCTATTGCGGCTTCGGCTGCCCGGTCAATGCCAAGCAGTCGATGCTGGTATCGACCATCCCGGCGGCGCTGGCGGCCGGCGCGACGCTGGTGCACCGGGTGCGGGTGCGCACGCTCGAACATGACGGGCAGCGCGTGCAATCGGTCATCGGCGCAGCGCTCGGTGCCGATGGCCGCACGCCCACAGGCGTGGGCGTGACCGTGCGCGCGCGGCACGTGGTCGTCGCCGGCGGCGCCATCAACACGCCGGGGCTGCTGCTGCGCTCGCGCGTGCCGGATCCGCACGGGCGGCTCGGCATGCGCACATTTATCCATCCGGTGAATATCAGCATCGCTGTTATGCCTGAGCGCATTGATCCTTATTATGGCGCGCCACAATCGGTGGCCTCCGACCACTTCCAGTGGGTGGACGGCGCCACCGGCCCGATGGGCTACAAGCTGGAGGTGCCGCCATTGTTCCCCGGCATCAGCGCCGGCGTGCTCAACGGCATGGGCGACGCGCTGCGGCGCGATATCGCGCAGCTGCCCAACACCAGCGCCATGCTGGCGCTGCTGCGCGACGGCTTCGTGCCGCAGAGCGAGGGCGGGCGCGTGCGGCTGGCCGCCGACGGCAGCCCGCTGCTCGACTACGAGATGAACGACTACGCCTGGGACGGCGTGCGCCGCGCATGGCTGAGCATGGCGCAGGCGCAGTTCGCCGCGGGCGCGGTCAAGGTGCGGCCGGCCCACCTGGACGCCACCGACTACCGCAGCTGGCCCGAAGCGCGCGACGCGATTGCCAAGCTGCCGCTCAAGCCGTTCCGCACGGCGCTGTTCACCGTGCACCTGATGGGCGGCTGCGGCATGAGCGACGATCCCCGCCGCGGCGTAGTCGACAGCCATGGGCGCCACCACCAGCTGGAGAACCTGTCGGTGTTTGACGGCTCGGTCTTTCCGACCAGCGTGGGGGCCAATCCGCAGTTGTCGGTGTTCGCGCTGACGGCACAGAATGCGGAGACGCTGGCCCGGCATCTCACGGCATGACGAACCGGCACGGCTGCGATGCGGGCGAAAAAAAACCAGTGACACCCGCCACTGGTTTCTTCGCTTGAACCGCCGACTGTTTGCTCCCTCTCCCGCTTGCGGGAGAGGGGAGTACCCCCTCGGCAAACGATATTGCGTTACTGCGCCACCGGTTGCTGCCCCGCCGGCGCCGCCTGCTGCGCCACCGCGCTGTCCTCCTTCAACCCGCCGCCCAGCGCGCGATACAGATCGATCGCGTTGTTCAGCCGCAGCTGCCGCGCCTGGATCAGCGCCTGCTCCGCGGTGAACAGCTGGCGCTGCGCATCGAGTTCGTCCAGGTAGCTGGCCACGCCGCTGCGGAAGCGCAGGCGCGACAGCTCGTAGCGAGCGGCTTCGGCGTCGCGCACCTGTTCCTGGCCGGTGACCTGGTCTTCCAGCGTGCCGCGTGCCACCAGCGCATCCGCCACTTCCGCGAAGGCCGTCTGGATGGTCTTCTCGTAGTTGGCGATCTGGATGTTCTTGCGCACGTTGGCCAGGTCCAGGTTCGACATGTTGCGGCCATAGTCGAAGATCGGCAGCGTCAGCTGCGGCGCGAACGACCAGGCGCGCGTGCCGGCATCGAACAGTCCCGAGAAGGTCGGGCTGATGGTGCCCACGCTGGTGGTCAGCGAGATGCGCGGGAAGAACGCCGCGCGCGCCGCGCCGATATTGGCGTTGGCCGACAGCAGCTGCTGCTTGGCCTGGCGGATATCGGGACGCTGCTCCAGCAGCTCCGACGGCAGGCCCGCCGGGATATCGCTGATGATGCGCTCGTCCGACAGCCGCATCGGCTCGGGCAGGTTCTCGATGGTGCCGATGGGCTTGCCCACCAGCACTTCGAGCGCGTTCTGCGCCTGCGCGCGCTGGCGTGCCAGCTGCGCCGCGGAGACGCGTGCCTGCGCCACCAGCGACTCGTTGTCACGCAGGTCCAGCGCCGAGGTGGCGCCGGCTTCGAAGCGCTTCTTGGCCAGCCCGTAGGTGCTTTCACGCGCCTGCAGCGTGTTGCGCGCCAGCTCGTACTGCTCGGCAAAGGAGCGCTCGGCCAGGTAGGCCTTGGCGACTTCCGACACCAGCGAGATATACGCCGAGCGGTGCGCTTCTTCCGTGGAGAAGTACTGCGCCAGCGCGGCGTTGGACAGGCTGCGCACGCGCCCGAAGAAATCGAGCTCGTACGACGAGATGCCCAGGCCGACGCGGTAGACCTCGGTCACCCCCGGCTGGCCCAGTACGGTGGCCGCCTCGGCCGGCGTGGTGCGGGCGCGGGTGTAGCCGCCTTCCACATTGATCGTGGGCAGCAGGTCGGCGCGCTGCACCTGGTAGGTAGCGCGCGCTTCCTCGATGCGCAGCGCGGCCTGGCGCAGGTCGCGGTTGTTGTCCAGCGAGGTGGCGATCAGCGCCTGCAGGCGCGGGTCGCGGAAGAACTCGCGCCAGCCGATGTCGGTCGCGCGGCGGGTCTCGCCGCTCTTCACCTCGGCGGTGGCGTAGCCCTCCGGTGCCACCGGGAAGCTGCCGGCCACCGGCGGGGCGGGGCGCTCATACTTGGGCGCCAGGGTGCAGCCGCTCAGAACGCCGGCCACCAGCAGCAGTGTGGTCAGGGTCTTGGTCATGTCAGATTTCCTCTTGCGGGTCATGCCACTTCTTGTCCAGCATGCGCTGGCGCTCGCTGCCCTTGAAGCGCTTGCGCACCACGACGAAGAAGACCGGCACCAGGAAGATCGCCAGCACCGTGGCCGTGATCATCCCGCCCATCACGCCGGTACCGATCGCGCGCTGGCTGCCCGAGCCCGCGCCGGTGGCGATCGCCAGCGGCAGCACGCCCAGGATGAACGCCATCGACGTCATCAGGATCGGGCGGAAGCGCAGATGCACCGCTTCCAGCGTGGATTCGATCAGGCCCTTGCCTTGCGCCTGCAGGTCCTTGGCGAATTCCACGATCAGGATGGCGTTCTTCGCCGACAGGCCAATCGTGGCGATCAGGCCCACCTTGAAGTACACATCGTTAGGCATGCCGCGCAGCGTCACGCCCAGCAGCGCGCCGAGCACGCCCAGCGGCACCACCAGCAGCACCGAGAACGGGATCGACCAGCTTTCATACAGCGCGGCCAGGCACAGGAACACGATGATCAGCGACAGCGTGTACAGGATCGGTTCCTGCGAGCCGGCCAGGCGCTCTTCATACGACTGGCCCGACCACTCGAAGCCGAAGCCCGGCGGCAGCTTGGCGAAGTTCTCTTCCATCGCGCGCATGGCTTCGCCGGTACTGCGTCCCGGCGCGGCCTGGCCCGCGATCTTCACCGCCGGCATGCCGTTGTAGCGCTCCAGGCGCGGCGAGCCCATGATCCACTTCGAAGTGGCGAATGCGGCGAACGCGACCATGTCGCCGTTGCTGTTCTTCACGCGCAGCTTGGTCAGGTCGTCCGGCAGCCGGCGGTCGGCGCCTTCGGCCTGCACGATCACCTTGCGCACCCGGCCTTCATAGATGAAGTCGTTGACGTAGCTGGAGCCGAACGCGATCGACAGCGTCGAGTTGATCTCGGCCACCGACACGCCCAGCGCGCGCGCCTTCTCGCGGTCGATGTCGATCTGCAGCTGCGGCGCGTCTTCCTGGCCTTCGGGGCGCACGCCCATCAGCACCGGGTTCTGCGCGGCCATGCCGAGCATCATGTTGCGCGCTTCCATCAGCTTGGCGTGGCCCTGGCCGGTGCGGTCCTGCAGGCGGAAGTCGAAGCCCGAGGAGTTGCCCAGCTCGGCGATCGCCGGCGGATTGAGCGGGAAGATGATCGCGTCCTTGATGAACGAGAGCGCGCCGAAGGCACGGCCCACCAGCGCCTGCGCGGTCTCGTCCGCACCGGTGCGCTCCTTCCAGTCCTTCAGGCGCACGAACGCGATACCGCCGTTCTGGCCGCGGCCGAAGAAGGAGAAGCCCGCCACCGTGATCATCTGGTCCACCACCTTGCTTTCCTTCTGCAGGTAGTAGTCCTCGATCTGCTTGAGCACGCCGATGGTACGGTCCTGCGTGGCGCCGTTGGGCAGCTGCACCACCGTGATCATGTAGCCCTGGTCTTCATCGGGCAGGAACGACGACGGCAGGCGCTTGAACAGCACCACCACGCCCGCGATGATCAGCGCGTAGATGATCAGGTAGCGGCCGGTGCGCTTGAGGATGCGCGCGACCACGCCCTGGTAGCCGGTCGAGGCCGTGGCGAAGGTGCGGTTGAACCAGCCGAAGAAGCCCTTCTTCTCATGGTGATGGCCAGCTTCCACCGGCTTGAGCAGCGTCGCGCACAGTGCCGGGGTCAGCGTCAGCGCCAGCAGTGCCGAGAATGCCATCGAGGCAATCAGCGACAGCGAGAACTGGCGGTAGATGTTGCCCACCGAGCCCGAGAAGAACGCCATCGGGATGAACACCGCGGTCAGCACCAGCGTGATGCCGATGATGGCGCCGGTGATCTGGCCCATGGCCTTGCGTGTCGCTTCACGTGGCGAGAGTCCTTCCTCGCTCATGATCCGTTCGACGTTTTCGACCACCACGATGGCATCGTCCACCAGGATACCGATCGCCAGCACCATGCCGAACATGGTCAGCACGTTGATGGAGAAGCCGAACGCCAGCAGCGCGCCGAACGTGCCCAGCAGCGCGATCGGCACCACCAGCGTCGGGATGATGGTGGCGCGGAAGTTCTGCAGGAACAGGTACATCACCAGGAACACCAGCACCACGGCTTCCAGCAGCGTCTTGATCACTTCCTCGATCGAGATCTTGACGAAGGCCGAGGTGTCGTATGGCACCGTGTACTGGTAGTCCGCCGGGAAGGTCTTCGACAGCTCTTCCATCTTGGCGCGCACCGCGGTGGCCGTGGCCAGCGCGTTGCCGGTCGGGGCCAGCTTGATGGCAATGGCCGCCGACGGCTTGCCGTTGGTGCGGGCCAGCGTCGAGTAGTCGGCGCCGCCCAGCTCCACGCGGCCGACGTCCTTGATGCGCACCGACGAACCGTCGGGGTTGGTGCGCAGCAGGATGTTGCCGAACTGCTCAGGCGTGGACAGCCGGCTTTCGGTGGTGACAGTGGCGTTCAGCTCGGTGCCCTTGGGCGAGGGCGTGCCGCCCAGTTCGCCCACGGCGACCTGCACGTTCTGCTCGCTCACCGCGGCGGTCACGTCCAGCGGCGTCAGGTTGTAGCCGGTCAGCTTGGACGGGTCCAGCCAGATGCGCATGGCGTACTCGGTGCCGAACAGGTCGGCCTGGCCCACGCCTGGCACGCGGCGGATCGAGTCGATCACCTGCGCCGACACATAGTTGCCGAGCTGGATCGCGCTGGCCGTGCCGGACTTGGACGACACGGTCAGGAACATCATGTAGTTGTTCCCGGCCTTGTCCACGCGCACGCCCTGCTGGCGCACCTCCGCCGGCAGGCGCGCTTCCACGCGCTTGAGGCGGTTCTGCACTTCGACCGAGTTCAGGTCGACGTTGGAACCCGGCGCGAACGCGATGGTGATCGTCGCCAGGCCGGTCGATTCGCTGGTCGAGTTGTAGTAGAGCAGGTTGGGGGCGCCGTTAAGCTCCTGCTCGATCACCGAAGTGACGGAATCCTCCAGCGTCTTGGCCGACGCACCCGGATAGGTGGCGGTGACCGAGATCGTAGGCGGGGCGATGTTCGGGTATTGCGCGATCGGCAACTGCATGATCGACAATATCCCGCCCAGCACGATGATCAGCGCGAGCACCCACGCGAACACCGGCCGGTCGATAAAAAACTTGGCCATAAGACTGGCTCCCTCTTTGTCTAGCCTTGTGTGCCGCGGCGGCTGGCTTCAGCTGCCGCGGCGCGGCGGTGTTCAGCCCTGCTTGCCCTCGGCCTTCACTTCCTGCCTGGCCTCGGCCTTGGGGGCCGAGGCGGGGGCAGCGGAGGCCGAAGCCGGCGTGGCGGCCGGTGCCGAGGCATCCGCCTGCACGAACGGCACCGGCCTGGCCGGCGCGCCGACCTTGACCTTCTGCAGGCCCTCGACGATCACCTTTTCGCCGCCCTTCAGGCCTTCGGTCACGATCCAGCGGTCGCCGACGGCCTGCGGTGCCTTGACTTGCACCGATGCGACCTTGCCGTCGTTGCCCACCACCAGCACGGTGGCGCCCTGCGCGCCGCGGATCAGCGCCCGCTGCGGCACGGTCAGCGCATTCTCATCCACGCCCTGCTCGATCTTCACGCGCACGAAGGTGCCCGACAGCAGCTCGCGCTTCGGGTTGGGGAACTGCGCACGCAGCGTGATCGCGCCGGTGGTCGGGTCGACCGTCATGTCCGAGAACAGCAGCTTGCCGGTGTGCTCGTACTCGCGGCCGTCTTCCACGTACAGGTGCACGTTGGCGCCGCCGTTGACGCCCTTGACGGCGCCCGACTCGATGGCGCGGCGCAGGCGCGTGACTTCCGAAGCCGGCTGGGTGAAGGTGACCCACATCGGGTCGATCTGCTCCACCAGCGCCAGCTTGGTCGCCTCGCCCTTGCCCACCAGCGCGCCCTCGGTCACCAGCGCGCGGCCGGCGCGGCCGCTGATCGGCGCGGTCACAGTGGTATAGCCCAGGTTGATCTGGGCGGTGCGCACGGCGGCCTTGGCCGATGCCACGTCGGCATTGGCCTGGCCGGCGGCGGCCACGGCGTCGTCGTATTCCTGCTTGCTGACCGCGTTGACGGCCACCAGCGGCTTGTAGCGCTCGGACTTCAGGCGCGCCGACACGGCGTTGGCCTCGGCGCGCTGCAGCGCGGCCTGGGCCGACGACAGCTCGGCCTGGTAGGGCGCCGGGTCGATGCGGAACATCACCTGGCCGGCCTTCACTTCGCCGCCCTCGGTGTAGTTGCGCGACAGCACGATGCCTTCGACGCGGGCGCGCACTTCGGCCGTGCGCACGCCTTCCAGGCGGCCCGGCAGTTCATTGACGACGGCGACCGGCGACGGCGTCACGGTGACCACGCCGACTTCCGGCGGCGGCGGGGCGCCGCCCTCGGCCTTCTTGTCGCCGCAGGCAGTGAGCGCCAGCGCCGACAGCGCAGCGGCTGCAAAGGTGGCAACGCAACTGATACGTTGGGACTTCCTCATCGATAACCCCATGATGGCAATTTGAGATCTGCCGCATCGCCCCGACCTGCCATCCCAGGAAAGCAGAAACGACGCAGCCCGCCGCAATATTTGCTGCGGATAAAAGCGTGATGCTAGCCACAACTCACGTCGACGCGGTGACGAATGCGACGAACGGTGGCTTTTATATGACGACTGGATTGTTGCCGGCTGGCCTGCGCAAGGAGTCGCCCAAGGTGCTGGCTATGTCACAAGGGGCGGCTGGCCGAAAGCCGGGCGAGCGCGTATTATATATACATTCAAGCATGTATGTTAAGTCGATTCATCAGCAGGGGCTTTCGGACGCACATCGCGTCGGGCGGATCTGGTGAGAACCATCGGATCCCATCGAAAAGCCGGCAAACCTGATCCGGATCTCCGGCGCAAACCGCCGACTCGGGTTAGGATGCGCGCCGTCCTGTCGGACCCAGGGCTTGCGACAACATCGCCATGTGACGACAACGACCCGCCGCGCACCTTGCGCTGCACCGGGGGAGATTCAACACGCCGGACCGTGGCCACCGTGGCCATGCGCCGCCGGCATATGAGACAAAAATGGTCAGACGCACCAAGGAAGAGGCGCTAGAAACGCGCCACCGGATTCTCGACGCGGCGGAAACCGTGTTCCACGCCCGCGGCGTGGCGCGGCCATCGCTGGCCGACATCGCCCAGGCGGCGGGGGTCACCCGCGGCGCGATCTACTGGCACTTCAAGAACAAGAGCGATGTGTTCGCCGCCATGTGCGACCGCGTGCATCTGCCGGTGGAAGCGCTGTGCGATCCGGAACGGATCGCGCGCCAGGAAGACCCGCTTGGCGGCGTGCGCGACATCTGCGCCTACGTCATGCGACAGACCGTGGTGAACCCGCGCCTGCGCCGCGTCTTCGAGATCATCTTCCACAAGTGCGAGATGGTGCAGGACAACGGCGCCATCTTCGAGCGCCAGCGCCAGTCGCACAAGGAAGGCCTGGTCAAGATCCGCGAGCACCTGCGCCTGGCGCGCGAGCGCGGCCAGCTGCCTGACGACCTGGACCTGGATCTCGCCGTCAACGCCTTCCACGCCTGCATCGGCGGCGTGCTGGCGCACTGGCTGTTCTCGCCCGAGGACTTCGACCTCGACGCCAATGCCGAGCGCATGGCGGACGCCTTCATCGACACCCTGAAATTGTCTCCCGCGCTGCGGCTCGGCTACGTGCCGCGCCCGATGGCGCAGCTCGACGACGAACTGTCGACGCTGTGCGAGCAGGCCTGCATGAAGGCCGAGGGCCTGGACACCAGCGACCTGGTGCCCTGATCTCCCCGATGCGCGGCCGGGCTAGCCGCGTACCGCTTCGTGCCAGCGCGCCAGGAAGGCGCGCTTGCGCAGGGTGTCCTGCGCGGCCAGCAGGCCCGGTCCCACGCTGATCGGCTTGAGCGCGTAGCCCAGGCGCTCCGAAAGCGCCGCGGCGGTATGCACGCTGTCGGTATCGGTGCGGACGGTATAGAGCTGCGTGGTCGACTTGGCCAGCAGCGCCTGCCCCTCGCGCGACAGCAGGAAATCCAGCCACAACCGCGCGGCATTGGGCCGCGGCGCCCGCCGCGCGATAAAGGCCACCCGCGACATCACCAGCGTGTAGTCGCGCGGCGCGATCACGTCGATCGCCGCGCCGCGCTCCATCAGCGACAGCGCATAGGAACCCAGCAGGTTGTACCCCATTACCAGCTCGCCGCTGGCGATGCGCTCGACCATCTCGGCGGTCGACGACGACAACTGCACCCCGGCGCGCCCCAGCGCCTGCGCCAGGTACCAGAACTCGCTGCCCATGCGCGCGTCCTGTTGCGCCAGCAGGTAGCCCACGCCGGAGCGCTCCACGTCATACGTCACCACCTTGCCGCGCCAGCGCGGCGCGTTCTCCTGCAGCAGCCGCGCCAGCCCGGTGCGGCTGCGCGGCGCGCGCATGCCGGCGAAGTGGTGGCGGTTGTAGACAATCACCGCGGGCTCGAAGGTGGTGCCCCAGGCCTCATCGCGCCACACCGCCCAGCCGGGCAGGCCGGCGCGCTCGGGCGAGGCGTAGCGCTGGGCGTTGCCGTCGTTGACCAGCTTGATCTGCAGGTCCATGGCGGTGCTCCACAGCACGTCGGCATAGCGCGCGCCCGGCGCCGGGCGGCCGCCGCCGAGCGCGGCGGTCTCCGCCAGGAAGCGCCGGTTCAGGTCGACGGTGTTCAGGTCCTCGTAGCGCACCCGGATGCCGGGATAGCGCGCCTCGAACGCCGTGATCAGCGGCTGCGCCACTTCCAGGTCGGTCGAGGCGTAGACCACCACCTCGCCTTCGCGCAGCGCGCGGGCGATGGTGGCGTCATACCCGGAGGGGTAGCCGGGCGGCGGCGCCGGCAGCATGGACTGGGCCCGCAGCGGCAACGACAGCGAAGTCCCGGCCAGCAGCGAGGCGCCGACCAGCCGGCGGCGCTGCGGCGATGCGGGGGCAACTTCGGCACGGGAAGACTCGACGGCGGGCGGCAGCGGCAAGAGCAGCACAGGGAGGCGTGTAAGGCAGGTCGGACGACGGGGATACCGTGCCGTCATTCCCGCGCATACCCAAAGGGCACGTGGGCGGGAACGACGGCATGTCGGAACGGCGGGGTTATTATAGGCGCCCACGGATCGTGGCGATGACGCCCCGGCCGCACCACAATGAACCGGCAGAGGAGGAAAACCGGCATGCGCATCCTGCTGGTGGAGGATGAAGTCGAACTGGCACGCTGGGTCGCCCGCGCGCTGGAGCAGGGCGGTTTCGTGATCGAGCACGTCGCCGACGGCCTGCAGGCCGAGACACGGCTGCAGGCCGAGGAATACGACGCGGTGGTGCTCGACCTGCGCCTGCCCGGCAAGGACGGGCTGGCGGTGCTCAAATCGATGCGCGGGCGCGACGACCGCACCCCGGTGCTGATCCTGACCGCGCAGGACACGCTGGACGAACGCGTGCGCGGCCTCAACCTCGGCGCCGACGACTATTTGGCCAAGCCCTTTGCCATCGCCGAGCTGGAAGCGCGCCTGCTGGCGCTGATCCGGCGCAGCCGCGGCCGCGCGCACCCGCGCCTGCAGTGCGGCACGCTGGTGTTCGACGGCGAGACCCGCAGCTTTACGCTCGATGGCCAGCCGCTGGCGCTGACGCCGCGCGAATCGACGCTGCTGGGCGCGCTGCTGGCGCGCAGCGGCCAGCCGCTGACCAAGGCGCAGCTGCTCGACAAGGTGTTCTCGCTCGACGCCGATGTCTCCCCGGATGCGATCGAAGTGCTGGTCTACCGGCTGCGCAAGAAGCTGGCCGGGCACGGTGTCACCATCGTCACGCTGCGCGGCTTCGGCTACCTGCTGGAGCCCGAGGCCGGGCGCTGACATGCGCTGGAAGGCGGCGACCATGGGCCTTGGGCCACGCCATCCCGTGCTGCTGTGGCGGCGCGGCAGCCTGCGCCGCCAGCTGCTGTTGCTGCTGGTGCCGGCGCTGGCGGCGATGATGGCGATCGACACCTGGCTCACCTACGGCACGCTGCGAGACGCCGCCAACCGGGCCTACGACCGCTCGCTGTACGGCTCGATCCGCACCATCGACAACGCCATCGGCATGGCCGGCGAGAGCATCCAGCTCACGCTGCCCGACGCCGCCATGGAAATGTTCGAGAGCGCCGCGCAGACCCATGTGTACTACCGCGTGTCGCTGGAACGCGCCGGCAAGGTGGAAACCATTACCGGCTATGACGACCTGCCGCTGCCCGCCGGCAACCTCGTCAATAACACGCCGCGTTTCTACGATACCGAGTACCTGGGCGAGGCGGTGCGCATCGGCGTCATGGCGCGCCCCGTGTACCGGCCCGATGCGCGCATGCGGGTGATCATCCAGGTCGCCGAGACCGCCGAGCCGCGCAGCGCGCTGATCGCCACGGTATGGCGCAGCGCGCTGGCGCGCGACCTGCTGCTGATCCTGCTGAGCGCGGCGATCCTGGTGGGCGGAGTCACTTACGTGCTGCGCCCGCTCAAGCGCGTGCGCGACGACGTCGAGGCGCGCTCGCCCGATGATCTCGCGCCGCTGGCCTTCGAGCGCGTGCCGTCCGAGGTGCGGCCGCTGGTCGACGCGGTCAACCTGCACGTGTCGCGCTCGGCGGCGATGGCGCAGTCGCAGGCCCAATTCATCGCCGATGCCGCGCACCAGCTGCGCACGCCGCTGGCCATCCTGAAGACGCAGGCCGAATACGCCCAGCGCCAGCTGCGCGATCCCGATCCGGAAGCCGCGCGCCGCGCCGCGGGCGAGGCCGTGGGCGGCATCGTCACGCAGCTGGAGCAGGCCGCGCGCCTGACCAACCAGCTGCTGGCGCTGGCGCGGGTACGCCAGCACCATGGCGAGAACGCACAACCGGGCGAGGCCAGCGACGCCATCGACATCATCGACGCCGTCGCCGTGGCCGAGCAGGTGGCGCTCGACTACCTGCCACTGGCGCGCGGCAAGCAGCAGGACTTCGGCTGGGAGCCGGTGCCGGGGCTGAAGCTGCCGGTGCGCGCCGATCCCGCGCTGCTGCGCGAGGCGCTGGCCAACCTCGTGCACAACGCGATCCAGTACTCGCCGCGCGGCAGCCGGATCACCTTGTCCGCAAGCCGCGATGACGAAACGGCCTGCCTGATCGTGGAAGACGACGGGCCGGGCATCCCGGCCGAAGAGCGCGACAAGGTCTTTGCGCGCTTCTATCGCCGCGTGGGCAATGCCGAGCCCGGCTCGGGGCTAGGGCTGGCCATCTCGCGCGAGATGGCGGCGCGCTTCGGCGGCACGGTGGAGCTGGGCGAAGGGCTGCAGGGCACCGGCGTGCGGGCGGTGCTGAAGCTGCCTGTCGGCGAATAATTCAGCCAGGAACGCATCGCGACCGGCTGTGGCCTCCCTCTCCCGCAAGCGGGAGAGGGGAGCAAACCGGCGGCAATCCGCTAACTGAACAGCTCCTCCGCCACCGTCGGATGCAGCTGTACCGTGGTCTGCAGATGCGACTCGCGCACGCCCAGGCGCAGCGCCACCGCCAGCGCCTGCACGATCTCCGGCGCGGCGTTGTCCATCAGGTGCACACCCAGCACGCGCCCGCTGCGCGCGTTCAGCACCAGCTTGAACACGCTCTGGTACGCCGTGCCGCCGAAGCGGTTCTCCAGCGAGACAAAGCGCTTGACCACGGTGCGGATGCGCTCGGGCTTGCCGGCATCGGCAATCGCCTGCGCCTCGGTCATGCCGACCGCGCCGATGGCCGGTTCGCTGAACACCGCGGTGGGCACGAAATCGAAGTCGGCACGCTCGCCGCGCCGGCCATACAGGCGGTCCGCGAGCCAGCGGCCCTGCGCGGTCGCCACCGGCGTCAGGTGCAAGCCGTCGGTGGCATCGCCGATCGCATAGATCTTGCGCACGCTGCTGCGGTACTGCCTGTCGACATGGATGCCGCCCTTGTCGCCAAACGCCACGCCGAGTTCTTCCAGCCCCAGCCCCTGCACATTGGAAATGCGCCCGATCGCCGCCAGC
The DNA here is from genome assembly GCF_017815025.1 of Cupriavidus phytohabitans. Classification (NCBI taxonomy): domain Bacteria; kingdom Pseudomonadati; phylum Pseudomonadota; class Betaproteobacteria; order Burkholderiales; family Burkholderiaceae; genus Cupriavidus; species Cupriavidus phytohabitans. The sequence goes on from NZ_JAGIQB010000008.1 coordinate 49,470, forward strand.
GCGGCCTGCGCGCGCACGGCCTCGGTCTGGCCGGGGCGGTCGGTGGCGCGGTAGCAGACTTCCACCGCGCCATTGGCCTGGCTGAGCAGGTGGACTTCGGCATTCAAATGCAGGCGTACGCCGCGCGCCGTCAGCGCCTCGGCCAGCGCCGCGCCGATCTCATGGTCGAAATGCCGCAGCAGGCGGTCGCCGGCGACGATCAGGTCGACCTTGACGCCATAGCGCGACAGGATCGATGCCTGCTCCACGCCGATATAGCCGCCGCCGATCACCGCGACCGAGGCGGGCACGGTCTGCCAGGTAAAGACATCGTCGGAGCTGGCCGCCAGCTCGCCGCCGGGCACATCCAGCGTGCGCGGGCGCGCGCCGGTGGCGATCAGGATGCGGCGCGCGTGGATGGTTTCGTCGCCGACGCGGACTTCATCGGGCGCGGTGACGCGCGCGTCGCCACGCAGGATCTCCACGCCGGATTCATGCAAGCGCTGGGTGTAGCCGGCGTTCAGCCGCGCCACCTCGGCGTTGACGCGCACGATCGCGTCGCGCCAGTCCTCATGCCCGCCGGTGTGCGACAGGCAGCCGGAAAGAATCGCCGCCCACGAGGCGCCATACGACAGCATCTTCTTGGGTACGCAGCCGCGGTTGACGCAGGTGCCGCCAATGGCATCGCGCTCGACCAGGATCACGCGGGCGCCGTGCGCCGCCGCGCGCCGCGCGCACGCCACGCCGCCGGAGCCGCCGCCGATCACGACCAGGTCGGCTTCGCGCGCCTTGCCGTTGCGGCGCTTGCCTGCGCCCTGGCCGCGGGCGCGCGGGACGCGCTCCACGGGCGGCGCCGCGCTGACCTGGCGGGCACGCCGCGGTTCGTTGGTCCCCAGCGTTGCGGTGGGGGTTGTCTTGCGCTCGGTCATCCATGCCTCCTGTCGCGGCCCGCGGGCCGCATCGACAATCGATCGGGCCGGTGCCACAACACGAAGCTAGGCGGCCGGCCGCAGTTCGGTATTCAGGATCGACGGCCACTCGCGCAGGAAGGTTTCCCCGTCGCGGCGGCCGAGTTCGTAGGCGTGCGTCATGGCATCGGGCCGGGTGTAGTCCCAGCTCGAGATCGGCACGCGCTCCGAGGGCTGCAGGTACAGGCGGCGCTGGCCGCCTTGCTCGAACACGTGTTCCTGCACAAAGCGGCGCGGGCGCGGATAGAGCCGCGTGACCAGCACCAGCACATTGCCCGGCGCGGTGTCGAGCGCATCGACCGGGACGTTATCCACAAGGCCGCCGTCGAGCACCGGCCGGCCGTCGCGGCGCAGCACCGGCGTGAACGGCGGTGTCGACGCGGACTGCAGCAGCAGGTCGGCCAGCTGCTCTGGCGAGGCGCAGTCCTGCGCGCGCACGAACTCGGGCCGGAAGCCCAGCTTGCGCCCCAGCCGCGGGTGCAGCGTCTTGAGCACATGCTTGTCGATGTTGTAGGCCAGCAGTCCCGCGGCCACCGCCAGGCGCGGGCCGCTCCAGCGCGGGATATGCGCCACGCCGATGCGGATCTCGGGCGCCTGCTGCAGGTGCGCCAGGCGGCCGTCGGCAAAGATCGTCAGCAGGGCGGTGCGGTAGATGCCGTAGTGGGGGAACACGCGCTCGTTGCGCAGCAGGTTGCCCCAGTAGGCATTGCGGCGGTTGCGGGACAGCACCTCGCGGTAGTAGTCCATGGTCTGGTGCGAGTCGTGCGCATAGACCATGCATGCGGTGGCCGCGCCGGCGGAAATGGCCGCGATCACGCGCGGCCGCAGCTGCAGTTCGGGCGCGACCGTGTCCCACCAGCCCGCCTGCCACCAGCAGCGGTTGCCGCCGCCGGCAAAGACGACCTGGTCGAAGGGACTGGCGGGATTGGCGCCGGCGCTGGCCAACATCAGAGCAGCGCGTAGGTGGTGGTGGCCTGCACCGCCAGCTTGCCGTCGGTACCGGTCAGCTCGATCTCGCCGAACACCACGGTCTTGCCCAGGCGCAGCACGTTGGCGCGCACCAGCACGTCGCCGTCGATCACGGGACGCATGAAGTTGGTGGTGAGCGAGACCGTGGTCATCGGGCGGAAGCCGCCGAGCGCACTTGCGACGGCGACGATCATGGCGGTGTCGGCCGCCGACATCAGCACCTGCCCGCAGACCACGCCACCCGCGTGGCGAAATGATTCGTTGAAAGGCAGGCGCAGCGTTACGCCGTTTGCATCGACGGCTTCGGCACGCAGGCCCAGCTGGCGCACCCACGGCGCCAGCACGCGCTCCAGCGTGGCGTCGATGTCGGCAAGCGCAAGTTGCGGTGAGGCTTCAGACATGGCGGTCCTCGTTCTTGTATCCATGTTCCATGGCCGCGCCCGTGGCCGGCCCGTGGCGGACCGCTACGCTGTCTCCCCCGGCGCGACGCGATGCTTCAGGCAATGATACAGGGGGCCGGTGGCAAGCACCACGAAGGCCATCCGGATCACATGGAAGGCCGTCACCAGCGGCACGCCCAGCTCCAGCACCTTGGCGGTGATGCACATCTCGGCAATGCCGCCGGGCGTGGTGGCCAGGATCATGGTGGCCGGGTGCGCGCCTGACAACGCCGCCAGCGCCCAGCCGAACAGCGCCGACACCACCAGCGCCAGCACGGTGTACAGGGCCACGCCCGACAGGAAGCGCGGCGCGGTGTGCAGGAACTCGCGCGAGAAGCGCACGCCCAGCGACACGCCGATCAGCAGCTGGCCGGCGCGGCTCATCCAGGTCGGGATCGCCGACAGCTCGATGCCCGATGCCGTCAGCACGGCGGCCGCCAGCAGCGTGCCGATCACGAACGGATTGGGCATGTTCAGGCGCCTGACCAGCAGCGCCACGCTTAGCGTGATCGCCACCAGCGCCAGCAGGCCCGCCGCGCTGACCACGCGCGGGCCGGGGATATACGTGTCGAGCCCATGGATGCCGCCGTACTGGAAGATCGCCGGCACCGTCACCACCACCATCAGCACCCGCAGCGAATGCGCCGCCGCAACCTGGTCGATGCGCGCGCCATTGCGCTCGGCGAGGTTGGCCATCTCGGAAGCGCCGCCGATGGCGGTGGAAAAATAGGCGGTCTTGAACGCGACGCCCGTGGTCCCGCGCAGCATCAGCGCGCCGCCCGCGCCCATCGCCAGCGCGAACAGCGAGCCGGCGACGATGTACGGCAGGAACTCCACCAGCCGCGCCACCACGTCCGGCGTGAAATACAGCCCGAGCGATGCGCCGATCACCCACTGCCCGGCATTGCGCGCCTGCGACGGCGCGCGCAGGTCGGCGCCCCACATGCGCGCCGAGGCGACGGCCAGCAGCGGGCCGATCATCCACGGCAGCGGGGTATGCAGGACGGTGCAGAGCAGGGCGGCGGCCAGCCCGAGTGCCAGCGTGGGCACCGCGGACAGCCAGCGGTTGGCGGCAAGACGCATCGGACAGCGGCCTGGCGCGGGGGGCACCGGCGCTTGTTGTTGGTTGTTTTAAGGGGATGGAAATGCAAAGGGCCCGCACGCCATGGCGCCGGGCCCCGGAGAGACTACCGCATGCTAACGTGTATCACGCCGCGTTGTCAGCCTGCGCGTGCGCCGAGCCGCGCGCCGCGTGCCAGCGCAACAGGCGCGGGATCACCACCACCGCCACGGTCATCGCCAGGATGGTGGCCGAGATCGGCTGCTTGATGAACAGGCTCCAGTCGCCCTGACCGATCGACAGCGCATTGCGCAGCTGCTTCTCGGCCATCGGCCCCAGGATCATGCCGACGATCACCGGCGCGGTCGGGAAGTCGAAGCGGCGCATCACCATGCCGAGCAGGCCGACCACGAACAGCAGCAGCAGGTCGAACCACGACTGGCGGATGCCGTACGCGCCCAGGCCGGCGAAGATCAGGATGCCGCCATACAGCAGCGGCGTGGGCACGCGCAGCATGCGCACCCACAGGCCGATCGCCGGCAGGTTCAGCACCAGCAGCATCACGTTGCCGATATACAGCGACGCCAGCAGGCCCCACACCAGGTCGCCCGAGGTCTGGAACAGCATCGGGCCCGGTTGCAGGTTGTAGTTCTGGAACGCGGCCAGCAGGATCGCGGTGGTGTTCGAGGTGGGGATGCCCAGCGTCAGCAGCGGGGCCAGCGTCGCGGTCACCGCCGAGTTGTTGGCCGCTTCCGGGCCGGCCACGCCTTCGATCGCGCCGACCTTGCCGAATTCTTCCTTGTGGTCCGACAGCTTCTTCTCGGTCGCGTACGACAGGAAGGTCGGGATCTCTGCGCCGCCCGCGGGAATCAGGCCGAACGGGAAGCCGATGAACGTGCCGCGGATCCACGCCGGCAGCGAACGCTTCCAGTCCGACTTGTTCATGTGGACCGAGCTGAGCTTGTTGAAGGTGCCGTCCGGCTGCGGGAAGAATGCATTGAACAGCGCTTCGCCCACGGCGAAGAGGCCAACGGCCACCACCACGATGTCGATGCCGTCATACAGCTCCTGCACGTTCATCGAGTAGCGCGTCTGGCCCGACAGCGAATCCATGCCGATCAGGCCGATGCCCAGGCCCAGGAACAGCGCCGTCATGCCGCGCAGCAACGACGATCCCAGCACCGCGGAGACCGTGGTGAAGGCCAGCAGCATGATCATGAAGTACTCGCCGGGACCGAACTGCAGCGCCACGTCGGCCGCCACTGGCGCGAACAGCGACAGCATCACCGTAGCGATGGTGCCGGCCACGAACGAGCCGATTGCCGCGGTCGCCAGCGCCGGGCCGGCGCGGCCGCTTTTTGCCATCAGGTTGCCTTCCATGGCCGTGACCATGGTGGAAGACTCGCCCGGCGTGTTCATCAGGATCGACGTGGTCGAGCCGCCGTACATCGCGCCGTAGTAGATGCCGGCGAACATGATCAGCGCGGCGGTGGGTTCGACCTTGGCGGTCAGCGGCAGCAGCATGGCCACCGTCAGCGCGGGGCCGATGCCCGGCAGCACGCCGATGGCGGTGCCGAGGAAGCACCCTACCAGCGCCCACATCAGGTTGATCGGCGTGATCGCGACGGCAAAGCCGTGCATCAGCATGTTCAGGGTTTCCATTCGAAGACTCCTTGCTGGACGGGCGGGCTCAGAAGCCGGCGATGGGGAGCAGCGGCAGGTTGATGCCGAGCAAGAATTCAAACAGCGCCCACATCGGCACCGTGATGCACAGGCCCACGATCAGGTCGCGCACGATGCGGCGGCTGCCGTAGCCGCGCGCCACGCACACCATCAGCAGCGTGGAAGAAAACACGAAGCCGAGCGTGCCGATCAGCGCCATGTTCAGCACCAGGCCGGCGGCCACCCACAGGAAGCCGCCGAAGTTGTGCGGTGCGCTGGGCAGCTCGGCATCTTCCTCCGGCATGTTGCGGAAGCCGCCGCGCACGCCCTGCCACGTCAGCAGCGCGCCGCACACGGCCAGCCCGACGGCCACCAGGGTGGGCACGAAGCGCGGCGACAGGCCGGCATAGCCTTCCTCGCCGGTGATGCCGGCCAGGCCGAGAAAGAAGAACAGCGAAAGCGCCAGGACGGCAACGCCGATGGCAACGTGCGAGGGTTTCATGGAGACTCCTTGGCCTTTGTCGCCAGCAAAGGGGGCTGGCGTCCGCGACGCTGGCTTAGCTGACCTTGCGGCCCGCGCGGCAATGAGGCCCGGCGACATATGGTTGTTGTCTTCGGTATCGCAGGTGGACACCGGGCCCCTTGCCGTTTTCCTGCCGCCGGGATCAGCCGGCGGTGTTGGCAGGCACGACAGGTAAAGCGGTTTGATGCGGTAAAGCGGGGTGGTTCAGGGGCCGCGCCGGGTTGGCGCGGCAGCGGGCTTTACTTGGCGACGCCCAGCTCGCGCAGCGTGCCGCCCAGGCGGGTGGATTCGCTGTCGACGAACTTGCCGAATTCATCGCCGGTCAGCAGGAACGGCGTCCAGTCGTTCTTCTGCAGCGTGTCCTTCCAGGCCTTGCTCTCGGTGGCCTTGACCACTGCGTCGATCATGGCCTTGCGCTGCTCGGGCGTGGTGCCGGGCGCGCCATACACGCCGCGCCAGTTGTAGATCTCGACGTTGACGCCTTGCTCCTTCAGCGTCGGGATATCGGCGGTACGGTCCTTGGAGGTCACCGCCAGCGCGCGCATCTTGCCGCTCTTGATGAAGGGCAGGAACTCCGACACGCCGGCAATACCGACCGTCACGTGGCCGCCCATGATCGAGGCCGAGGCTTCGCCGCCGCCCTGGAACGGCACGTAGTTGATCTTCTTGGGATCGACGCCGCTTTCCTTGGCGACCAGGCCGGCCAGGATATGGTCGATCGAACCCTTGGAGCCGCCGCCCCAGCTGACGCTGCCCGGGTTGGCCTTGAGCTGCGTGGTCAGGTCCTTGATCGACTTGATCGGCGAGCTGGCCGGCACGGTGATGACCATGGTGTCGGCGAACAGGCGCGCGATCGGCGTGGCGTTCTTCAGCGTGACCGGCGGCTTGTTGGTCTCGATCGCGCCGACCATCACGGCGCCCACCACCATCAGCGCGTTGGGATTGCCCTTGTCGGTGTTGACGAACTGCGTCAGCGCGATGGTGCCGCCGGCGCCGCCCTTGTTGTCGTACGAAGCGGTCTTGGCCTGGCCCGCGGCAATCATCGCGGCGCCCAGCGAGCGGCCGGTCTGGTCATAGCCGCCGCCGGGGTTGGCGCCGATCATGACCTTGACGCTGTCCAGCGCGTAGGCGGGCGCGGCAACGACGGTGGCGGCAACGGCGGCCGATGCCAGCGCGGCATGGGCGAAGCGGGAAATCGAACGGCGCATAGCGGTCTCCTTGGTAGTAGTACCGGTGATCGCTTGCCAGTTACTGGCAACCGCGATCCGACCCGGGGGTTCCGGCAGCCTCTGCATTGCCGGGGACGGGGGACACGGCCTGGCGGCGGCGCGCGTGGCGCTGCCGGGGTTGTCTCCTGTCCGGCGCGGCGGGGCGTGGCCGGGACTGTTCTTGGATTTTTGGTGAATCAGACTGGGTTAGCAGTCATGGGGCGGATTCTAGGCGGGGGAAACTGTCAAAAGGCTGTCAAAAGCGGAGGGAAGGGGTTGGGGTTTACGTGGATGGTTTGGGATTGGCGTGTGGGCGGGCGGGACTTCGTGGTGGCGCCGGCCCTGCAATAGCCAGATAGCGCTCACCCCGCCGGCTTCGCCTCCAGGCAAGGATCCTTGCGCGCCACCGCCGGCACCACCACCGCCATGTCGAACTCGCCGTGCGCCGCCGCGCTCTCCACATAGCCCACGCTGACGACCTTCCCTGCCTCGCCGGAAAGCCAGCGCGGCACACCCACATCGCGCCGCACGTGCCCGTTGCCGGCAATCAGCACCGCCCCACGCTGCGCGTAAGGCCGCAACGCCTGCGCCATCACCGCGTCGCGCGCGGCCTGTGCCGCCAGCATGCCGGGCAGCATCGCCTTGGGGAAATTGCCGCAGTGGCCGCGATCGAGCACTGCGGTCTGCGCCGCCACCATGTCAGGAGGCAGCGCTCCGGTCAGGCCGAGGGTCTGCCGCTCGTCCGCAGAAAACAGCCCGTCCAGGCCGCCGCGAACGATCTTGCCCGCATCCGCGCGCGACAGGTTGGCCGCGACCAGAGGCAGGTCGTACTGCAGCGCCAGCGCCACCACCGGCCGGTAAAGGGGCCACTGCCAGGCGCGGCCGCCGGCCTGCGCGATCAGGTAGTCGGCATCCCCGGGCCGCTCGCGGCGGGCGCGGTCGATATCGGACTGCCGTTCGCGGTCGAACTGCTCCATGGCAATGGCCGGACGCCAGCCCCGCTCGAGCGCGCGCGTCAGCGCAGCCAGCCGCTGCTGCTGTCCGGCGGCATTGTCATGGACCTCGCCCAGCAGCACGTAGGGCTTGCCGGCAAAGCTGTCGCTGACGGTAGCCGGCGAGGGTCCCGAGGCAGCACAGCCGGCGGTCAGCAAGGCAAGCGTTGCGGCCAGCAGGGTCGGAACGCGCAAGCGGAATGACATCACGCGGCTTCCTTTATCTTGTTTCGCTCATCGGGACGGACCCGGCTAACGCACTCAGTGCTGCCGCACCGTCTCCCCAGGCACCTTCTCCGGCAGCTTGTTCCCTTCCGAGTCGATCTGCAGCGGCCCCGTACCCGAGAACTTGTCGAGCGCCAGGTAGATCACCGGCGTGATGAACAGCGTGATCACCTGCGAGAACAGCAGCCCGCCGACCACCGCCAGGCCCAGCGGCTGGCGCAGCTCGGCGCCGGCGCCGAGGCCCAGCGCCAGCGGCAGCGCGCCCATCACCGCGGCGAAGGTGGTCATCATGATCGGACGGAAGCGCAGCAGGCACGCCTGCCGGATTGCCCTGGCCGGCGTCATCCCTTGCTCGCGCTGCGCCGCCAGCGCGAAGTCGATCATCATGATCGCGTTCTTCTTGACGATGCCGATCAGCATCAGCACGCCGATGACCGCGATCAGCGACAGCTCGACATTGAAGACAAAGAGCGTCAGCAGCGCGCCGACCGCCGCCGAAGGCAGGCCCGCCAGGATGGTCAGCGGGTGGATGTAGCTTTCGTACAGCACGCCCAGCAGCGTGTAGATCACCGCGATGGCCGCCACCAGCAGCACGATCTGCGTGGCCTGCGATGACTGGAACACCGCCGCGTCGCCGCCCCAGCTGGTGAAGATGGAGGTCGGCATCGCGATCTCCTGCTTGTAGCGGTCGATACGCGCCGACGCGTCGCCCAGCGCCGCGCCCGGTGCCAGGTTGAACGACACCGTTACCGACGGCAGCTGCCCCTGGTGGTTCACTGCGATCGGGCCGACGCGGCGCTCGGTGGTGGCAAAGGCTGACAGCGGCACCATCTGGCCGGTCTTGCTACGCACGTAGAGCTTGGCGAACGCGGTCTCGTCGACGCGGTCGATGTCGGCCGCCTGCAGAATCACGTAGTAGTTGTCGATCGGCGTGTAGATGGTCGACACCTGCCGCTCGCCGAACGCCGAATACAGCGCGGTGCGCACGTCCTGCATCTGCACGCCGAGCGCGTTGGCCTTGTCGCGGTCGATCGACAGGTGCGCCTCCAGGCCCGACTGCTGCGAGTCGCTGGTGACGTCGCGGAACAGGCTGTCGGCGCGCATCTTGGCCATCAGCTTGTCGGAGTAGTCCTGCAGCTGGCCGGCCTTCACGCTCTGCAGCGTGTACTGGTAGCGGCTCTTGCTCTGGCGCCCGCCGAGCTGCAGGTTCTGCACGGGCGCGAAATACACCGCCAGGCCGGGCACACCGGCCACGTCGCGGCGCAGGGACTCGATCACCCTGGGCATGGCGTCGCGCTCGCCGCGCGGCTTGAGCTCGACGAACATGCGGCCGGTGTTGATGGCCGGCGACGGTCCGCCGCCAATGGCCACCACGATGCTCTTGACCGCGGGGTTGGCGCGCATGCGCTCGGCCGCATCGCGCAGGCGTTCGGACATGGCGTCGAAGGAAATGTCCTGCGGGCCTTCGGCATTGACGCGGATCTGGCCGATGTCCTCCTCCGGGAAGAAACCCTTGGGGATCGTGATGAACAGCACCGCGGTCAGCACGAAGGTCAGACCAGCGGCCACCAGCACGGTGCGCCGGTGCGCCAGGCACCAGTCCAGCCCGCGCGCATAGCGGTGCAGCGTGAACTCGAACAGGTTCTCGAACCACTGCGTGGAGCGCATGCCCAGGGTCTGCTTCTGTGGCACGGCAGGCTGCGCGATCGCGTGGTCGCCATAGGCGTGGTGCGACTCGTCGACCGGCACGTTCTCGGCCGACAGGAAGCGCGCGCACAGCATCGGAATCAGCGTCAGCGACACCGCTGCAGACACCAGGATCGCCAGCGACACCACCGCGGCGAATTCATGGAACAGCAGCCCGATCACGCCCGGCATGAAGAAGATCGGGATAAACACGGCCACCAGCGAGATCGAGATCGACATGATGGTGAAGCCCATCTCGCGCGAGCCCACCAGCGCGGCCTTCAGTGGCGGCACGCCTTCCTCGATATGGCGCACGATGTTCTCGAGCATGACGATGGCATCGTCGACCACCAGGCCCACGGCCAGCGTGATGGCCAGCAGCGATACGTTGTCCAGGCTGTAGCCGAACGCCTTCATCAGCGCCACCGTGCCGATCAGCGAGATCGGCAGCGACACCGTCGGGATCAGCGTAGCGGCGGCGCGGCGCAGGAACAGGAAGATCACCATCACCACCAGCGCCACCGTCAGCGCCAGCGTGAACTGCACGTCGTGGATCGATTCGCGGATCGAGCGCGAGCGGTCGTTGACCACCGCCACGTTGACCGAGCCCGGCATTTGCTCGATCAGGCGGGGCAGGGCGCCCTTGATCGCATCGACCACCGCCACGGTGTTGGCGTCGGGCTGGCGCAGCACGGCCAGCACGATCGAGCGCTCGTTGTTGAGCCAGCTGCCGGTCTTGATGGTCTCGACGCTGTCCTCGACCTCGGCCACGTCGGACAGCCGCACCAGTGCGCCATTGGGCTGGCTGGCGACGATGATGTTGCGGAAGGCATCCGCATTGGTCAGCTGCCGGTTGGCCTGGATGGTCAGGGTCTGGCGCGCGCTGTCGAGCGTGCCCACGGGCGTATTGGCGTTGGCGCGGTTCAGCGCCGTGGCCAGCTCGTCCAGCGTCAGGCCGCGCGCGGCGAGCGCAGCGGGGTGCGCACGCACGCGCACGGCAAAGCGCTTCTGCCCGAAGACCTGCACCTGCGCCACGCCCGGCAGCGTGGCCAGCGTGGGCGAGATCAGGTTGTCGCCGAAGGCATTCAGATCCGCCAGGCTCATTGCCGGCGAGTTGATCGCCAGCAGCAGCACCGGCGCGTCGGCCGGGTTGACCTTGCGGTATGACGGCGGCGTCGTCATCTCGATTGGCAACGAACGCTGCGCGCGGAACAGGGCCGCCTGCACGTCCACGGCCGCGTCGTCGATGTTGCGGTCGTTGTTGAACTCGATGGTGATGCTGGAGTTGCCGAGCGTGTTCGACGAGCTGATCACCGACACGCCGGGGATGGTCGCGAACTGCTTTTCCAGCTGCGTCGCCACCGACGCCGCCATGGTTTCCGGGCTCGCGCCCGGCAGTGTCGCGGTGACCTGGATCACCGGCGAGTTGAAGCTGGGCAGCGCGGCGATCGGGATGGTCGGGTACAGCACGATGCCGGTGACGATCACCGCGAGGCACAGCAGCACCGTCATCACCGGACGGCGGATGCAGAGTTCGGACAGCGTCATGGCTCAGTGCCCCGCGGCGGCGTTGGCGGTATTCGCGGGGCGTGCGGCGGCCGCACCGGAGGCGGCGCCGGCCGGCGCCTCGCGCACCAGCGCGCCCGGGCGCAGGTTCTGCGTGCCTTCCACGACGACGCGGGCGCCGGGCTGCACGCCTTCCACCACGGCCGCGGCGGCAGTGGTGGTGATCACCTGCACCGGCACGCGCGCGACCTTGCTGTCGGGCTGCACCACATAGACAAAGCGGCCTTCGGGGCCGGTCACCACCGCCTGCGGCGGCACCGACAACGCACCCTTGAGCGTCTGCACCACCGCGCTGACGTTGGCGTAGGTGCCCGGCCAGAGCCGCTGCTCTTCGTTGTCGAACTGGGCCTTGACGCGGATGGTGCCGTACTGCGGGTCGACCGTGTTATCCACGAAGGTGATCTTGCCGGTCACCGGGGTCTTGCTGCCGTCATTGGGCTGGGCCGTGACCTGTACCGGACCGGCCTGCAGCGCCTCGCGCAGCGCCGCCAGCTGCCGCTCGGGCAGGCTGAAGGTCACGGCGATCGGCTGCACCTGCGCGATGGTAACCATCGGCACGGCGCCGCTGGGCAGCACCAGCGAGCCCGGGAAGGCGTTGATCACGCCGGTGCGGCCGCTGATGGTGGCGCGGATCGAGCCATAGCTGATCGCCACGCGGCTGGCCTCGATGGCGGCCTGGTCGGCGCGCACGGTGGCTTCGGCGCCATCGACCTTGGCCTGCGCGGTATCGACCGCGCTCCTGGAAATGAAGTTGCGCTCGAGCAGTTCCTTGCTGCGCGCCAGCGTGCGGTGGGCGTCCGCCAGGTCGGCCCGGTCTTTCAGCAGCTGCGCCTGAGCCTTGGCCAAGTTGGCCTCGTCCATGCGCGTGTCGAGCGAGAACAGCAGGTCGCCCGGCTTGACCGTCTGGCCTTCCTTGATATGGACCGTGCGCACGGTGCTCGACACCTGCGGCCGCACCTCGACCGTGGACAACGCGGTGACGTTGCCATTGGCCGTGACCTGCAGCGGCACGTCACCCTGCTGCACCGGCGCTGTGGTCACCACCACCGCGGCGGGCGGCTTGGGCGCCGGCTTGGGCGCCAGCCACGTGCGCCAGGCAAACCAGCCCAGCCCGGCCAGCACCAGCACTGCTGTGATCCATACCCACGGCGATACCCGGCCGCGCCCGGTCCCGGCGGCCGCACTCCAGTTACTGTCGACGAAGCCCTTGGGCTGGTCGATCCTGTCAGTTTTCATGTTCTCTGTGGACCCTCTGCACCGCGTCTTGCGCCACTCCGCGTGATCCGCGCCGGCTTGTTGTGATCGAATGTCGCCGGCGCGTGTTGCGCAAAGACTCTACTAGTACCGCGCTTCGCCCGCCGGAGCCAGCGTCGCGTATTACAGTCCATTACAGGGGTGTAAGGGGCTCGTGACGGCAGGCGCTGGCACGCGCGCACCGGGCCACGGAAAAAGCCGGATGTGAATTAGGCGGGGCGCTTGTATTGTTAGACAAACATTATCAGAAAAGCTGCCGCCTGCTGTCACGGCGCCACTGGTTGACGCTGTCGACCGACAGTTCACGTGGCCCCGGCTGCACAATGATCGCATCACCTGCGCGGACTTGGCCGGTCACCACCACGCTCAGGTAGACACCCGAATACCCGCTCTGCACCATGTCGCGCACCGCATGGCGGTAGCCGAGTGCGGCATTGAATTTGTAGCAGGGCCGGCGCGGCGCCTCCACCCGCAGCAGCGCCGTCCCGGCGCGCACCAGGTCGCCGATCCACAGGTCGGACTCCAGCAGGCCTTCCATGCTCAGGTTCTCGCCCAACGCGCCGAACGGCAGCGGCTGGCCCGCTTCGGGCTGCCCGCAGGCGCGCCGGCGAGCATTCCACCAGGGGTAGTGCTCGGACGGATAGGCATAGACCGCCTTGTCGCGGCCGCCGTGGACGGCCAGGTCGGCCTGCTCGTCGCCGGCCAGGCCCTGCGGGCGCACCTGCACCGGGAGCGGGTGCAGCAGGGTGCTGACGGCATGCTTGCGGATGCCGGACAGCACCACCGCCTTGGTGCCGGCGCCGGCCACGACCAGCGGGATCGCCTTGCCAAGGCTCACGGCCAGCACGCGTGCATCGCCTTGCCAGCGTCTGGAATCGCTCACGTGCGCCCCCGCTTGGTGATTGTGGAAAGGGATGTGGATAAGCTGCGGATATCCCTGAGGATAAGGGGGCGGATAAGGCTGTGGACAAGTGCTTGGTGCGGTGCCTCACAAGACGCCGCAGGCGCGTGCCCCGTGGGCATGATGCCCCGGGGCGTGGCTTCAGCCCGCGTTGGGAGCCTGCTGCGGGGCCTGCGGGCGCTGCCACTGGCATCCCAGCGAGCGGGCGCGCTGCGACACCGCCAGCGCCGCCAGCATCAGCACCGCGGCGCCCCAGTGCAGCGAATCAACCCCGGCCAGGGTATAGATGCCGGCGCCGGCCATCGCGCCGGCCGCCTGCCCGAGGTAGATCGACGAAGAATTCAGCGAGATGGAGGCAGAGGCCCGCTCCGGCGCCAGCAGCACCAGCCGCGCCTGCTGCGCGCTGTTGGTGGCAAACCCGCCCAGCCCCCACAGCATGAACAGCAGCACCAGCGCCACGCCGCCCAGGCCAGCCAGCGGCCACAGCACCATGGCGGTGACCGAGGCCAGCAGGGCCACCTGCACGATCCGGCTGGGCGTGACGCGGTCCATGCGCGACGCGGCCAGCGCATTGCCGAGCACGCCGCAGGCGCCATAGGCCAGGAACATCAGGCTGAGCGCGCCGCCGCTGATGCCGTAGACATCGCGCATCAGCGGCGCGACATAGGTAAACATGGTGAACATGCCGGCCGACGACACCATGGTGGTCAGCACCACCAGCATGACCGGCTTGTGGCGCAGCACCGCGGCCCAGGCCTCGCGTCCCACCGGCGCCACGTACAGCCCGCGCGGCAGCGCCCGCCACACCGCGGCCGACACCAGCAGCGCCAGACCGCCCACCAGCCCCATGCTGACGCGCCAGCCCAGCGTGGTCGAGATCCACGTGCCCAGCGGCACGCCCACCACGCTGGCGACGCTCCAGCCCAGGAAGACAAAGCTGATGGCACGGCCGCGCGTCTGTGCATTGACCAGCAGCGGCAACGTCGCCGCGGTCTGCGGCGTGTAAATGGCGGCGCCGATCGCGGTCAGGAAGCGGATGACCATCAGCGCCGCGAAGCTGGGGGCAAAGGCGGCCGCGAGGTGCATCACCGCGTAGACCAGCAGCGACCCCGCCAGCAGCAGCCGGCGGTCGATGCGCGAGCCCAGCGTGGCGAACAGCGGCGCGCCGACGCAGGTGGCCAGCGCGAACACCGAAATCAGCTGCCCGGCACTGGCCGCGCCCAGTCCGAAGTCCCCGGCAATGTCGTTCAACATGCCGGTCACGATCATGGCGCCGGTGCCGATGACGAAATTGCCGACGCAGAGCGTCACGAGCCTGGGATCCATGCCGGCCTTGGGAAGTGGGGGTGCGCGCGGGCGCCTGTTGTTGTCGGGGCTGCCGCCAGGGCCATTGCGGCCGGCGGTTAGGGAAGTCCCGAGTGTAGCGGGATTGGGAGATTCGCGTTGACGAGGCAAGCAGCCGTGGCCGCAGCCCGCGTCATGGGAACCAGGCTCCCCTTTCCGTCGGGCGGGAGAGGGGAGCCGACCGTGCGCCTCAGCGCGACAGCGCCGGCGTCAACGCCTTGGGATTGACGATGCAGTCGTGGTTGCCGCCCAGCACGTCCAGGATGTTCTGGAACGCCGTGCGGAAGTACAGTTCATAGCTGTCGCGCTCGACGTAGCCCAGGTGCGGCGTGCAGATGCAGTTTTCCATGCGCAGCAGCGCGTGCCCCTGCAGGATCGGCTCGGATTCGAACACGTCGACCGCCGCCATGCCCGGCCGGCCGCGGTTGAGCGCGGTGACCAGCGCGTTCTCTTCCAGCAGCTCGGCGCGGCTGGTATTGACGAACAGCGCGGTGGGCTTCATCCGCGTCAGGTCGGTCAGCTTGACGATGCCGCGGGTGTCGTCGTTCAGCCGCAGGTGCAGCGACAAGACGTCGCTGTCGGCAAAGAACTGGTCCTTGGAAGAGGCCACGTCCAGCCCGTCGGCGCGCGCCGCCTCCAGCGAGGCCTCGCGGCCCCACACCATCACCCGCATGCCGAAGGCCTTGCCATAGCCGGCCAGCAGCCGGCCGATCTTGCCGTAGCCCCAGATACCCAGCGTCTGGCCGCGCAGCACCTGGCCCAGCCCGAAGTTGGGCGGCATGGTGGTCGATTTCAGGCCCGATTGCTGCCACGCGCCGTGCTTGAGGCTGGCCACGTACTGCGGAATGCGCCGCTGCGCGGCCATGATCAGCGCCCAGGTCAGCTCAGCCGGGGCCACCGGCGAGCCGACGCCTTCCAGCACCGCCACGCCGCGGTCGGTGGCGGCATCCAGGTCGATATGGCCGCCCGGACCGGCGCCGACCTTGCCGGTCTGGCTGATCAGCTTCAGTTTGGGCAGTTTTTCCAGCAATTGCCGGGTGATACGGGTACGTTCGCGGATCAGCACCACGGCTTCCACGTCCGACAGGCGCGCGGCCAGCTGGCCCACGCCCTTGACGGTGTTGTTGAACACCTTGACGTCGTGCCCCTCCAGCAGGCTGAAGCACGGCAGCTTGCGCACGGAGTCCTGGTAATCGTCGAGTACGGCAATCTTCATCGGCAACTCTGGTTTGTCTTCCGGCGCTTGTGCCGGTTGGTGCGCGCGGCAACCGAGCCGCGCGCCGGCCAACAGTATTGTGGATAACCCGGCGTCGGCGCCAGCATGCCGGGCCGCCGCGAGGTGAAACATCTCTTGCGAAACAATGGTGTCAATTGTTGCGCAGCAAAAAACAGGGGGGTGCGCCAGTGGTATCCTTGCCCGCTCCGGTGCCGCCGCGGATTGTCGGTCGAGCCTTTCTCCCGACACGCGGACGCCGCCGGACAAAGCCCGCCCGGCGCGCGCAGCTACCCCTGCGCGGGCGAAGCGCAACTTTAGCGCAGCCGCAGGGACCGCCGCGACCTTTTGCACAACACGGGCCGCCGCGGAGTTGTAACGGGATGTGACGATCGGGACATGACGACCCCCATGCCGCGATCCGCGATTCCGTCCACCGCGCGAGCAGCGGAAAAACCGCCCCCGCCGGCCAGGCTTTGCAAGGTTTCCTTCCCTTCCTTCCCTTTACAAACCTGGAGTTGCAGTATGAACCACCCCACGATGCAAGGCATGGCGCCAGTGAATGCTCCGGCCTGGGTCAAGCACCCCAAGCTGGTTGCCTGGGTCGCCGAAATCGCCGCGTTGACCAAGCCCGACAATATCTACTGGTGCGACGGTTCGCAGGAAGAATATGACCGCCTGTGCGAGCAGATGGTCGCCGCCGGCACGATGAAGCGGCTGAACCCGGCCAAGCGCAAGAACTCCTTCCTGGCGCTGTCGGACCCGTCGGACGTGGCCCGCGTCGAGGACCGCACCTTTATCTGCTCCGGCAAGCAGGAAGATGCCGGCCCCACCAACAACTGGACCGCCCCGGCCGAGATGCGCCAGACGCTGAACGGCCTGTTCGACGGCTGCATGCGCGGCCGCACGCTCTACGTGGTGCCGTTCTCGATGGGCCCGCTGGGCTCGCCGATCGCGCATATCGGCGTGGAACTGTCGGATTCGCCGTACGTGGCGGTCAACATGCGCATCATGACGCGCATGGGCCGTGCCGTGTATGACGTGCTGGGCAACGACGGCGAGTTCGTGCCGTGCGTGCACACCGTCGGCAAGCCGCTCGCCGCCGGCGAGAAGGACGTGCCGTGGCCGTGCAACCCGACCAAGTACATCGTCCATTTCCCGGAAACGCGCGAGATCTGGTCGTTCGGCTCCGGCTACGGCGGCAACGCGCTGCTGGGCAAGAAGTGCTTCGCGCTGCGTATCGCGTCGACCATGGGCCGCGACGAAGGCTGGCTGGCCGAGCACATGCTGATCCTGGGCGTGACCTCGCCCGAAGGCAAGCAGTACCACGTGGCCGCCGCGTTCCCGTCGGCCTGCGGCAAGACCAACTTCGCGATGCTGATCCCGCCCAAGACCTTTGAGGGCTGGAAGGTCACCACGATCGGCGACGACATCGCCTGGATCAAGCCGGGCAAGGATGGCCGCCTGTACGCGATCAACCCGGAAGCCGGCTACTTCGGCGTGGCCCCGGGCACCAGCGAAAAGACCAATTACAACGCGATGGCGACGCTGAAGGAAAACGTCATCTTCACCAACGTGGCGCTGACCGACGACGGCGACGTGTGGTGGGAAGGCATGACCAAGGAAGCGCCGGCGCACCTGGTCGACTGGCAGGGCAAGGACTGGACCCCTGAGATCGCCAAGGCCACCGGCGCCAAGGCCGCGCACCCGAACGCCCGCTTCACGGCACCGGCCTCTCAGTGCCCGTCGATCGACGAGAACTGGGACAACCCGGCGGGCGTACCCATTGATGCGTTCATCTTTGGCGGCCGCCGTTCGACCACGGTGCCGCTGGTGACCGAGGCGCGCAACTGGACCGAAGGCGTGTACATGGCTGCCACCATGGGTTCGGAAACCACTGCCGCGGCCGCGGGCCAGCAGGGTGTGGTGCGTCGTGACCCGTTTGCGATGCTGCCATTCTGTGGCTACAACATGAGCGATTACTTTGGCCACTGGCTGGAGCTGGGCAAGAAGCTGGAGGCCTCGGGTGCCAGGCTGCCGAAGATCTACTGCGTGAACTGGTTCCGCAAGGATGCCGATGGCAACTTCGTGTGGCCGGGCTTTGGCGAGAACATGCGGGTGCTGTCGTGGATGATTGACCGCGTCGAAGGCAAGGGGCAGGGCGGCGAGCACGTGTTCGGCACGACGCCGCGGTATGAAGATCTGAACTGGAACGGCGTGGAGTTTTCGCCCGCGCAGTTCGAACAGGTGACCTCGATCGACCGCGATGCCTGGCAGGCGGAACTGGCGCTGCACGATGCGCTGTTCACACAGCTGAATCACCGTCTGCCGCAGGCGCTGGCGGAAACGCGCATGGCGCTGGGCAAGCGGCTGGAGGGCTAAGCCACTGCTGGTTTGCTCCCCTCTCCCCAGGAGGGGAGGGGGCAAACACCTTGCCAGGGCGAACTCGGGGGCTAGGGAGCACCCCAGAACCACTCTCCTTTTCGGTGTCTTGGGGGGGCCCCGTCACCCGGCCTCGCTATTCCCCAGCGTCTCCACCGCATACTTCACCAACCCCGCGCGCCCCTCGATCCCCAGCTTGCGCTTCAGGTTGAGCCGGTGCGTCTCCACCGTGCGCACCGATACCCCCAGCTGCACGGCAATCTCTTTGTTGGCCATCCCGCGCCCGATGCATCCCAGGATGTCGCGTTCACGCCGGGTCAGCGCATCCAGCGGCCCCGGGCTCTGCTCTGCCATGCCGCGCGCGATGCGGGCGCTGTAGAACACGCGCCCGGCCAGCACCGACTGGATCGCCGCCATCAGCTCATCTGCCGGCGCGTCCTTCAGCACATAACCCCGCGCCCCAGCTCGAACCGCCTGCCGCACATATTCCAGGTTGTCGTGCATCGACACGATCAACACCGCCAGTTCCGGATACCGGTCATGCAGCGCCGCCGCCAGCGCAATCCCTCCCATGCCGCGCATGCCGATATCGGTGATCACCAGATCAGGCATATCAACCTCACCGGCACGCCCGAGCCAGGCAAGCGCGGCCTCGCCATCGTCGGCTTCCCCCACGACCCGCAGCCCCGGCTGCAACGCCAGATGCATCCGCATCCCGTCGCGCACCAGGGCATGGTCGTCGATCAGCAAAACGCGCGCCGGCGCCTTGGCATGGTTGGGTTCAAACGAAATATTCATGACTGGGAAGGTCCGGCGGAAACAGGATCATGTGGAACGGCGGCAACGCGAGGCGCTGCCTTGGCCAGCGGCAAGGACGCCACCAGCTCCGTACCGCCGATGCCGGAAACAATGCTGAACTGCCCACACAGCGCAGCAATACGCTCGCCCAGATTGCGCAGCCCGATCCCGCGCTGCGGATCGACCTGCATGCGGGCCACATCGAAGCCGCTGCCGTCGTCGCGCACGGTCAGCCGCGTGGCATCGGCATCGAACGCAAGGGACACGCTGACGTTCCGGGCGTTCGCATGGCGTTCCACGTTGGTCAGCGCCTCCTGGGCGATTCGGAACAGCGCTGTGGCCTGTTCGTCGGGCAACTCGCGCGGGGTGCCTGATTGCATCACGGAAATCTGGAACCGGCTGCCGCCTTGCATCTCGCGCGCCAGGTGCTGGAGCGCGGCAAAGAGACCCAGGTCATCCAGCAGCGCCGGGCGCAGGTTGCGCGCCACGCGCCGCACCTCATTGAAGACGGTGTCAAGCCGGTTCAGCGCCATGCCCAGCACCGGCGCCACCGCGGCGCCTTCGGTCGGGGCCAGCCGCAGCCGGTTGGTGGCGGTCTCCAGCACCAGCTTGGCCGACACCAGCAGCTGGCTGATGCCATCGTGCAATTCACGCGACAGCCGCGCGCGCTCCTCTTCCTGCGACTGCACCACGCGCTGCGCCAGCTGGCGCAGCTTGGCATCGGCCTCGCGGTGCTCGCTGATATTGAGCGCCAGGCCGCTGGCGGCGACCAGCAGGATGCTGACCGCCGCGATCACGCCGATCCACGCCATGGTCTCGCGGATGTCGGTCTCGGCGCGCGCATCGAGCTGGCGCAGCGTGCGCTCGACGTCATCCAGGTAGATGCCGGTGCCGAGCATCCAGCCCCACTCCGGCACCGCCACCACGTAGCCAAGCTTGGGGGCAAGCTGCTGCGACGATGGCTTCTGCCACTGGTAGCGCACCGCGCCGCCGCCGTTCTTTGCTGCGGTGATCAGTTTCTGGATCGGCAGCGTGCCCTGCGTATCGCGCAGGGCCCACAGGTCCTTGCCGACCAGTTCGGGCTGGCGCGGGTGCATCAGGTTGCGGCCCTGCATGTCGTAAAGGAAGAAGTAGCCGTCGGGCCCGTAGTCGAGGCGGGCCAGTGCCTCCATCGCCGCCTGCCGCGTGGCCAGGTCGGCGCGGCCGGACCGCACCATCGGCGCGATCGCGCTCTGCGCCAGCTCTACGTAGTGGCGCAGCTCTGTCTCTTTGCTTTGCAGGTAGGCGGCTTCGACCAGCGCGCGCTCATGCTGCGCGAGCTGGGTCGCCTGGTTGCGCACGGCAAGCGCGATGCCCAGCATGGCCACCGCCAGGGGCGCCACCGCGAGCAACAGGATCTTCTGGCGGAGTTTCATACAGGACCGGGGGTAAACACCGATGCCGCGCAGGCGGCATGCCACCGTCGATTTGCGTAGTACTACGCAGAAGTGCTGCGTAGTTACGCGCTTGTGCGGGGTTTGGCGGGTGTCAATACTACACGCCGGATGCGCAAGCCGCCCCAACAAGGCGCGCGCGTCCACGCAGCTGGTGCACCGGCCTACCCGGATGGTGCACCGCCTGCCTGCAATGCGAGATCCGGAAACGACACGAACCGGGCGAGCAGCAGCCAGATCCCAGGAGACACCCTCACCGCCGGATTGCCCCAGCTGCCCGCCCCGGCGCGCCCGCCGCCGACCCGGCCCGTTGCCAGTTGCCAGTCCTTCGCCGCCGCAGGCTTTCCAAATACCGGTCTGAGGAGACCTTCACTATGAATCGCATCGGAGAACACCTGGTGTGGCTGGCCGTCGCCGTGCTCGGCGCGTTCGCCTTCGGCACCGTCGCGCTGGCGCGCGGCGAAGCCGTCAGCGCGCTGTGGATCGTGGTTGCCGCGCTCTGCATCTACCTGATCGCCTATCGCTACTACAGCCGCTTTATCGCCGACAAGGTGATGCAGCTTGACCCGAAACGCATGACGCCGGCCTGGCGCCACAACGACGGCCTGGACTACGTGCCGACCAACAAGGCGGTGCTGTTCGGCCACCATTTTGCCGCGATCGCCGGCGCCGGCCCGCTGGTGGGCCCCGTGCTGGCCGCGCAGATGGGTTACATGCCGGGCATGCTGTGGCTGCTGGCCGGCGTGGTGTTCGCCGGCGCGGTGCAGGACTTCATGGTGCTGTTCATCTCCACGCGCCGCGACGGCCGCTCGCTGGGCGACCTCGTCAAGTCCGAAATGGGCACGGTGCCGGGCCTGATCGCGCTGTTCGGCTGCTTCATGATCATGATCATCATCCTGGCGGTGCTGGCGCTGATCGTGGTGAAGGCGCTGGCCGACTCGCCGTGGGGCACCTTTACCGTGGCGGTGACCATTCCCATCGCCATTTTCATGGGCATCTATACGCGCTACATCCGCCCGGGCCGCATCGGCGAAGTGTCGGTGATCGGCTTCGTGCTGCTGATGATGGCGATCATGGGCGGCCAGTACGTGCATGAAAGCGCGACGCTGGCGCCGCTGTTCACCTACGACGGCAAGGCGCTGACGTGGATGCTGATCATCTACGGCTTCATCGCCGCCGTGCTGCCGGTGTGGCTGCTGCTGGCCCCGCGCGACTACCTGTCGACCTTCCTGAAGATCGGCACCATCATCGCGCTGGCGGTGGGCATCGTGATCGTGGCGCCGGAACTGAAGATGCCGGCCTTCACGCAGTTCGCCGAAGGCGGCGGTCCGGTGTGGTCGGGCAACCTGTTCCCGTTCCTGTTCATCACCATCGCCTGCGGCGCGGTGTCGGGCTTCCATGCGCTGATCTCGTCGGGCACGACGCCCAAGCTGCTGGAGAACGAGACCCATGCGCGCTTTATCGGCTACGGCGCGATGCTGGCCGAGTCCTTCGTCGCCATCATGGCGCTGGTGGCCGCCGCGGTGATCGAGCCGGGCGTGTACTTCGCCATGAACAGCCCGGCTGCCGTGATCGGCACCACGCCGGAAGCGGTGGCGCAGGCGGTCTCGACCTGGGGCTTCGTGATCACCCCTGACGTGCTGGTGCAGACCGCCAAGGACGTCGGCGAGAACACCATTATCTCGCGCGCCGGCGGCGCGCCGACGCTGGCCGTGGGCATCGCGCACATCCTGCACCAGGTGGTTGGCGGCCAGGCCATGATGGCGTTCTGGTACCACTTCGCCATCCTGTTCGAGGCACTGTTCATCCTGACCGCCGTCGACGCGGGCACCCGTGCCGGCCGCTTCATGCTGCAGGACCTGCTGGGCAGCTTCATCCCGTCGATGCGCAAGACCGACTCGCTGCCGGCCAACCTGATCGCCACCGGGTTGTGCGTGGCGGCCTGGGGCTACTTCCTGTACCAGGGCGTGGTCGATCCGCTCGGCGGCATCAACACGCTGTGGCCGTTGTTCGGCATCTCCAACCAGATGCTGGCCGCGGTGGCGCTGGTACTGGGCACCTGCGTGCTGGTCAAGATGAAGCGCGGCCAGTACGCCTGGGTCACCCTGCTGCCGACCATCTGGCTGCTGATCTGCACGCTGACCGCCGGCTGGCAGAAGCTGTTCCACGCCGACCCGAAGGTCAGCTTCCTGACCCATGCCGCCAAGTTCAGCGCCGCCATTGCCGAAGGCAAGGTGCTGGCCCCGGCCAAGTCGATGGAGCAGATGCACCGTATCGTCTTTAACGATTACCTGGACGCCGGCCTGTGCGCCCTGTTCATGGTGGTGGTGCTGTCGATCGTGTTCTACGGCTTCAAGACCGCACTGCAGGCCCGCGCCGCGACCCGACCGACCGACAAGGAAACGCCGTTCGAGCCGCTGCCGGGCGCGGCGTCGGCCCAGTCCTGATCCCCTTACCTGACAAGGAGCCCGCCATGCTGGAACAACTGGGTACGATGGGGCGTTACCTCGGGCAGTCGCTGCGGCTGATGGTCGGATTGCCCGACTACCAGAACTATGTGGCCCATATGGAAACGGTCCACCCGGACCGCGCGCCGATGAGCTACGAAGAGTTCTTCCGCGAGCGTCAGGAAGCGCGGTACGGTGGCGGGCAAGGCAAATGCTGTTAGGGACGCAGTAAGGGACACCCGGACACCCGTCCCGGGTGTGCAGACAAAGCAGACAGGCGATCACATGATCGCCTGTCTTTTTGTTAGGTGTTGTATTTTCCCCGCGCTTTTATTGCCCCGGTTACGCCGTTTCTGCAGGGGCTTACAGGCTTTACAGGTCGTTACAGCAAGGGTGGGGCTCCTTCTCTACACTTGCGACACATCATGGCAATTCAAAGGACAAGACATATGACTCGCCATTCCGTTCGCAATCTGACCATTGCCCTCGCCCTGGCGGCCAGTGCGCTGCCGGCCTTCGCGGGCGACATGAACAACGCCCTGGGCGGCGCGCTCGGCGGCGTCGCCGGTGCCGCAGTGGGCGGCGCGCTCGGCGGCAGCACCGGCGCAGTGATCGGTGGTGCGGTGGGTGGCGGCGCAGGTGGCGCCGTGACGTCCAACCGCCGCGAGCGCACGGGCGCCATCATCGGCGGCGCGCTGGGCGGTGGCGCAGGTACCGCGGCGGGCAACGCCATGGGCGGCCGTACCGGCGGCCTGATCGGCGCGGGCCTGGGCGGTGGTGCCGGCGCAGCGCTGGGCGGCAACATCTCGCGCAGCAACTCGTATGCCGATGACCATCGTCATTACAAGAGCCACTACAAGCGCAAGAAGCACAGGCATCACCATCACTACGACGACTGATCATCCGTGGTGAAGCAAAAGCGGGCCGCAAGGCCCGTTTTTTTTGCGCCGGCTGGCATAATCGATTTCGGTACGGCACTCCACCTGCCGCTCGCCGAAACAAAGAAGCCCGCAGCCGGACGTGCCGGTTGCGGGCTTCTTCTCCAATAAAGTGGGAGAGGGCGTTTGACGCTCTCCCCAAGCTGGTTGGAGACCAGGCAAAACAGAAGGGGCCGCTCTGGGAGGAGCGGCCCCGGATCGCGCTTGCAGGAGCCTTGTTGCGGTAGCGGCCCCGGAGGGACGGGTCGCTTACAGCGGCGCGCGATCGGTACCGGTTTCGTACCGGGCGCCGTCGGCAAAGGCGTCGAACTTGCCGACGCGGGCGCCGTCGGTGAAGGCGTCGAACTTGCCGTTCCTGGCGCCGTTCGTGTAGACGTCGAACTTGGCCACCTTGGCGCCATCGGTGAACACGTCGAATTTGCCGTTCTTGGCAAAGGCCGGCGCGGCGAACAGGGCGGCGGCGATAGTGGCGACAGCGATCAGGGCGGAGCGGTTTTTCATGATTCAGGCTTTCTGTATAGCTTGGATGCCTCCGCCAGCACTTCGGCGAAAGAGGATTGCTGCAATGCGGCATCCGATGGCTAGATATTAGGCATTTCCCTCATATCAATAAATATCAGGATCCACAATGATTAGTTCTGATTCCAACAATAAAGCAGCCTGAACGCGTAAGGATTCAGCGCAGAAACGGGAGACTATGTCATGGACCGCCTGCAATCGATGCGTGTGTTTTCCAAGGTGGTGGAACTGGGAAGCTTCGCGCGTGCAGCGCAACAGCTGGAAATGTCCAACGCCGTGGTCACCCGCTATGTTGCCGACCTGGAAAGCCACCTGGGCACCCGGCTGCTGAACCGCACTACCCGCAGCCTGTCGCTGACCGACGCCGGCGAAACCTACCTGCAGCGCTGCCAGCAGATCCTCGAAGACGTGGAAGAGGCCGAAAGCGTGGTCGCCGCGCGCAGCCAGTCGCTGTCGGGCACGCTGCGGCTGGTGACGCCGGTGATGTTCGGCCTGCACCTGCTGCCGGCCCTGCTGGCGCGCTTCCAGCAGCAGTATCCCGAAGTGGTGTTCGACGTGCTGCTGTCGGACCGCAATGTCGATATCGTCGAAGAAGGGCGCGACGTGGCCGTGATGCTGTCAGACCTGGGCCTGGGTTCGCATCTGGTGGCGCGCCCGCTGATATCGGCCGAGGTGATCCTGTGCGCCTCGCCCGGTTATGTGGCCGCGCATGCACCGCTGCGCCATGCGCACGAGCTCAGCCATCACCGCTGCATCGCCATGCGGCTGCCCAACGCCGAACACGAGTGGACCCTGCTGGGCCCGGAGGGGGAGGTGACAGTGCCGATCCGCCCGGGGCTGCTGTGCAGCAACGCCGAACTGGCGCACCAGGCGGCGCTGGCCAATATGGGCGTCGCCATGCTGTCTTCCTACCTCGCGCGGCCAAATATCGAATCCGGCAAGCTGGTCCACGTGCTGCCGCAATACCAGTTGCCGCGGCGCGACGTCAGCGTGGTCTACCCGAGCCGGAAATTCCTGCCCACCAAGGTGCGCGCCTTTATCGATTTCCTGCTCGAGGAAGGGCAGGTCAAGGGCAAGGCGGAAGGCGTCGGGCCGCGGCATGCCGCGCAAAGCGTAAGCCAGTAGCGACCTCCCGGGCTCGCAGGACCGAGCACCAGTCAGAAGGGGGCCCATTGCAGGCCCCCTTTGTCGTTGCGGGCGGTGCCCGCCAGCTTTTCGACCGACTTACTCGCCGGCTTCGACCGCGGTCTTCCGCGCGGCGCTCTTGGCAGGCGCCTTCTTGGCCGCGGTCTTGGTGGCGGTGGTCTTGGCGGCAGCAGCCTTCTTTGCAGTCGTCTTGGTGGCCGTGGTCTTGGCCGCCGGGGCTTTGGCCGCCGCCTTCTTGGCCGGAGCCGGCGCCGCTTCCACATCGTCGGCCTTGGCCACGTCGCGCGAAGCCGTCTTGGCCGCGGTCTTGGCGCCAGCCTTGGGCTCGCGGGCCTCGAACTCGAAGCCGATCTTGCCGTCCGCCTGCCTCACCAGGAAAGCCTTGAAGTTGCGGCCCGTGCGCGACGACTTGAAGCCGGTCAGCAGGTCGGTGCGGCCCTCGTTCAGCAGCTTGCCGACCTGCTCGCGGCTGATCTCCTGCTGCAGGATGATCTTGCCGGTGGTGAAGTCGCAGCTCCTGGGGCTGGCCACGCTGTTCTCGCAGACGTACTTCATGCCGTGCTCGAACACCGCGCCGCCGCACTTGGGGCAGGTGCCGACCGGCTCCTGGCCGCTGAAGTCGACCGGCTCGCCGTCGCCCTCGTCGTCGTTCTGGCCGAAGTCGAATTCCATCTTGAAATGGCCTTCGTCGTCCTTGCCCAGCTTGAGGATGGCGGCGAACGGGCGGCCCATCTTGCTGCGGAAGCCCTGCAGCGGACCGATTTCCTTCTTCAGCAGCAGCTCCTCGACCTCTTCGATCTCGAACTGGCGCCCGCCCGGGATCTTGCTGATCGAGAACTCGCACGCGGTACAGGCAAAGCGGCGGTAGTTTTCCTTGACCTGCCCGCCGCACTGTGGGCAGGGCGTGTCCAGCGTGGCGTAGTCGCCCGGGATGGTGTCGCTGTCGTATTCCTTGGCGCGCTTGACGATCTGCTGCGTCATCTGCGCGATCTCGAGCATGAACTCGTCGCGTTTCAGGCGCCCGCGCTCGATCTGCGAGAGCTTGTGCTCCCACTCGCCGGTCAGTTCGGCCTGCGTCAGTTCCTGCACGCCCAGGCCGCGCAACAGCGTCATCAACTGGAACGCCTTGGCGGTCGGGATCAGTTCGCGGCCTTCGCGCACCAGGTATTTCTCGGTCAGCAGGCCTTCGATGATGGCCGCGCGCGTGGCCGGGGTACCCAGGCCCTTGCCGGCCATGGCTTCGCGCAGCGCGTCGTCGTCCACCAGCTTGCCGGCGCCTTCCATGGCGGACAGCAGCGTGGCTTCGTTGTAGCGCGCGGGCGGCTTGGTGGTCAGGCCGACGCTCTCGACCTTGTCGGTCTTGACCTTCTCGTCCTTGGCCACCGGCACCAGGTTGGCGGCGTCCTTGTCGCCTTGCGCCTCGCGGCCATAGATCACCAGCCAGCCCGGGTTGACCAGCACCTTGCCCTCGGTCTTGAAGTGGTGGCCGGCAACTTCCGTGATGCGGGTTGTGACCTGGAACTCGGCTGCCGGGAAGAACACCGCCAGGAAGCGGCGCACCACCAGGTCATACAGCTTCTGCTCCGGCTCCGACAGGTTCTTGGGCGCCTGCAGCGTCGGGATGATAGCGAAGTGGTCGCTGATCTTGCTGTTGTCGAAGATCTTCTTGTTCGGCTTGACCCAGCCCTGCGACAGGATCTTCTTCGCGTGCGGCAGGTAGTTGGGCGAGCTGTCGGAGAGCATGGTCATGGTCTGCTTGACCGTTTCCATGTAGTCCTCGGGCAGCGCGCGCGCATCGGTACGCGGGTAGGTCAGGACCTTGTGCTTCTCATACAGCGCCTGCGCCAGGCCCAGCGTGTTCTTGGCCGAAAAGCCGAAGCGCGAGTTGGCCTCGCGCTGCAGCGTGGTCAGGTCGAACAGTGCCGGCGATTGCTGCGTCGACGGCTTGGATTCCTCGGTGACGGTGCCCGGCTTGTCGCGGCAGGCGGCAACAATGCTCTTGGCCTCGGCCTCGCTCCACAGGCGCGACTCGCGCGCCTCGGGATCGAATTCGCTCTTCTTGAACTTGGGATCGAACCAGCGGCCTTCGTACAGGCCCGCGGCAGCGATGAACTCGGCGCGCACTTCCCAGTAGTCGCGCGGGACGAAGTGCTTGATCTTCTCTTCGCGCTCGACCACGATCGACAGCGTCGGCGTCTGCACGCGGCCCACGGTGGTCAGGAAAAAGCCGCCGCCCTTGCTGTTGAAGGCGGTCATCGCGCGCGTGCCGTTGATGCCGACCAGCCAGTCGGCCTCGGAGCGGCAGCGCGCGGCGTCGGCCAGCGGCAGCATGTCCTCGTCCTCGCGCAGGCTGGCAAAGCCGTCGCGGATTGCCTGCGGCGTCATCGACTGCAGCCACAGGCGGCGGATCGGCTGCTTGGCCTTGGCCTGCTGCGCGATCAGGCGGAAGATCAGTTCCCCCTCGCGCCCCGCGTCGCAGGCGTTGATCAGCCCGGTCACGTCCTTGCGCTTGATCAGGCGGTTCAGCACCTTCAGGCGCGACTCGGTCTTGGCGATCGGCCGCAGGTCAAAATGCGGCGGGATCACCGGCAGGTTGGCAAAACTCCATTTGCCGCGCTTGACCTCGTATTCGTCCGGGGCGGCAATCTCGACCAGGTGGCCGACTGCCGAAGACAGCACGTAGTCGTCGCTCTCGAAATACTCGTCGTGCTTGGTAAACCCCCCGAGGGCACGGGCGATATCCGCCGCGACCGACGGCTTTTCCGCGATGATGAGGGCTTTTGACATGGGAAAGGGTCCTTGCGAGCCGCTTCCGGCAACCCGCTATTGCACTGCAAACGTAGTAATCAGAACGCCGGGAGGCTTTGAGGCGCCAATAATAAGCGCGGTTTCAACGGCGGTGCAAGCAAGCCCCGTCGTCATCGCCAGCGCCGCCTAGGCGGCGTCTCGACCCCCGGCAAGTAACCAGTCCAGCACCTGCGGCACATCTTCGGCGCTTGCCGGCATCGCGCCACCGCGCGTCAGTATGCGTTCCAGCACCTCGACATGTGGCAGCAGCGTGCCATAAAACTGCGGCGCGCCGCCCGACGCCGGCTGTACCAGCAGCGTCGGGAAGTTCTCGATGTCGATATCGCCGAGCGCGTCGGCATGGGTCTCGATATCGATCCAGACGAAACAGTCCTGCGGATGGCGTCCCGCCAGCGCCGTCAGCGCCTTCAGGTAGTCCCGGCAGGTGCCACACCACTGCGCGCACAGGCATGCCACCAGGCGGCCCTGTGGCCGCGCGGCCAGGCACTCGGCAATGGCTGCGGCGTCACGCTCGGGAAAATAAACGGTCATGGCATCGGAATCATGAGGCGCCCGCGGCATGCGGACGCCGGCGATTGTATCGGTATCGGGGGCCATGCCCCCTTGCTGCGGCAACACGCCTGGTTCAGTCCAGGCGCCGGAACAGGTTTCCCGGTAGACGTTCGGCCACGCCGGCCAGTTCCAGCTCGAGCAGGCGCGCCGCGACTGTCTCCGGAGGCTGGCCGCTGCGCTCGCACAGCGCGTCCAGCGTAACCGGATCGTAGCCGAGTGCCGGCAACAGGGTATCAGCCGGTTCTGAAAGCCGGACCTTGCCGGCGACATCGTGGTCCGGGGCCGCGGCGGCCTGGGACGGGGCGGGAACGCCAAGTTCGTCGAGCACGTCCTCTACCGATTCCACCAGCTTCGCCCCCTGGCCGATCAGCAGGTGGCAGCCCCGCGACAGCGGTGCATGGATCGAGCCCGGGATCGCGAACACCTCGCGTCCGAGCTCCGCCGCCAGCCGCGCCGTGATCAGCGAACCCGAGCGCGCTGCCGCCTCGACCACCAGCACGCCGCGCGCAAGCGCTGCGATGATGCGGTTGCGGCGCGGGAAATTGGCCGCCAGCCCGCGCATGCCGAGGGGAAACTCGGTGACGATGGCGCCACGCTGCGCCACTTCACGTGCCAATGACAGGTTCTCCGCGGGATAGACGCGGTCTGCCCCGGTGCCGGTCACCGCCACGGTGCCGCCGCGGCCGCGCAGGCCGCCCGCGTGGGCCGCCGCGTCGATACCCAGCGCCAGGCCCGACACCACCGTCAGTCCCGACTCGGACAAGGCACGACCAAACGTGAGCGCGTCGCGCGTGCCCTGGGCCGTGGCCGAGCGCGCGCCGACGATGGCCACTGCGGGGCGGGCCAGCATGGCGGGGTCACCCTGGATATATAGCAGCGGTGGCGGATCGGCCAGGTCGAACAGGCGCCGGGGATAAGCGTCATCAGCGAGCGTGACGAGATGGTTGCCTGGCGTGTCGAGCCATCGCAGCGTTCTTTCGGCCAACGCCGACACCGCGGCGCCGGGGGCAGCCAGCACGGCGCGCGCCAGCCTGGCCGGCACCACCGACGACAGCGCCGCCACGCTCTGCGCGAGCACCTGCTGTGGCAGCCCGAACGCCGCCAACAGGCGCCGCGCGGCCACCGGGCCGACGCCGGGTGCGTTGGCCAGCCGCAGCCAGGCGAGCACGTCTACGGGCTCTCGCGTGGTGTCCTGCCGGATCACGCCGGCCAGGGGCAATGCCTTCACGCCATCCCCAAGGCCGGTTCAGCGCGGTGAGGTGGCGCGGTCGCCGACCGCGATCACGTTGGAGGCATCCGTCACTAGCGCGTACGACACGCCGGGGAACACGCGGAAGACAAAGGCGAGCCCGTAGCGCTCGTCCGGCAGGCGGATGCTGCGGTTGTGATCGGTCCGGTCGTGCACGGTCTCTCCGGCGCGCGACAGCGCCAGCACTTGCCCGGGCTCGAGCCCGGCCTTGCTGCCGACGTTGAGCACAATCACCTGCTTGGCGCCGCCGAATTCGACGCCGCCATAGACCTTGGCAACGCGGCCGTCGACCTCGGTATCGGGCGCGCGCGGCACGTAGCGCACCGCTTCGCGCGCCGGCTGCGGCATCAGCAGCGTGCCCACGCCCATCTCTTGCTGGGCCTGCGTGACCTGCAGCGTGGAAACCGCGTCGGGACCCTGCGCGCCGCGCGCCAGGCGGGCGTTGCCTTCGTATTCGGCCTCATAGCCCAGCACGGCGTTGGTGACCGGATCGTGCACCGGCGTGACGGGCCGATAGGCCTGCCAGTCGCTGCCGGCCGGCGCATCGGCGGCAATGCCGCGCGCGTAGGCGCTGTCGTCGCGGCCCAGGTAAACCCGCGATTCGGGCACGGCGACGATCCGTGCCGACGTTGCGAGCGTGCCTTCATCGACCACCAGCGGGCGGATCAGGAACGGCTCGATATCGCTGGCGGAAATGCTGAGGATGGCGGCGCCGTCCGCGTCGCCACCGCGCATGCGAGGCGACAGCTGCACGGTGCCGTTCCCGGCGGGGGTGGTAGACAGCCAGGCGCGGCCGTCGCGCTGGATCAGGTACAGGATCTGGCCGGGGTAAATCAGGTGCGGGTTGCGGATCTGCTGCTGGTTCATGCCCCACAGCTCTGGCCAGCGCCATGGCTGGCGCAGGTATCGGCCCGAAATGCCCCATAGCGTATCGCCGTTGCGCACGGTGTACTGCGAGGGCGCATTGGGGGCGAGATCGGCAATCGGGATACCCTGGCGAGCAGTGCGCTGGGCCTCGGCCTGCTGCGCCGCCGTGACCGTCAGGTCAGCGGCCCGGACGGACAGGCTTGCCGCGGCAGTGATGCCGGCGGCACTCAGCAATGCAAGGGTGAACGCGTGCAGCCTGCGGCCCGACGCCGCCTGGTGTTCTTTGGTAAGATCGCGCATTTTCCTGAACCGGCCGGTGGTTCGGCCGGATTGACCCTGGAGAGCGTGCCTGCTTCGGCGCGCCTTGATTTTTTGTACTGGCGCCCCGATTCTGCATGTAAAGTCCCGACGCCGCAACGCGGCCGGGCCGCTCGCTCGAGCGGGCGTTGCGCCCTAGCATCATGGCAAAACTCGACATCCTGACCTACCCCGATCCCCGCCTGCACACTGTCGCGAAACCCGTCGCGGCCGTGGACGACCGCATCCGCCAGCTGGTGAAGGACATGGCCGAGACCATGTACGAAGCACCGGGCATTGGCCTGGCCGCGACGCAGGTGAACGTCCATGAGCAGGTGGTGGTGATCGACATTTCCGAAACGCGCGACCAGCTCCAGGTCTTTATCAATCCGGAAATCGTCTGGGCCAGCGACAAGCGCAAGGTATGGGAAGAGGGCTGCCTGTCGGTGCCCGAGATCTATGACCGCGTCGAGCGCCCCGACCGCGTGCGCGTGCGCGCGCTCAACGAGAAGGGCGAAACCTTCGAGCTGGACGCCGACGACCTGCTGGCCGTATGTATCCAGCACGAGATCGACCACCTGCGCGGCAAGGTCTTCGTCGAGTACCTGTCGCCGCTCAAGCTGAACCGCATCAAGAGCAAGCTGCAGAAGCGCGAACGCACGCGCATGTAAGCCGGCGCGGCGTCCGCGCGAAGATGTAACAGCACGGCAGAATCCGCCGCCCGCGCTCGACGCGCGCGCGGGGTCTGTTATCTTTATGACTTCCGAAGAACAAACGTACCGGCCGCGATAGCGGCCGGTTGCGCTTTCAGCCCGCGCTTTCAGCCAGTATTCACCTCGGAACCTGCCATGTCCCAAGCCAAGCCCCTGCGTGTCGCCTTTGCCGGCACGCCCGAGTTCGCGCGCGTCGCGCTTGAAGCCATCCACGCCGCGGGCTTTCCCGTGGTGGCCGTGCTGACGCAGCCGGACCGGCCCGCGGGCCGCGGCATGCAGCTGCAGGCGAGTCCGGTCAAGCAGTACGCCGTGGCCAACGGGCTCGGCCCGGTGCTGCAGCCGCGTTCGCTGCGCCGGCAAGGCAAGTATCCGGAAGAGGCCGCGGCGGCCGTGGACACGCTGGCAGAACTCGCCCCCGACGTAATGGTGGTGGCCGCCTACGGCCTGATCCTGCCGGCCGAGGTGCTGGAGCTGCCGCGCCTGGGCTGCCTCAACATCCACGGCTCGCTGCTGCCGCGCTGGCGCGGCGCGGCGCCGATCCACCGCGCCATCGAGGCCGGCGATGCCGAGACCGGCATCACGCTGATGCAGATGGACGAAGGCCTGGACACCGGCGACATGCTCACGCGCGAGGCCGTGCCGATCGGCGCCGACGACACCACCGGCACGCTGCACGACAAGCTGGCCGCGCTGGGCGCGCGCATGACCGTCGCCGCGCTGCAGGAACTGGCCGCGGGCCGCGCGCTGCCGGCGACGAAGCAGCCCGAGGCCGGCGTCACCTACGCCGAGAAGATCGCCAAGGACGAGGCACCGCTGGACCTGCGCCGTCCGGCCACGGCGCTGGCCAGCCAGGTGCGCGCCTTCAACCCGTTCCCCGGCGCCACCGTGCAGGTCGGCGATACCGTCATCAAGTGCTGGCAGGCACTGCCGCTGGCCGCGGCCAGCAGCCTGCCGCACCCGCCCGGCACGGTGCTGGCGGCCGATGCCGGCGGCATCATCATCGCCTGCGGCGACGGCAGCGCCCTGCAGGTTACCGAGCTGCAGAAGCCCGGCGGCCGCCGCCAGCCCGCGCAGCAGTTCCTGCAGGCCATGCCGCTGCCGCCGGGCACGCGCTGCGCGGTCCCCGGTAATGGGGCGGCGCAGGCATAATCGTTCAAACCAGCTCAAACCAGCACGGCAAACACTTCGTGTGCGTCATGCGCCATGGTGCGGTGACTGGGTAGCATCCTCCGCAAGCAGTTGAATTTTCTGGTGTTGGCCCCTATCTAACGGTCATCGCGACGGCATGTTTTGCAAAGTCTTGCAGCGGCCGGCGCGGTCCACTACATGGAGATCACCGCAATGTTCAACTGGGTCAAGACCTTCATGCTGATGGCGGCCATCACGGCGCTGTTCATCGTCATCGGCGGCATGATCGGCGGACGCAGCGGCATGATGATGGCGCTGCTGCTCGCGCTCGGCATGAACTTCTTTTCCTACTGGTTCTCGGACAAGATGGTCCTGCGCATGTACAACGCGCAGGAAGTCGACGCCAGTACCGCGCCGCAGTTCTATGGCATGGTGCAGGAGCTGGCGCAGCGCGCCAACCTGCCGATGCCGCGCGTCTACCTGATCAATGAAGACGCGCCGAACGCCTTCGCTACCGGCCGCAACCCGGATCACGCCGCGGTGGCGGCGACCACCGGCATCCTGCGCGTGCTGTCCGAGCGCGAGCTGCGCGGCGTGATGGCGCATGAGCTGGCGCACGTGCGCCATCGCGACATCCTGACCTCGACCATCGCCGCGACCATGGCCGGTGCCATTTCCGCGCTGGCCAACATGGCGATGTTCTTCGGCGGCCGCGACGAGAACGGCAACCGCAGCAATCCCATCGCCAGCATTGCGGTGGCGATCCTGGCGCCGCTGGCGGCCTCGCTGATCCAGATGGCGATCTCGCGCGCGCGCGAGTTTGAGGCCGACCGCGGCGGCGCCGAGATCAGCGGCGACCCGCAGGCGCTGGCCAGCGCACTGGACAAGATCCACCGCTATGCGCAGGGCATCCCGTTCCAGGCGGCCGAGGAACACCCGGCCACCGCGCAGATGATGATCATGAACCCGCTCTCTGGCGGCGGCATCGCCAACCTGTTCTCGACCCACCCGGCCACCGAGGAACGCATCTCGCGCCTGATGCAGATGGCGCAGACGGGGACCTATCCCGCCTGACCGGGCGAAAGTTGGCGGC
The DNA here is from genome assembly GCF_017815025.1 of Cupriavidus phytohabitans. Taxonomy (NCBI): domain Bacteria; kingdom Pseudomonadati; phylum Pseudomonadota; class Betaproteobacteria; order Burkholderiales; family Burkholderiaceae; genus Cupriavidus; species Cupriavidus phytohabitans. Next base: position 83,830 of record NZ_JAGIQB010000008.1, read on the forward strand.
GCGTCCGGGGAGCCGTTGCGGCGGCAATTCCGGAGCGCTGCCCCCACACAAGGTAAACTGCCCGCTGGTTTAAGCATGGACCAGCGGGCATTTTTCTTGCCCTCGCCCGGCTGCCCACCGATTCACGACTTATTTGCCGCCTCACCCGCTGCCTGACCGATATGCGCCTGCCTCCCGATTCGCTTGCCTTCCAGATGCTTGGCGCCGCCGCCGCGGTACGCGCCGTCAGCGAAGGCACAGCCTTGCCACAGGCGATCGAGGACGCCGCCGCGCAGCTGCGCCTGGACCGCGTGCGCGATGCCGCCACGCGTGGCGCGCTGCAGGACATCGCTTACCGCACCATGCGCCAGTTCGGCACCGCGCGCGCGCTGGTGACCAGGCTGGTCACGCGCCCGCCCGGCGCGCAGGTGGACTCGCTGCTGGCGGTGGCGCTGGCGCTGCTGGTCGAGCAGGCGCCGGGCCAGCGGCAGGACAAGGACAGCCAGGACGCGGCATCGGGCGCGCCCCGCACCGGCTACAGCACCTTCACCGTGGTCGACCAGGCGGTCAGCGCGGCCGCCTCGGAACCCAAGACCGCGCATGCGCGCGGCCTCGTCAACGCGGTGCTGCGCCGTTTCCTGCGCGAGCGCAAGGCGCTGCTGGCCGAGGTCAGCCGCGACGAACAGGCGCGCTGGAACCTGCCGCCGTGGTGGCTGCGCATGCTGCGCGAGGCGTACCCGGAGCAGTGGACCGATCTCGCCGCGAGCGTCAACGTGCGCCCGCCGATGACGCTGCGCGTCAATACCGCGCGTGTCAGCGTGAAGCAATACCAGACCGACCTGGCCAATGCCGGCCTGGCCGGCACCGTGGTCGGCCCGCAGGCCGTGCGCCTGGTGCGCGCGGTGCCGGTGACGCAATTGCCGGGCTTCACCGAAGGCCTGGTGTCGGTGCAGGACGCCGGCGCGCAACTGGCCGCGCCGCTGCTCGAGGTGGCCGACGGCATGCGCGTGCTCGATGCCTGCGCCGCGCCCGGCGGCAAGACCGGCCACCTGCTGGAGCTTGCCGACATCGACGTGACCGCGGTGGAAAGCGATCCGCAGCGCGCCACGCGCATCAATGAGAACCTCGCGCGCCTCGGCAAGCAGGCCCGCATCGTGGTGGGCGATGCCAGCCGGCCCGCCGACTGGTGGGACGGCCAGCCCTTCGACCGCATCCTGGCCGACGTGCCGTGCTCGGCCTCGGGCATCGTGCGGCGCCATCCCGATATCCGCTGGCTGCGCCGTGAAACCGATATCGCCAAGCTGGTCACCGAGCAGCGCCGCATCGTGTCGCAGCTGTGGCCGCTGCTCAAGCCGGGCGGCATCCTGGTCTACGTCACGTGTTCTATTTTCCCAACGGAAGGCGAGGAGCAGGCGCGCTGGTTTGGTGCACAACTGGCAGATGCGATACGATTGCAGGCGCCGGGGCAACTGCTGCCCGGCACCCGTACGACAACGCCTCCGGCCGGCGAACAAGGTGAAAAGGACCCCGGCCACGCCAGCCTGCCATCGGATCACGATGGCTTCTTCTACGCCCGCTTCCAGAAACGCGCCTGATCTGATCCGATGCTGAGCACGCCGCGCCCGTCAGACTGCCGCGTTACCGTGGATTTCGCCACGGGAATGACGCAACTGCGGACGCAACTGCTGGCTTGCATGCGCGTGGTGCTGATGCTCGCGCTGGCGCTGCTGCTGTGGCTGCCGCCTGCCGCCAATGCACAGGTGATCGAGGCTACCGAGGCCCGCATCGAATACCAGGATGGCGGCTTCGAACTGGCCGCGAGCTTCGAGTTCGACCTGCCGCCTGCGCTGGAAGACGCCCTGCACAAGGGCATCTCGCTCTATTTCGCGGTCGACTTCGAGCTGACGCGGCCGCGCTGGTACTGGTTCGATGACAAGCCCGTCAACACCAGCCGCAGCGTGCGTTTGTCCTACCAGCCGCTGACCCGGCAATACCGTATTTCCACCGGCGGCCTGCAGCTGCCGTTCTCGCGGCTGAAGAGCGCGCTGCAGTTTATCCAGCGGGTACGCGGCTGGCGCGTGTTCGAGCGCAACGCGATCAAGCCCGGCGAGAGCTATCACGCGCAAGTGCGCATGCGACTGGACCTGTCGCAACTGCCCAAGCCGTTCCAGATCAATGCGGTCAATACACGCGACTGGAACCTGGCTTCGGACTGGCGGCGCTTTGTCTACACCGTGCCGACTGACTTGAACGCGGTGCCAACGCCGGTGCCGGTGCCCGCGGTTCCGGCGCCGCCGCCGCCGGCCTCGCCGCCGCTGCCCGCTCCACCTGCGGTGCCGGCAGTGCCTGCGTCCGCGCCGGGCGCACCTGCCGCCGCAATGGACCCGCGCAACACCGTGTTCGTGCAGGCGGCGTCGACCGCGCTGTCGCCCGCACTGCTGGCGCAGCCGGCGCTGTCCGCCTCAAGCCAGCCATGAACACTTCGCTGTGGGACAGCCGCTTCCGGCGCGTGCTGTATCGCGTCGTGGCGGGCATCATCGTTTTCCTGGCACTGGTGCTGGTCGGCCTGCTCGCCGGGGCGTCGGCCAATACCGAATTCTTCGATCGCTATTTCACGCTGCTGTTCAAGGTGAACCTGGTGATCGGCGCGCTGCTGGTGCTGATCATCGGCGCACTCGCGGTGACGCTGTGGCTGCGCTACCGCCGCGGCAAGTTCGGCACGCGGCTGATGACCAAGCTTGCGGTGTTCTTCGGCGTGGTGGGCGTGCTGCCGGGCGTGCTGATCTACCTGGTGTCGCTGCAGTTCGTCTCGCGCAGCATCGAGTCGTGGTTCGACGTGCGCGTGGAGACGGCGCTCGAAGCCGGCCTCAACCTGGGCCGCTCCACCATCGACAGCGCGCTGGCCGACCTGCAGGGCAAGGCGCGGCTGATGGCGGAGCAGCTGGCCGGTTCGTCGGGCGTGTCCACCTCGCTGCAGCTGAGCCGGCTGCGCGAGCAGTACGGCGTGCAGGAGGCGGCGATCTTCACCGGCAGCGGCCGCGTGCTGGCAACCGCATCGAGCAACTACGCTGCGCTGGTGCCAGACCTGCCCTCGGGCGTGCTAGCGGAGCAGGCGCGGCTGGCGGGCGGCTACGCCGCGGTCGAAGGCGGCACCGATCCGACGCCGGACGGCCAGAGCGCCGAGCGCGTCGACAGCAGCCATCTGTACCGGCTGCGCGTGATCATCCCGCTGGGCCCGGCGCCGACCACCGCGCAGGAACAGATGGCCGCGAGCGTGCCGCGCGCGGCACCGCGCCCGCGCTGGGCCGGGTCAGGCCTGTCGGTGGAACGCCGTCCCGAGGAATCGCCGTCGAGCGGCTTCGGCCTGGTCGGCGAAACCGTGCGCGAGGAGCGCTACCTGCAGGTGCTGCACCCGGTGCCGGCCGTGCTCGCGCGCAATGCCGATGAAGTCCAGCGCGCCTACCAGGAGTACCAGGAGAAGGCGCTGGGCCGCACCGGGCTGCGCAAGATGTATATCGGCACGCTGACGCTGACGCTGTTCCTCGCGGTCTTTATCGCGGTGATGCTGGCCCTGCTGCTCGGCGGCCAGCTGGCGCGGCCGCTGCTGATGCTGCTGCAGGGGACCAAGGAAGTGGCCGAGGGCGACCTGTCGCCCAAGCGCGAACTGAAGAGCCGCGATGAGCTTGGCATGCTGACGCAGCAGTTCAACCAGATGACGCGGCAGCTGGCCGAGGCGCGCCTGGCCGTGGAAGAAAACCGCGCGGCGCTGGAGCAGTCAAAGGCCTACCTCGAAAGCGTGCTGCAGAACCTGACTGCGGGCGTGCTGGTATTCGACAGGCGCTTCGTGCTGATCACCGCCAATCCCGGCGCCGAGCGCATCTTCCGCCAGCCGTTCGGCGCCGTGCTGGGACTGCCGGTAGAACAGATCCCGGGGATGGGGCCGTTCGGCGAGATCGTGCGCCAGGCGTTCTCAGACCAGAACACCAGCGAGGTGCTGGGCGGCGCCGAGCATTGGCAGAAGCAGATCGAGCTGCCGCAGGGCCACGGCGGCATGGACGAACAGCCGCTGACGCTGCTGGTGCGCGGCGCGCGGCTGCCCGGCGGCGAGCGTGACGAACCCGGCTACGTCATCGTCTTCGACGATATTTCCGATGTGATTTCCGCTCAACGCTCGGTAGCCTGGGGCGAAGTGGCCCGGCGCCTCGCACACGAGATAAAGAACCCGCTGACGCCGATCCAGCTGTCGGCCGAGCGGCTGCAGATGAAGCTCTCGCCCAAGCTCGAAGGCACCGATGTCGACGTGCTCAAGCGCGGCGCTGCCACCATCGTCAGCCAGGTGGCGGCGATGAAGCGCATGGTCGACGATTTCCGCGACTATGCGCGCACGCCGCCCGCGGTGCTGCACCCGCTGCAGCTCAACAGCCTGGTGTCAGATGTGCTGCATCTGTACGGCATCGACGATCCCGCGTTGCACGAGCATCCGGTGATCCATCCGGCGCTGGGCACTGCGCTGCCCGAGATCAAGGGCGATCCTACGCAACTGCGGCAGGTCATCCACAACCTGCTCCAGAACGCGCAGGATGCGGCCGCCGAGAACGTCGCGGCAGGTAGGGCGGCGCCCCATATCACTCTGAACACCGAGACTGTAGAATACAAAGATTCTGCCGGCGAAAACCGGCAGGCCGTCAAGCTCACCATTGCAGACAATGGTCCCGGCTTTGCACCACGGATCCTGAGCCGTGCGTTCGAGCCCTACGTGACCACCAAAGCCAAGGGCACGGGTCTCGGGCTTGCGATGGTAAAGAAGATCATTGACGAACACGGCGCGCGCATCGAGCTGCGCAATCGCATGGAAGGTGCGGAGGTCGTCGGTGCACAGATCTCGATCCTGTTCGTTAAACTGGCATAGTCAACTTTTGGCGATCCGGACCCGGAACGCTGCGGTGGGGTTAAGAGGGGAAGTATGGCAACCATCCTCGTAGTCGATGACGAAATGGGAATCCGGGAGCTGCTCTCGGAGATCCTCAGCGACGAAGGCCACGTGGTCGAACTCGCGGAAAACGCGCAGCAGGCGCGCGAATACCGCGCGGCCGGCACGCCCGATCTCGTGCTGCTCGATATCTGGATGCCCGATACCGATGGCGTCAGCCTGCTCAAGGAATGGTCCGCGCAGGGCCAGCTGACCATGCCCGTCATCATGATGTCGGGCCATGCCACCATCGACACCGCGGTCGAGGCCACCAAGATCGGCGCGCTGAATTTCCTGGAGAAACCGATCGCGCTGCAGAAGCTGCTGTCCGCGGTGGAGCAGGGCCTGGCACGCGGCATCGAACGTCCGCGTAGTGCTCCCGCCATGGCCGCCGCGCCGGCAAGTGCGCCCTCGGCCGAATCCGCCGGCGCCACCGCTGCGCCGGAAGCCGTGGCCGAGACCGCGGCCAACGGCAGCCCCGCGCGCGTGCCCGAGGCCGAGATGCAGTTCTCGTTCGACATGCCACTGCGCGAAGCGCGCGACCTGTTCGAGCGCGCCTACTTCGAGTACCACCTCGTGCGCGAACACGGCAGCATGACCCGAGTGGCCGAGAAGACCGGGCTGGAGCGCACTCACCTGTACCGCAAGCTCAAGCAGCTCGGTGTCGAACTGGGCCGCAACAAGCCCGAACCGGCCGAGCAGTGAGACAGTGATGCAGATGGTGCTTGACGGCATCAAAAATTACGTTTATAGTTTTCCTTCTTTGGCCCGGTAGCTCAGTCGGTAGAGCAGAGGATTGAAAATCCTTGTGTCGGCGGTTCGATTCCGTCCCAGGCCACCAGAAATTAAAAAAGCCCGGCTCTTGCAGCCGGGCTTTTTGCTTTGGGAAGCCGTGTCGATCAATTCGTCGGCAACATAGCCAAATGTCGTTGCCTGCCACGCAACATCCCAATCCAGAAGTAAATATCTTCTACTTGGCACCCGTTATAGGTATCTCTAGGATTGCCTGACGTCCTGCCACCCGGCAGTGCGTCGCACGCCGGCGAAACCGCACTCGGCAGCAGAACAATGCGGTACCCGGCCCAGGGAAGTCCTTTCTACCGGGGGTCAGATGGATACGTTGATCGGAACGGCCGGCGAGCGCGGCCTGTGGAAGAGCACCATGGCCGCGGCGAGCCAGGCGCTGGGCGCGGCCGGCAAGATGCAGCAGGCGGTGACGCAGACGCTGAAACTGCAGCGCAAGATCCGCGAGTTGCGCGACGCCTTGCACCATGCCGAGGCGGAACGCGATGTCTATCGCGAACTCCACGCCCGTACCGTCGACGAACTGCACCAGGCGGTGGACCGCAGCCCGGCCGAAATCCGGCGGCTGCGCGCCGAGGCCGAGGCCATGCAGGTGCGCCATCGCGCCTACAAGCTGCTGGTGCAGCACTACATGCGCATCGGTACGCCGATCGATCCGGCGGTCTTTGCCGAGCAGCGCAGCCGCGTGCAGCAGCACATCCTGTTCCAGCGCCGCAAGGGCATCCCGGTGTCGAAGATCGGCGTGGACGATATCGCGTTCCTGTTGCGCTGAGGCGAATTCAGCTCGGCCACGTCGAATCGCTGCATCAGCGGACGGCTTTGGCAGACGCCTGCGGCCACCAGAGCCACCCCGCGGTGTCGATTCGATACCCGGCGTCAGCACACAACAAAGCGGCTGCGCATTGACGCTCCGGGGCGCCGGCGGAACACTGTCGCGTCTGCGCCGGGCCTGGCATCGCGCTCCGGTTTCGCGCGGACATCCCCCGCTGAATGCCACCGTATGAGGCGTCGTCTCAGGCGACGTTGTCGATCTTGCCGCTGCAAACTTTCCCCGCCGGTCCCGCACCCATTGCCACACCCATTGCCGCCACCTCGCGCTTGCCTGCCACCGGAGCGCAGCAATGAGTACGCACGCGCGCCGGCGCATGGTGGCCGAAGGACTGGGCACTGCGCTGCTGGTGGCGATCGTGATCGGCTCGGGCATCCGCGCCGAGCGCCTTGCCGGCGGCGATACCGCGCTGGCGCTGCTGGCCAATTCGCTGGCCACCGGCGCCGGGCTGGTGGCGCTGCTGGTCTCGCTGGGGCCGGTGTCCGGTGGGCACTTCAACCCGGTGGTGAGCCTGTCCGCGCTGGTGCAGGGTACGCTGTCGCCACGCGATGCGTTGCGCTATGTGGCGGTACAGCTGGCGGGCGCCGTGTGCGGCGTGCTGGCCGCGCATGCGATGTTCGGCGAGCCGGCGCTGGCGTGGTCGGGCCAGGCGCGTACCGGTGCGTCGATGTGGTGGAGCGAATGCGTGGCGACCTTCGGGCTGGTCGGCGTGGGCATCGGCACGCTGCGCAGCCGGCCGCAGCTGGTGCCGTTCGTGGTGGCGGGCTATATCACGGCGGGCTACTGGTTCACGTCGTCGACGTCGTTCGCCAATCCGGCGCTGACCATTGCCTGCGCGCTGACCGATAGCTTCACCGGGATCCGGCCGGTTGATGTGCCGGGCTTCGTGCTGGCGCAGCTTGGGGGCGGCCTGGCGGCGACGCTGGTGTTCCACTGGCTGTGCCGCAAGCCGGCCGGTGAAGATAGCGCGGCGCATGCGTCAAACCCGGCCAAGGCCGACAGCGCAACGACCGCCGCTTCCTCTCGGCGCAGCTGGCAGGCTGGCGCTACCAGCGCCGATTGAGCTGCACGCCGAAGATCGAGCCGCTGGCCTGCGACGCCCACGCGTCCGCTGGCGCGGTATAGCCGATGCCGTCCACATCGCTGGCGCGGCTGTAGGTATAGAAGGCGCGCAGGTTGGCGTTGCCGGCCGACTTGCCCAGCGTCAGCGTGGGCGCCACCGTCAGGGCAGTGCGCTGGCCGCTGACGCCGAAGCCCGACGAAATCTGGTCGTGCGACACCTCGAAGTTCAGGCGGAACTGGTCGCTCGCCACATAGGCGGGGCGTACGCGCGTGGTGGTCCACTGCAGCGTGCCGACCGGCGAACGATCGAACTGCAGGCTCTGTTCCACCGCGCCGCCCAGCCCCGAGCGGCCCTTCCATTCGATCGATTCCGCCACGCGCATGCGCGACAGTGACGGCCCCATGCCGGAATAGCCGGTCATGGCATTGCGCGAGCCCGAGCCGAACTGCATGCCCAGGCGATTGGTCCCGTAGAGCACGCCTTTCTGCTCGTGCAGCGCCGACGCCCACCATGCGCCGCCGGTGTCTTGCAGCATCGGCTGGGCTTCGACACGGGTGAAGCCCAGCTGCACCGAGCCCCTGTCGTTGGTCGGGATCGGCGCGGTGCGCAGCGAGTGGTAGCTCGGCAGGTTTTGCCCGTTCTGATCGGCGCGCGCGGTGTACTGGTAGTTCAGCCCGATGTCGCCGATCACCCTGGCGTTGTCGACGCCAAAGCGCATCGCCGTTGAATTGGGCGGCAGCAGGCCGGACGACATCAGGAATGGCGCGTTGTCGCGCCGGCCGGCCCACATGGTGGCGCCGTCCAGCACCGCCAGGCCGCTGACGGCGGTATAGAACTGTGGCACCAGCGCATAGGGATCGATCGCGGCGGGGCGGCCGTTGACGGTGGTGGCGTCGGTGCCACGCGCCTGGGCAATCAGCATCACCTGCGCACCGCCATCGAGGTCGAGCACCGACTCGCGGAATTTCACTTCGCCGGCACTGCGGCAGGACAGGCCGCTGCCGATGCCGGTCGACAGCGCGCCGCCCGGGCAGGCCCGCATGGTGGCGGGGCGGTCTTCGACCGCGGCGCGGCCGCTGTAACCCAGGCGCCACACCGAGTCGCCCGCAGGGTCGTCAGCTGGAAGTTGCGAACGCAGCACAGGCGGAGCTTCGGAAGGCGATTCGGCAGGTGCCTGGGCCGTGGTGGCGGCCGGCCCGTCCGCCGGGGCATCCGTCCCGGCTGCTGCCGGCTGTGCCGGCGCTTCGGGCTGGAATTCGCCCAGCCGGGGCGGGAACAGCACCAGCGGCGGTTGCGGGGGCGCGGGCGGCTCCGGCGGTCCCACGAAACCGGGATCGGGCACGCTGGCCGCCGGGGCCCCATTGCCGGCAATCAGCGCCGCCAGCGGGTCATCCTGGCCCGCAGTGGCCGCAGCACCAGACGCGGTCGACTGCGCCGGGGCCGCCGCCGCATTCGCGGCCAGTACCACCGGCGGCACTGCTGGACGCTGCGCAATGCGCGGCGGCTGCGTGCCGTCGCCTGCTGATACCGCCATCGGCCCGCCGGTCTGCGCACACGCGGCCAGCCCCCAGGCGGCCAGCACGGTAAAGCCGAAGCGGCGCACGGGCAAGCCCCCCGGCCCGGCGGCGGCGCTCGGGCAAGGCAGGACGGCGATAAGCCGGCGGGAGGTGGGCAGCAAGACGAACGGCAAGGCGGACAACAAGGCAACGAGATTCCAGCGGGCAAACCCCTCGACCGGAACGAACAAAACCCGCCGATGGCGGGGACTGTTTTTTATCAGTCGGTCCATTTGACCGCAAGGCGGGTTACAAAATCCATCACAGTGTTGCCCGTCTCACAATGCGAAAATCACACGCTCCCAGTCGCAATTGACTAGCGAAAACCCGCATTGGCGCGATGCTCCGTGCCGAAAGAGCCACCGCTATAATCGGCTGGCTTGTCTTTCGGGTAAGACAGCCCTCGCCGTGCGACGCAAGTCCCGGCCATGCAGGGCACGCCGCCGTGCCCGTTCGCAACAGGCACAGCGTGCGCAGGCCGCCTATCGACACGATCGCCGGCGGCATGTGCGTCCCGGTCCGGCGCCCGGCATCAAGCGAGCCGCGCGCTTGCACCGAACCAAAATCTATAAGAGGAGAAGTAGAGATGGAACGTCGTTCCTTTCTGTTGAAGGCGTCGGCCGTGGCCGCTACCGGGGCATTGGCCGCGTGCGGCAAGGGTGAAGAGAAGGCGGCGCCTGCCGCCGCCAGCGGTCCGGCAGCCCCGGCCGTGGTCGGCAGCAACCCGGCCGTGGAATGGCGCCTGGCCTCGAGCTTCCCCAAGTCGCTCGACACCATTTTCGGCGCCGCCGAGCTGCTGTCGGCGCGCGTAAAGGAACTGACCGACGGCAAGTTCAACATCAAGGTCTTCGCGGCGGGCGAGATCGTGCCGGGCCTGCAGGTGCTGGACTCGGTGCAGAACAACACCGTGCAGATCGGCCACACCGCCGGCTACTACTACTTCGGCAAGAACCCGACACTGTGCTTCGACACCACCGTGCCGTTCGGCCTGACCGCGCGCCAGCAGAACGCCTGGATGCTGCAGGGCAACGGCATGAAGCTGATGCGCGAGTTCTTCAAGGAATACAACGTCATCAACTTCCTGGGCGGCAACACCAACGCGCAGATGGGCGGCTGGTTCCGCAAGGAAATCAAGACCGCGGCCGACCTGCAGGGCCTGAAGTACCGTATCGCCGGTTTCGCCGGCGTGGTGCTGTCGCGCCTGGGCGTGGTGCCGCAGCAGATCGCCGGCGGCGACATCTACCCGGCGCTGGAAAAGGGCACCATCGACGCGGCCGAGTGGGTCGGCCCCTACGATGACGAGAAGCTGGGCTTCTACAAGGTGGCGCCTTATTACTACTACCCGGGCTGGTGGGAAGGCAGCGCGCAGCTGTCGTTCTACGCCTCGGCCAGCGAGTTCGAGAAGCTGCCTGCGCTGTACAAGCGCGCGCTGGAAACGGCGACCATCGAGGCCCATACCACCATGATGGCCAAGTACGATACGGTCAACCCGCAGGCGCTGGCGCGCCTGCTGGAAAACGGCGTCAAGCTGCGTCCGTTCTCCAAGGAAATCATGGAAGCCTGCTTCAAGGCGACCCAGGAAGCCTACGCCGACGAGACCGCCAAGAACCCGTCGTTCAAGAAGATCTACGACGACTGGCGCGTGTTCCGCAACAACGAGGCCGCCTGGTTCAACGTGGCCGAGCAGGCTTTCTCGCAGTTCAGCTTCGCGCGCAAGCTCTAAGCACGTTCCGGCAGGTGCCGGGCACAAACCCCATGCCTGACGACAGGCATGGGGTTTTTTGTTGCCCGGCGCGGTTAACGCAGCGCCGGTAGAATCGCCGGCATCGACCGGAATTCCTTATGCAAATCGGCATCCTTTACGCGCTTCTGGCTTATGCCATCTGGGGGCTGCTCCCGCTCTATATCAAGTCGCTGCCCGGCATTGCGCCGACGGAGATCCTGCTGCACCGGATGGTGTGGTCGCTGGTGTTCCTGGGGCTGGTCCTGGCCTGGCGGCGGCAGTGGTCCTGGCTCGGGCAGTTGAGGGACCGGCGCCTGCTGCTGTCGTTCGGCGCCAGCGCGGCGCTGCTGTGCGCCAACTGGTTCCTCTATATCTGGGCGGTGTCGGCCAACCGTGTGGTCGACGCCAGCCTGGGCTACTTCATCAATCCGCTGTTCAGCGTGCTGCTGGGGGTGGTCTTCCTGCACGAGCGGCTGCGCCCGGTGCAATGGCTGTCGATCGCGGTGGCCGCGGCCGGCGTGGCATGGCTGACGGTAGCGGCGGGCCAGTTGCCCTGGATCGCACTGGGGCTGGCGGCCAGCTTCGGCGGCTATGGGCTGTTGCGCAAGACGGGGGCGCTGGGCGCGCTCGAAGGCCTGTCGCTGGAGACGCTGCTGCTGTTTCCATTTGCCGCGGCGATGCTGGCCTACCTGTTCGCCACGGGGCAGGATGGCTTCACCCATGCAGCGCCTGGTACGCAACTGCTGCTGATGGCCGGGCCGGTGACGGCGGTGCCACTGCTGTTCTTCGCCGCCGGCGCGCGGCGCATCCCGCTGTCGCTGCTGGGCCTGCTGCAATACACCGGGCCGACGCTGCAGCTGCTGCTTGCCGTGTGGCTGTGGCATGAGCCGTTTCCCGCGCAGAAGCAGGCTGGCTACGCGCTGATCTGGATTTCGCTGGCGCTGTATGCGGCGGAAGGGTTGTGGATGAGCAGCCGGCAAAAGGCCGCCACCATCCAGACGACTAATGAATCGCTATAAAATAACAAAGCATTCATTCTTCACATAGATAAAATTGGTGCCCGGCAATGTCCGCACCGTCTGATGCCACGCCCCCCGTCCAGCGCAAGATCATCCATTGCGACTGCGATTGCTTCTACGCCTCGGTCGAGATGCGCGACGACCCGTCGCTGCGCGGCCGGCCGATGGCCGTGGGCGGCTCGCCCGACCGGCGCGGGGTGATCGCCACCTGCAATTACGAAGCACGTGCATTCGGCGTGCGCTCGGCCATGGCGTCGGCGCAGGCGGTCAAGCGCTGCCCGGACCTGCTGATCCTGCGCCCGGCCATGGACAAATATCGCGAGGTGTCGCGCCAGATCTTTGCGATCTACCGCGAATACACCGAGCTGGTCGAACCGCTGTCGCTGGACGAGGCCTACCTCGACGTCAGCCTCTGCACGCAACACGCCGGCAGCGCCACCCGCATTGCCGAGGAAATCCGCCAGCGCGTGCGCGACCAGGTCGGCGTGACCGTTTCCGCCGGTGTGGGGCCGAGCAAATTCGTCGCCAAGATCGCCAGCGACTGGAACAAGCCCGACGGGCTGTTCGTGGTCCGCCCGGCGGCGGTCGATGCCTTCGTCGCGGCGCTGCCGGTCGATCGCATCCACGGGGTCGGCACGGTCACCGCGGCCAAGCTGCGGCGGCTGGGCGCGCAGACCTGCGGCGACCTGCGGCCGTGGTCGGCGGACCGGCTGCACCGCGAATTCGGCGCGTTCGGGGCGCGGCTCTACAAGCTGTGCCGCGGCGTGGACGAGCGCGAGGTCACGCCCGAGCGCGAGCGCAAGTCGATCAGCGTGGAAGAGACCTATGCCGACGACCTGCCCGACCTGCAGGCGTGCCTGGCCGAACTGGAGCCGCTGATCGCCATGCTCGAGGCGCGCATTGCCCGCGCGCAGGCGCACGGCACCATCGACAAGCTGACGGTCAAGCTGCGCTTTTCGGACTTCCGCCAGACCACGGTGGAATGCCGCGGCCAGGCGCCCGACCGCGCTGTCTATGCGCGTCTGCTGTCAGAGGGCCACGCCCGGCGCGGGCTACCGGTGCGGTTGCTGGGGGTAGGGGTGGCGACCAGCGACCGGGATCGGGCGCAGCTCGAGCTGTTCGAGTGGCGCCAAAATTATTAGCGCGAATAATCACATACCCAGCCCTCACCATCTGATAATTATTCGCACTAATAAACCTGACGACTATTGCAGGTTGTTCCGCATCACCAGCACCCAGGGCATGTGCGAATTGGTCACGCCATCGATCCGCCCCGAATCGCCCAGTTCGATTTCTTCCATCGATACCGATTGCTGGACATTGCCGCCGATGGCACGCACCACCCGCGCCACCGGATCGACGGCCACCACGATGTCGCAATGCATCGGCGTGGTGCCGAAGCCGATCTCGGCAACATTGTCGAGGTAGCGGTCGCGTCCGCGTCCGGAACAGACGATATCGCCCGGGCGGGGCAAAGCCGGAACGGGCTCGATGCGGAAGGCGGGATGGGCAAGGACGCCGTCGCGCGCATCGACTACGTACATCGAATGTGACTGGCCGGTCAGGAACTGCTGCTCGTCCAGCCCGGCCTTGCGCAACACCCAGGAGATAAACACCGCCGACCAGGCCCACGCGCCTTGGGTGACCTGCCGGCAGCTGGGGGTTTCGCCAACAATGCCCCAGTAGCGCCGGGCCAGCATGCAGCCCACCGGCGTGGCCTCCATGCCGGTGCCGTCCGGAAAGGTCATGCAATCGGCGCGCGGCCACTTGACGCCGTTATTGTCGGTGTCGGCACTGGTGCCGGTGGCTGGCGCTCCGGTATCGGCTTGGTCGCCGGGTTGCACCTCCGGGGGTTCGGGCAGGGCCGGGGGCAGTTCGGGCGCGGGCACCGGGCTGGAGGTGACGCAGGCGCTGTCGTCGCGGCCGAGGCGCACCACCTGGCCGCCCCAGCGTGCCCACTCCTGCGTGGCGATCTCGACGATGCGTTCGCGCGGTGTGGCGCCGGGCGTTGTGACCGGCCGCTCATTGTCGGCCAGCGGGCGTGCCTGCGGCCGCGCGGGCTCGCTGACGGTGGTGCAGGCGCTCAGCAGCGCCAGCGCCACGGCGGCGCAAATTGCTTGTGGAGAAACCTGTGGAATCCGCTGTGGAAAGCGCTGTGCATAACGCTGTGGAGATCTGCGGCGCAATGGACGGGCGAACATGGAAGCCCCACATGGCTCGGCGCCCCGGCTGGCCTTGCATCGGCCTTGGCTGGACGCCGGTTGGTAGACCTGGCGCGCAACCGCTTCGGCAATGGCTTCAGCGATGCGGCGGAATACTGCAGAGAACGTCGATTCCTGTTGTGGATAACGTCCCCCGCCTGGCGCTCACCTGCGCCCTGGTCGAAGCTTGCGGCCGGCGGCGGCATGGCGGGGTCAAACAAACACGGGCCGTGCAGTGCAGCCCGTCAGGCTCACTGGTTGACAGCGTCCTTGAACTTCTGGCCGGCCTTGAACTTCACGGTCTTGGCGGCTTCCACCTTGATTTCTTCGCCGGTGCGCGGGTTGCGCGCCATGCGCTCGCCACGCTCGCCCTTGCTGAACGTGCCAAAGCCGATGAGGCTCAGCGTATCGCCCTTGGCCACGGCGTCCATGATGGCCGACAGGGTCACGTTCAGTGCCTGTTCTGCCTTGGCCTTGGTGAGACCGTCCACACCGGCTGCGATAGCGTCGATCAGTTCGGTTTTCGTCATGCTTCACTCCGTATCGAGTTGATAAAACACAGGCGTCCCGGTCGGCGGCAGCCAGGCTGGCGCCGCCCCGGCAAAGACGCCGCGGGCCACATGATACCGTGTCGGACAAGGCGCACCGGGAACAGATTGTTACCCGCAGTGTTCCGCGAGGCCGCATCAGGCCGTGGCTGGCGGCAAATCGGCGCATCGGCGAGGCAGGTTCCGAACACTACCGCTGCGGCGCAAACGCCCCGCACCGAGCGCCGGGAGTGCCACATGGGGCTGCACGGGCTGCAGCCAGGCTGGCACGTCAGGGTAGGCCTGGTGGTCGGAATAAGGCCAGGAGGCGCTTTAGAGGCGTTTACAGGCCATCTGTGACCGTGACAGAGGGCAAGGCAGCTTCCCCCAACGTAAACGCGCCTGCACGTGCTCAGGAGCCCCACACTCAATCTGCACTATGTTGCATGCCGGCGAGGCATGGAGTGCCGTGTCCGGAGGCACGGTATTCGGCCCATGCATGCCTGGATCCGGGTGGCCCCAGACGCGCGTATACCGGCACCGCCCCGGGACACCGGTATACGCCAGATACTTGCCGCTGCCCTGGGTCTGTCTTTCGGTTTACATCTTTCTTTCATGTATACAAATAGTGGTAGTAGGTAAACAGCGCCCCTGCCTGTGGAAAACCACGTAAACGTCTTTACCGTCAACGGTTTACGTAAACGAGAAGTGGTCGTATCCAGTGTTGGCCGCAGTGGATGAGTCAGCCTTGCGGATGAGGCTAGCGGTAAACCCCTCCGACTTATGCCCGAGGCATCCCCATGCGAGCCCCAGGCAGCCCACATCGAATCCGCGTGCTTTTCCACAGAAGGAGGCTGGGTTATCCACATGCGGCAGGCTTATGCGGACGAGCCGTATACTCGCCAGGGCGTGGGGGCGAGCGGTTAACCCAAGGTCGCGCAAGGCTGCGCAAGGCTGCGTATACGTGCCGCAGCCGCGCCGGTATCATGCCGATCGCGCCGGAACGGCCGGCACAGGCAAGCGACACGCACGGAAAGGCAAATGGCGGACAAGGCAAAGCACAAGGCAGCGGGCAAGAAGACAGCGATCGCCCGGATCGAGGTGCGCCAGTCGGGCGTGCACGGAAAGGGCGTATACGCGATCGCCCCCATCGCCGAAGGCGAGCGCGTGATCGAGTACAAGGGCGAGCACATCTCGTGGAAGAAGGCGCTGGAGCGCCACCCGCACGATCCCAGCGATCCCAACCACACCTTCTATTTCAGCCTGGACGACGGCAGCGTCATCGACGCCAAGTTCGGCGGCAACCGCGCGCGCTGGATCAACCACGCCTGCGAGCCCAACTGCGAGGCGCGCGAGAAGAAGGGCCGCGTCTATATCCACGCGCTGCGCGATATCGCCCAGGGCGAGGAGCTGTTCTATGACTACGGGCTGGTGATCGAAGCGCGCTATACGGCCAAGCTGAAGAAGGAATTCGAGTGCCGCTGTGGCAGTCCGCAATGCCGCGGCACCATGCTGGCGCCGAAGGACAAGAAAAAGAAGAAGTAAGGCCGGAGGCGGCTCAGGCGGCTCCGGCGGCCGACCCGGCCGGCTCGCACGGGATCCGGATCACGAAGCGCATGGTTGGCCGGCGCTCCGGCGTGCCGTCCGCGACTTGGGGGCTGGCCGGCTGCTGCGGCACATCCTCGATATGGATGCTGCCCTGGTGCAGGGTAACGATCTCATGCACGATGGCCAGCCCGAGGCCAGCACCGCCGCTCTGGGCCGCGCGGTCGCCGCGGAAGAAGCGCTTGAACACCTCTTCGCGCCGCTGCGGCGGGATGCCGGGCCCGTTGTCTTCGATCATCACCACCGCCATGCCGCGGTGGCCCATGGCCTCGCCGCCGGCGCGCACCGTGATGCGCCCGCCGGCCGGCACGTATTTCACCGCATTGTCGATCAGGTTGGACAGCGCCTCGCGCATCAGCAGGCGGTTGCCGCGCACGATTGCGGGTGCGCCGCCGGTGAAGGTAGGGCCGGGCAGCACCTCGAAGCCCAGGTCGATGCGGCGCGCGAGCGCCTGCGGCACCCATTCGGCGCCGGTCTCGAAGGCAAGCTCGGCCAGGTCGAAGTGCTCCACCGGCCCCAGCCGCTCCAGCGACAGCCCAGGCTCCGCGCGCGCCAGCGACAGCAGCTGGTTCGACAGCCGCACCGCGCGGTCGGCGGCGGTCTGGACTTCGCGCAGGGCATGCCGGGCGACCTCCGGCGAATCGGCGTCCATGGCGCGGTCGGCATGCAGCTTGACCGCGGTCAGCGGCGTGCGCAGCTGGTGCGCGGCATCGGCGATGAACTTGCGCTGCGCATCGAGGGCGTCGCGCAGCCGCGCAAGCAGCGCGTTCAGGCCGCGGATCAGCGGCGCCACCTCGGCCGGCACCTGGGTCTCGTCCAGCGCCGCCAGCGAGCGCGCGGTCTGCCGGTTGAGCTTGTCGGCCAGGATCTGCAGCGGCACCAGCTCTTCCTTTAGCACGTGCGACAGGATCAGGCTGCCGACCAGCAACAGCAGGATCAGCGGCACCGATACCGACAGCAGGATCTCGTTGGCGGCGGTCTCGCGCCGGTCCAGCAGCTCGGCCACCTCGACCACGATGGGCCCCCGCGCCGGCTTGCCGGCCTCGCTGGTGCCGAGCTCGTCCACCGCGGCGCTGGGCAGCATCACCGGCAGCCGTACCGCGCGCACCTGGCGCCCGCTGAACCAGGCGTAGAACAGCCGGGCATCGTGCAGCGTGGTCTGGCCGGTGCCGTAGCCTAGCCAGGTGTCCATGCCGCCGATCAGGCCATCGGGTCCGTGGATGCGCCAGTAGATGCGGTCGGTGCCCTCGGCCTCGACCAGCGTCTGCGCGATCATCGGGATGTCCTGCTCCAGCCGCGGGCCGGCGATGCGGATCTGCTGGGCGATATTGTTGGCCACGCCGTACAGCGCGCGGTCGAACACCTGCGTGGTGTAGTGCGCCGCCAGCCAGTAGGACAGCGAGCCGCTGGTCAGCACCAGCGCGAACAGCGGCGTCGCCAGCGCGCGCAGCAGGTGTACGCGCAGGCTGAGGCTCGAGCCAGGGCGGTTGGACTGGCGTGTCGATGCGGGCGCGCCGCCGGGCGCGTCAGCCGCGGCGGAAGCTGGAGGCACGTTCCGCGTGGCGATACGCGAGGCGGTGCGCCAGGAAACGCGGGAGGAGGTGCGGGAAGAGGTGCGGGAGCGGGGCCACATTGCCGGCTGGGGCAGAAACAGGGCCGAGGATCAGGGCCGGGGATCAAGGCCGTTCGCGGACGGCGCAAGCGGCAGGAACGCTTTCATTGGCCGGCGCGGATCTGCAGCAGGTAGCCAAAGCCGCGCACGGTCACGATCTCGACATCGCAGTCCTCGAGCTTCTTGCGCACGCGGTGCACGTAGACCTCGATGGCGGTGTCGCCCACGGTATCGCCGCCTTCGCCGGCGGGGTGGGCAAAGGTGGCC
The DNA here is from genome assembly GCF_017815025.1 of Cupriavidus phytohabitans. Taxonomy (NCBI): domain Bacteria; kingdom Pseudomonadati; phylum Pseudomonadota; class Betaproteobacteria; order Burkholderiales; family Burkholderiaceae; genus Cupriavidus; species Cupriavidus phytohabitans. Next base: position 101,984 of record NZ_JAGIQB010000008.1, read on the forward strand.
AGGTGGTCCTGCAGCTGCGCCTTGCTGACCACGCGGCCCTGGCGCTGCAGCAGCAGCTCCAGCACCGCGAACTCGCGCGGCGACAGCTCCAGCGGCCGGGCGTCGATGAACATGCGGCGGTCGTTGCCGGACAGGCGCAGGCGCCCCAGGCGCACGTCGCGCTCGGGCGCGGCCTCGCCATGCTGGCTGCGGCGCAGCAGCACGCGCACGCGCGCTTCCAGCTCGGGCAGCGCGAAGGGTTTGATCAGATAGTCGTCGGCACCGGCGTTCAGGCCCGAGAGCTTGTCTTCCAGCTCGTCGCGCGCGGTCAGGATGATCACCGGGGTGGCGCGGTTGCGGGCGCGGTAGCGCGCCAGCAGGGTCATGCCGTCGATCCCGGGCAGGCCCAGGTCGAGGATGACCAGGTCGTGCTGCTCGCGCAGCAGGTGTTCGGTGGCATAGACGCCGTCGTGAACGACGCGTACCTGGTGGCCGACTCGGGACAAGCCGGCTTCGACGCCGCTGGCAATCTGGCGGTCGTCCTCGATCAGCAGGATACGCATGGCGGCTCGGGCAGGAGGTTGGGCATGGCTGGAAGGAGGGCCCATGCAGCACACGCAGGTGCGGGCCTGCCGCAGATTGTACTAGGCGCGGGCGGCTGCTTCCTTTCGGTTTGCCTACATCCGCCCGGATATCTGCTGCCGCGCCGCTTCTCTGTCTGGCCTCAGCCCGGCACCACCAGCGCCGCCGCGGCGCGCTCGATGAAGTGGGCCAGGTCGATGTCGCGCTGCGTGAGGCCGTTGGCGTCGTGGGTCGACAGCGTGATGTCGACGCGGTTGTAGACGTTGAACCACTCGGGATGGTGGTCGGCCTTGTCGGCCTGGATCGCCACGCGCGTCATGAAGCCGAAGGCGGCGTTGAAGTCGTGGAAGGTAAAGCGCTTGAAGATCGCGTCGCGGTCCTGGACGGTGGTCCAGCCGGGGAGTTCGGCGAGCAGCGTAGCTCGGGCTTGCGGGGACAGAGGGGTCATGGTGGGCTCGATCTGGGTCTTGGGAAATCGGCAGGCAGCGTCCGGGAACGCCGCCAAAGCGGACAGCCGGCCCGCCCGCGCCGTGGCGGCGGGCATGCCGGCATTGTTTCACAAAGCGGGCAGCGGGGCAGGTGCCCTCGGACTCAGATGTCGTCCGTGTCGGCCCAGCCTTCGCGGGTGCCGACGTTGATCACCTGGTCGCCCGGTGCCACGTCGCCCGCGCCCAGCGTGGGCTGCGCGCGCAGTTCCTGGTACAGCGGGGCGAAGTCCGGGCGGGTCGCGTCGAACAGCTGCTCGAAGCTGTCGATCACGAAGTAGGTCTTCTGGAAGGTGTCGATGCGGTAGCGCGTGCGCATGATGCGGCGCACGTCGAAGCCGATCCGGTTGGGGCTGGCCGAATCCAGGCTGTAGACCGATTCGCCCTGGCTCGACACGATGCCCGCGCCGTAGATGCGCAGCCCTTGCTCGGTGCGGATCAGGCCGAACTCCACCGTGTACCAGTACAGGCGTGACAGCATGTCGAGCGCGCCCATGCCGGCCGCCTTCAGGCCGCCCTTGCCGTAGGCCTCCATGTAGTCGGCGAACACCGGGTTGATCAGCAGCGGCACGTGGCCGAACACATCGTGGAAGCAGTCCGGCTCCTGCAGGTAGTCCAGCTGCTCGGGCTTGCGCATCCACCAGCTGGCCGGGAAACGGCGGTTGGCCAGGTGCTCGAAGAACACCTCGTCCGGCACCAGGCCGGGCACGGCGACCACCTGCCAGCCGGTGGCGCGCATCAGGGTCTCGTTGAGCTGGCCGAAATCCGGCACGCGGTCCTTTTCCATGCCCAGCGTGGCCAGCCCTTGCAGGAATTCGTCGCTGACCCGCCCCTGCAACATCGACGCCTGGCGCTCGTACAGCTTGCGCCAGATGGCGTGGTCGGTGCTGGTGTAGCGGTGCACCGGCTGCTCGATGGTGAAGTCGGGGCGCAGCGACTGGCCGGACAGCAGGCCTGCGTCGAACTGTTCCCGCAGCTTGTCGGTGAGGGTGCCCTGGAAGGCGGCGGGGGCTTCAGTGGCGGCCATGGCGGGTGCGGACATGGGTTTGTGTCTCCTGTTATGCGTGGTCGCTGCGGCGCGGCAGCTCGGGATGCGGATTTACTGCGTAGTTTAGTGAGGGCATGCCGCATATACGCCGCAAAATCGGCTTGTCCTGGATTGATCGTGCATGTAACGTGCGTCATGCGATGACTCAATGCGGAATTTGTGTATGACTGCCCAAAGCGTCTCTCTCGATCCTTTCGACCTGGCCCTGCTGGCAGCGCTGCAGGCGGATGGCCGCTCCACCCATCAGCAGCTGGCGGAACGCGTGCACCTGTCGCCCAGCCAGGTCGGGCGCCGCCTGGCGCGGCTGGAAGCCGACGGTGTCATCACCGGCTATCGCGTCAGCCTGTCGACCCAGGCCTTGGGGCTTGGCGTGCTGGTCTTTATCAGCGTCAAGCTGGCGCACCACGGCGACACCATCGTCGAGCGCTTCCGCGAGGAAATCCTGCTGCTGGAAGAGGTGCAGGAGTGCTATTCGGTGGCGGGCGAGGCCGATTACCTGATCCGCGTGGTCGTGCCGGACCTGCCCAGGCTGGCGGAATTCACCATGAAGCGGCTGATGCGGGTGCCCGGCGTGGAGAGCGTGCGCTCCAATATCGTGCTGACCGCGATCAAGTGCGAGGGGGCGCTGCCGCTGTCGCACCTGCGCTGAGCCGGCGCTGAATCCGCGTTGCATGTTTTCCCGGGGCGCCTTGCAGGATTGCGCGCCGGTCTTGCACTCCTGTGGCGTGCGTGTCACCCTCGCCGGGTGCCACAAAGTGGCGGAAAAGGGAGGATGGCAGGATGAAGGGAATCGTCGCCGGAGCCGATCGGGACCTTGGCAGGAAGCAGCCGGCGCGCGCGTCATGCGCCGCGGCATTGGCGCTGGGCGCCGCGCTCGCGCTGCTCGCCGGCGTCCAGCCTGCCGGGGCCGCCCAGGTCACCCGCTTTTCGCCGGAAGGCACGGTGGGGCAGGTCAGGCAGGTGGCGATCCGCTTCGACGAGGCCATGGTGCCGATGGGCGATGTGCAGGCCGCCGCGCCCGCCGCCGTGTCCTGCACCGGCGCCAGCACCAGCGGCCAGGCTCGCTGGGTGGATGCCAAAAACTGGGTCTACGACTTCACCAATGACCTGCCGCCCGGTGTGCGCTGCAGCGTGCGCATGCGCGCCGGGCTGAAAAGCGTCGCCGGCACCGCCTATGCCGGCAAGCCGGAATACCGCTTCGAGACCGGCGGCCCGACCGTGATCGCCAGCCGGCCGTCCGGCGGCGAGATCGGGGAAGACCAGGTCTTCGCGCTGCGCTTCAACGGCCCGGCCACGCCAGCATCGGTGCGCGAGCACGCCTGGTGCCAGGCGCAGGGGCTGGGCGAGCGTATCCCGGTGCGGCTGCTCGCCGGCAAGGAACGCGACGAACTGCTCGAAGCGATCCACTGGACCAAACTCGCCAAGCCGGTGCCAGACGCCGTGCATCTGCTTGCCTGCCAGCAGCGGCTGCCGGCCGCGGCGCGGGTGCAGCTGGTGCTGGGCGCGGGCATCGCCACGCCGTCGGGGATGGCCACGCGCGACGAGCGCCGCTTCGACTACACCGTGCGCGAACCCTTTACCGCCAGCTTCAGCTGCGAGCGCGAGCACGCGCAATCGCCGTGCACGCCGCTGCGGCCGATGTCGGTCACGTTCTCGGCCCCGGTGCCGCGCAAGCAGGCCGAGCAGGTGCTGCTGAAGACGCCGTCCGGCCGGCGCGCGCCGCAGTTCGATCCCGATATGGCGCCGGATGCCAGCGTCAGCGCGCTGACCTTTGCCGCGCCGTTCGCCGAGAAGGCAAGTTTCATCATCGAGGTACCAAAGGACCTGAAGGACGACAGCGGCCGCACGCTGTCCAATGCGGACCTGTTCCCGCTGAAGGTCGCTACCGCGTCCATGCCGCCGCTGGCCAAGTTCGCCGCCGCGCCGTTCGGCGTGGTGGAGCGTTTCGGCGAACTGCCGCGCGGCAAGTCGCCGGCCGACTATCCGCCGCTGTTGCCGGTGACGCTGCGCAACGTCGAGGCCGATCTCGCCGTGCGCGGCATCCAGGCGCGTGCGGGCACGGTGATGAAACTGCGCGTGGACGACGATGCCGCGGTGATGCAATGGCTGGGCCTGGTGCGCCGCATGCATGAGTCCAGCTATACCCGCGGCGAGCTCGACGCGGTGCTGGCGGGCCGCTCGCCTTACCGCGTCAACAACCCGCGCAATGCGGTGTCGATCGAAACGCGCTCGGTGTCGTTGCTCGAGCGCGCGCCCGGCGTGCAGAAGCTGGCCGTACCCAAACCATCGGGCGACGGCCCGCGGCCGTTCGAGGTGGTCGGCATCCCGCTGTCCGAGCCGGGCTTCCACGTGGTCGAGATCGCTTCGCCGATGCTGGGCGAGGCGCTGCTCGGCAAGCGCGCGCCGATGTACGTGCGCACCGCTGCGCTGGTGACCAACCTGGGCGTGCATTTCAAGCTGGGCCGCAGCCTGGGCAACGAGGACGACGGCAGCCGCAGCGGCCTGGCGTGGGTCACGGCGCTCGACGACGGCAAGCCGGTGGCCGACGCTGCCGTCGCGGTGCGCGACTGCGGCGGGCGCCTGCTGGGCGAGGGCCGCACCGACGCCAGCGGCGTGGTGCGCTTCGCCAGACTGGACGCCGTGCCGGAATCGAATTGCGACCAGAACGGCCTGTCCGGCTACTTCGTATCGGCGCGCATCGCCGCGGGACACCCGCAGGCGCGCGGCAAGGCCGACATGGCCTTCGTGATGTCGGACTGGAACCGCGGCATCGAGGCCTGGCGCTTCAATGTGCCCACCGACACCAGCACCGCGCCGACGGTGCGCGCGCATACCATCTTCGACCGTACCTTGCTGCGCGCCGGCGAGACCGTGTCGATGAAGCACCTGATCCGCGCCGAGACCGCGCAGGGCTTTGCCTTGCCGCCGGCCAGCCGCCCGCTGCCGACGCGCGTGGTGATCCGACACGACGGCAGCGGCCAGACCTACGAGCTGCCGCTGCAGTGGCGCCAGACCGCCACGGGCGGACGCAGCGCGGAAAGCACGTTCCAGGTGCCGCCCGCGGCCAAGCTTGGCGTCTATACCGTCGAGCTGGAAACACAACCATCGCAGCAGACGCAGCAGGGTGAGGGCGCGAATGGCCGCAACGAAGGCTCGCGTACCTATCCCAGCGGCAGCTTCCGCGTCGAAGCGTTCCGGCTGCCGGTGCTTGCCGGCACGCTGCAGCTGGCCGGCAAGGCCGGCGCCGCGATCGCGCCGGCCGAGCTGCCGGTCGGCGTGGAAATCCACTACCTGTCGGGCGGCGGCGCGGCCGGCCTGCCGGTGCGCGTATCGGCGCTGCTGCGCGACAAGAGCGTCAGCTTCCCCGGCTATGACGAGTTCTCGTTCGATCCCCCGCGCCCGCAGCGGGAAAGTGCCAGCGGCGATGAGGAGATGGACGACTCGGAGCAGCCTGATGACGGCCAGAAGCTGGTGGCCGACAAGCTGCCGCTGACACTCGACAAGAACGGCAACGGCACCGTCACGCTGCGCAAGCTGCCCAAGACCGATGTGCCGCGCGACCTGGTGCTCGAAGCCGGCTTTGCCGACCCCAATGGCGAGATCCAGACGCTGCGCCAGACCGTGCCGCTGTGGCCGGCCGGCGTGGTGGTCGGCATCCGTTCCGAAGGCTGGGTTTCGGTGAAGCAGAAGCTGGCGGTGCACGGCGTGGTGCTGGACTTGGGTGGCAAGCCGGTCGCCGATGCCCCGGTCCAGCTCAATGCGCGCGCGCGCATCACCACCTCGGCGCGCAAGCGCGTGGTCGGCGGCTTCTACCGCTATGACAACCGTACCGAGACGCGCGAGCTCGGCACCGTGTGCGAGACCCGGACCGATGCGCACGGCCGCGCGCGCTGCGAGGTAGCGCTGGAGCATGCCGGCCAGGTCGAACTGGTGGCAAGCGCGCGCGACAAGGAGGGACGCACCGCGCAGGCCGCTTCGACGGTGTGGGTCACGCGCCAGGGCGAACTGTGGTTCGGCGGCGAAAACCATGACCGCATCGACCTGTTGCCGGAGAAGAAGTCCTACGCGCCGGGAGACACCGCGGTGTTCCAGGTGCGCATGCCGTTCCGCCACGCCACCGCGCTGGTGGCGGTGGAGCGCGAGGGTATCTACCAGACCCAGGTGGTCGGGCTGCATGGCAGCGATCCCACGGTGCGCGTGCAGGTCAGGCCGGAGTGGGGGCCCAATGTCTACGTCTCGGTGCTGGCACTGCGCGGGCGATTGCATGAAGTGCCGTGGTATTCGTTCTTTACCTGGGGCTGGCGCCAGCCCGGCGAGTGGTGGCGCGCCTTCCGCAGCGAAGGCCGCGATTACGCCGCGCCCACGGCACTGGTTGACCTGTCCAAGCCGGCGTTCCGGCTGGGGCTGGCCGAGATCAGGGTGGGCAATGCCGGACATCGGCTCGATGTGACGGTGACCCCCGACAAGACCACCTATCCCGTGCGCGGCAAGGCGCGCGTGGCGATCCAGGTCAGGCTGCCCGACGGCAAGCCGGCCGCCAATGGCGAAGTCGCGCTGGCCGCGGTCGACCAGGCACTGCTGGAGCTGATGCCCAACACCAGCTGGGACCTGCTTGACGCCATGCTGCAGCGGCGCGGCTATGGCGTGGAAACGTCGACCGCGCAGATGGAGATCATTGGCCGCCGGCACTACGGGCGCAAGGCGGTGCCCGCCGGCGGTGGCGGCGGCAAGAGCCCGACGCGCGAGCTGTTCGACACGCTGCTGCTGTGGAACCCGCGCGTGCAGCTCGATGCCGAAGGGCGCGCCAGCCTGGAAGTGCCGCTCAACGATTCGCTGACCAGCTTCCGCATCGTCGCCGTGGCAGACCTGGGCGTGGGCCGCTTCGGTACCGGCAGCGCCACCATTGCCGCTACGCAGGACCTGCAGGTGATCTCGGGCCTGCCGCTGCTGGTGCGCGAGGACGACCGCTACCGCGCCATGTTCACGCTGCGCAATACCACGAAGCGCGCCATGACGGTGCAGGCGAGCGCGCGCGCCACGCTGCTCGGTAACGATGGCACGCTGCCGGCGCAGACCGTGCAGATTCCGGCGGGTGAGGCGCGCGAGATCGGCTGGGACGTGACCGCGCCCACGCTGCTGGCGTATGCGCGCAGCGGCACCGTGATGTGGGAAGTGCAGGCGAGCGAGCAGGGCGGCGGCAATGCCGGCGACCGCATCAAGGTCTCGCAGCAGATCGTTCCCGCGGTGCCAGTGACGGTGCAGCAGGCCACGCTGGCGCAGGTGGCGCCGTCGCTGTCGGTGCCGGTCAAGGCGCCGCCGGGCGCGCTGGCGGATCCTGCCGGCAAGGTGCGCGGCGGGCTGCAGGTGAACTTCCAGTCGTCGCTGGCGGGCGGCATGCCGGGGGTGCGCGAATGGTTCCGCAACTATCCGTTCACCTGCCTGGAGCAGCGTGCGTCGAAGGCGATCGGCCTGAATGACACGGCCGCGTGGGAGGCGCTGATGACGCAGTTGCCGTCGTACCTCGATGCCAACGGGCTGGTTGCGTATTTCCCTCTGGCTTCGGATAGCGACTACGGCAGCGAGGTGCTGACCGCCTACCTGCTGGCCGTGACCGACGAGGCCGCGCGCGCCGGGTTGGCGCTGCGCATTCCCGACGCGCAGCGCGCGCAGATGGAGCGCGGACTGACCGACTTCGTCGAAGGCCGCATCCGCCGCGACAGCTGGTCGCCCGCGGGCGGCACGCAGTACCTGGAGGTGCGCAAGCTGGCCGCGCTCGAAGCGCTGTCGCGCACCGGCCACGCGCAGGCGCGCATGCTGGATGCGATCCAGATCCTGCCGGCGCAATGGCCGACCTCGGCGCTGCTCGACTGGACGCTGCTGCTGACGCGCATGGCCGATATCCCGCAGCGCGAGCAGCGACTGGCCGAGGCGCAGCAACTGCTGCGCTCGCGCCTGACGGTGCAGGGCACGCGGCTGGCATTCTCCACCGAGCGCAACGACAACTGGTGGTGGATGATGGCCGGCGGCGATGCCAACGCCGCGCGGCTGCTGACGCTGGCCGCTGAACTGCCAGGCTGGAAAGAAGACGCGCCGCAGCTGGCCACCGGCCTGATCGGCCGGCAGGTCCGTGGCGCCTGGGGCACGACCACCGCCAACGCGTGGGGCATGCTGGCGGTGACGCGCTTTGCGCAGGTGTTCGAGAAGACGCCGGTGGCGGGCAGCACGCGCGTCTCCGTGAGCAACGCCGCCGATGCCACGCGCAGCTTCGACTGGGCGCGCGCGCAGCGCACCGACGGCGTGGCGCAGGGCAGTGTCGACCTGCCGTGGCCGGCAGGCGCGGACGGCGGCTCGCTGCAGGTCGAGCACACAGGCGCGGGCCATCCGTGGGCGACGGTACAGGCGCTCGCCGCAGTGCCGGTCACGGCGCCGCTGGCCGCGGGCTACCGCATCAAGCGCACCGTGACGCCGCAGGAGCAGGCGGTGCCCGGCAAGTGGTCGCGCGGCGACGTGTACCGCGTCAAGCTCGAGATCGATGCGCAGGCCGACATGACCTGGGTGGTGGTCAGCGACCCGGTGCCCGCCGGTGCCACCATCCTCGGCAGCGGCCTGGGCCGCGATTCGCAGATCGCCACGCGCGGCGAGCGGCGCAAGGGCGTGGCCTGGCCGGCCTACACCGAACGCACGCCGCAGGCGTATCGCGAGTACTTCGGCTACCTGCCCAAGGGCACGGTGTCGGTCGAGTACACGGTGCGCCTGAACAACGCCGGCGAGTTCTCGCTGCCGCCGTCGCGCGTCGAGGCGATGTACGCACCCGACGTGTTCGGCGTGGCGCCGAACGCGCGGCTGGTGGTCGGGGCGCGCCCATGAGCTGGATCGCGCTGAGCATGCCGGCGCGGGTGCGCGAGTGGTGGCTCGCGGGCGCGCTGGCGGGCGTGATCTATGGCGCGTTGCTGGTGCAGGTGGCGATGGAGTTGCCCGAAGGCACGCCATTGACCGGGCAGATCGCCATGCAGCCGTTGTGGAAGACGGCGATGGCGCTGCTGCTGGCGCGTGCCGCGTGGTTCCACCGGCCGCTGCCGGAACGGCGCTGGCTGGTGACCGCGCTGGTATGTTCGGCCATCGGCGACTTTCTGCTGGCGGTGCCAGCGCTGTCGTATTCGTTCGTGGGCGGGCTGGGTGCCTTCCTGCTCGCGCACCTTGCGTACCTGCGGCTGCTGGTGCCGCTGGCCGGCGACCTGCGGCCGCACCGGCTGATCGCATGCGGCGCCATGCTCGGCGTGGCCGGGACCATGCTGGGCCGCTTCTGGCCCAATCTCGGCACGCTGGCGGTGCCGGTGTCGCTGTACGTGGGCGTGCTTGCGGCGATGGCGTGCAGCGCGCTGGTGGCGCGGCTGCCGACGCCGCTGGCGGCGCTGGGCGCGCTGTGCTTTGCCGCATCGGACATGATGATCGGCATCGCGCGTTTCCTGGTGCCGTTCGAGACCTTCGCGCTGGGCATCTGGTGGACCTATGCCGCGGCGCAGGTGCTGCTGGTGGCGGGCATCGTGTCGGGACGGTCTGGGTCATGATACTCATGAAGCGGGGCGGCGCTCGACTGGCCCGGCTGGCGCTGTTGCCGCTGTTGCCGCTGCTGCCGCTGCTGTGGAGCGGCCACGCCGCCGCGTTGCCGGCCTTCGCGCAGGTGCGCGACGACTGGCGCAGCGCCGACGTGGTCGTGCTGGACCGCCACGGCGATGTGGTCGGTCGGGTACGCGACGACTTCCGCGCGCGCCGCGGCGACTGGGTCACGCTGGCGCAGACTTCGCCGGCATTGCGCACGGCCATCGTGCTGTCGGAAGACAGGCGCTTCTATGCGCATAGCGGCGTCGACTGGCAGGGTGTGGCCGCGGCGGCGTGGGCCAACCTGTGGAATACGCGCACGCGCGGTGCCTCGACGCTGACCATGCAGCTGGCCGGACTGCTGGATGACGACCTGCGCCGGCCCGGCGCGGCGGCGCAGGGGCGCAGCTTCACGCAGAAGGTCGGCCAGGCCGCGGGCGCGGCGATGCTGGAGCGCAGCTGGAGCAAGGATCAGATCCTCGAGGCGTATCTGAACCTGGTGCCGTTCCGCGGCGAACTGGTCGGGCTGTCGGCGATGTCGCAGGTGCTGTTCGGCAAGTACCCCGAAGGGCTCGATGCGCGCGAATCGGCGCTGGCGGTGGCGCTGGTGCGGGCGCCCAATGCGCCGGCCGTGCAGGTGGCGCGCCGGGCCTGCGGCATCCTGCGCGAAATGCGGCTGCCGCGCCAATGCGAAGGGCTGGAGGGCTACGCGCAACTGGCGCTGCTGCGCACCGGGCCGGTGGCGCAGCGTAACGCCACGGCGCTGGCGCCCGCGACGGCGCAGCCGCTTGCCTCGCTTCCAGCTCCGCACCTCGCGCGCCGGCTGGTCAGTGAGGCGCGCGCGCGGCTGGCGCCGGGTGCTCCCATGCCAGCGCGCATGGCATCCACGCTCGACGCACGCCTGCAGCGCGTGGCGGTGGCAAGCCTCGACCGGCACCTGCGCGAGCTGGCCGGGCGCCATGTCGAGGATGGCGCGGTGGTGGTGATCGACAACGCCAGCGGCGACGTGCTGGCCTATGTAGGATCGTCCGGCGCGCTGTCGTCGGCCGCGCAGGTCGACCACGCCGCCGCGCTGCGGCAGGCCGGCTCGACGCTCAAGCCCTTCCTGTACGCGCAGGCGCTGGAGGAACGGCGCCTGACCGCGGCGTCGCTGCTCGACGACCGGCCGGTGAACCTGCCGGTGGGCGGCGGACTTTATGTGCCGCAGAACTACGACCACCGCTACGCTGGCTGGGTCAGCACGCGGGCGGCGCTGGCGGCATCGCTGAACGTGCCGGCGGTGCGCACGCTGGTGATGGTGACTCCGCACCGCTTCCACAAGCGGCTGGTGGCGCTGGGCCTGCCGCTGACCGAGGCGGGCGACTACTACGGCTACAGCCTGGCGCTGGGCAGCGCCGACGTGTCGCTGCTGGCGTTGACCAATGCCTACCGTGCGCTCGCCAACGGCGGACGCTATGCGCCGCCGCAACTGCGCGAAGGCGCGCCTGTTGCTGCGCCCGTTGCGGTCATGCAGCCGGCTGCGAGCTACGTGATCGGCGATATCCTCGCCGACCGTCACGCCCGCGCCCGCACCTTCGGCCTGGACAGTCCGCTGACAACGCGCTTCTGGACAGCGGTCAAGACCGGCACCAGCAAGGACATGCGCGACAACTGGTGCATCGGCTGGTCGCAGCGCTATACCGTGGGTGTGTGGGTCGGCAACGCCAGCGGCGCGGCCATGCGCGACGTTTCCGGGGTTTCCGGCGCGGCGCCGGTGTGGCATGAAGTCATGGAAGCGCTGCACCGCGCGCAAGGCAGCCGCGCGCCGGAGATGCCCGCGGGCGTGCAGCGCGTGGCCCTGAATTTCGATGATGGCCTCGAGCCCGCGCGGGAGGAGGTGTTTCTCGCCGGGACGGCCATCGCGCGCGTCAGCGTTGGCAAGCCCGCTGCGTCGGCCAGCGCCGCACCGGCGATCGCCAATCCGGCCAACGGCACCGTGTTCGCGCTTGATCCCGACATGCCGCCCGCGTCGCAGCGCGTGTGGTTCCAGGCCGAAGGCGTCGCCGGGCAATCCGCGCGTATGGTGAGCTGGCGCATGGATGGCAAGCCGCTCGGCCGCGGCGCCGAGGTGGCATGGCTGCCGTGGCCGGGGCGCCACCAGGTGGAATTGCTGGACGCCGCCGGCAAGGTGGTGGACCGCATCGGCATCGAAGTGCGCGGCGCAAGTGCGCGCGCGCCAGATGCCTCAGCGGGACGCCGATCCCGCTGACACAGGCCCATGCGCCTTGAGGAAATCGACGAACGCGCGCAGCTTGGGCGGCATCAGCGCGCGGCCCGGGTAGTACAGGTAGAAGCCGTCGAACGGCGCCAGCCAGTTGTCCAGTACGGTAACGAGCCGTCCGTCGTCGAGCGCGGCCTGGATGTGTTGCGGGAACTCATGGATCAGCCCCGCGCCGTCAAGCGCTGCCTGGTGCAGCAGCGTCTTGTCGTTGGCGATCAGCGCTGCGGGCGTGTCCACGGTGAAAGTGCGGCCGTCCTCCACGAATTCCCAGCGGTACACGCTGCCGTGCGGGCCAAAGCGGTATTTCAGGCAGGCATGCGCGTGCAGGTCTGACGGTGTCTGCGGCGTGCCGTGCTGCGCGAGATAGGCGGGCGCGGCGGCGACCACCATGCGCAGCGGGCCGGTGACCGGGATCGCCACCATGTCGCGCTGCAGGGCTTCGCCCAGGCGCAGCCCGGCGTCGAAGCCTTCGGCGACGAGGTCGGCAAAGCGGTCGTCGGTCACCACGTCGACGCAGATGCCCGGATACGCGCGCACGAAGGCCGCCAGCAGGGGCCGCAGCACGATGGCGCCGGCGGTGTTGGGCGTGGTCAGGCGCAGGGTGCCGACCGGGGTGTCGCGCTGTTGCCGGATGTCGTCGGTGGCCGCGCCGATTTCCTGCAGCGCTGGCTCGATGCGTGCCAGCAGTGCCGCGCCGGCTTCGGTCAGGCCGACACTGCGCGTGGTGCGTTGCAGGAGGCGCACGCCAAGCCGGGCTTCCAGCTGGCGAATGGTCTGCGATATCGCCGATGGACTGACGGCCAGTGCGGTGGCGGCCGCCGTAAAGCTGCCATGGCGGGCCACCCGCACGAACGCTGCCAGCGCGGGCAGGGAATCAGCATCGATTGTGAAGTCACGCTTCATGATGCATGCAGCGTAGCATGCTGGTTCCGAGGTCGTCGACTGTCCATACTTGCCAGCGTTCGTCGCCGCGCGACGCCATCAGACAGGAGTCAGCATGACCGGAAGCACCACCCCGATTCCCACCCGCCAGCTTGGCAATCACGGCCCCAGGGTCTCCGCCATTGGGCTCGGCTGCATGGGCATGAGCGATTTCTACGGCGCGCACGACGATGCCGAATCGATCCGGACCATCCACCATGCGCTCGACCGAGGCATTACGCTGCTCGATACGGCTGACATCTATGGGCCGCACACCAATGAGGAACTGGTGGGCCGTGCCATTGCAGGGCGGCGCGACCAGGTCGTGCTGGCGACCAAGTTCGGCATCGTGCGCGACCTGTCGCAGCCGGCGGCGCGTGGCGTCAACGGCCGGCCCGAGTACGTGCGCGCGAGCTGCGAGGCCAGCCTGACGCGGCTGGGCGTCGACCATATCGACCTGTACTACCAGCACCGCATCGATCCGCAGGTGCCTGTCGAAGAAACGGTCGGCGCCATGGCCGATCTGGTGAAGGCTGGCAAGGTGCGCTGGATCGGCCTGTCGGAGGCCGGTGCGCAGACCATCGAACGCGCGCACAAGGTGCATCCGGTCTCGGCGCTGCAGAGCGAATACTCGCTGTGGACGCGCGACGTGGATACCGACGGCATCCTTGCCACGTGCGAGCGGCTGGGTATCGGCCTGGTTCCGTACAGCCCGCTGGGGCGCGGTTTTCTGACTGGTGCTATCCGCAGCCCGGAGGATTTTGAGGCGGACGATTTCCGCCGCACCAACCCGCGTTTCATGGGCGAAAACTTCGCGCGCAATCTGGCGCTGGTCGACACGGTGCGCGCACTGGCCGCCGCCGCCAGGGGCTGCACGCCGGCACAGCTTGCGCTGGCGTGGGTGCTGGCGCGCGGCCCGCAGGTGGTGCCGATTCCCGGGACCCGCCGCATTGGGAACCTCGACGAAAACCTTGGCGCGCTGGAGGTGCGGCTCGACGCAGCAGAACTCGCGGAAATCGATGCCATCTTCCCGGCTGGTGCAGCGTCGGGTACGCGCTACGCCGAGCATGTGATGCCGATGCTCGCGCGCTGAGGGGCACCGGCCGCCGCATAATGGCGGATCCTGAATTGCTTGCCGGAGTGCCCGCATGTCACTGCTTCCCCTCGATGCCGCCAGCACGGCGGCCCGCCTGCCATATCCCGAACTGGCGCGCGCCATCGCCGACATGCTGGCCGAGCTGCGCGACGGCACGGCCATGGCGCCGCCGCGCATCGCGCTGCCGGTGGGCGATGCGGAACACGGCGAGGGTACGTTGCTGGTGATGCCGGCGCGCAACGGCAACCTGGTGATGACCAAGAACATCACCGTGCACCCCGGCAATCCGGGGCGGGGGCTGCCCAGTATCCTTGGCGAAGTGGTGGTGGCCGACGCGCATACCGGCGCGCGTCTTGCCATGCTCGACGGACCCACGGTGACCGGCCGGCGCACCGCGGCGGTGTCGCTGCTGGCGGCGCAATGCTTCGCCGCGCGCACCGACGGCGAACTGCTGATCGTCGGCGCCGGCGTGCAGGCGCAGACGCACCTGGAGGCCTTCGTCGCCGGGCTGGGCGTGCGCAAAGTCTGGCTGCAGTCCCGCACGCGCGACAAGGCCGAGGCGCTGGCAGCGCAGGCGCGTGCGCTTGGGGTCGAGGCCGAAGTGGCCGACACCGTCGCCGCGGTGCTGCCGCGCGTGTCGATGGTGGTCACGGTCACGTCCAGCCGCAGCCCGGTGCTGCCGGACCTGGACAGCGGCCTCTGGCGCGATGACCACTTCATCGCCGCGGTCGGAGCCTTCCGCCCCGACATGTGCGAACTGCCGCCGCAGCTGTGCCATGCCGCCGCGGACCATCGGCGCCTGCTGGCCGATACGCTGTTCGGCATCGAGGACGAGGCGGGCGACCTGCTGCAGGCGGGTATCGACTGGACCGCCGTGCAGCCGTTCGAGACAGCGATCCTGCAGGCGGATGCCATCCGCGCACGCGGCGGCAGCCCGTTGGTGTTCAAGAGCGTGGGCTATGCGCTGTGGGACCTGGCGGCGTGTGTGCTGGCCAGCCGCGCCTGACTGGGTGGGCGCTGTTGCACAGCCAGCACCAGACCCTCGCACCATTCAGGGTTTTTTCCGGCGCGCGGCATAAAGCGTTGCGCCGACGCAGCGTTTACCCGGCCTCGGCACGCTTGCAGTCGGGTTTTTTTAGTGGTTAACCCTTGCTTTAGGGGGCGTCCTCTACGAATCTGTATCGTCGGTGAAACAGTCCCGCCTCCACAGCCGGATAATGCATGTGGCGGTAAATGAATGTGGAGTAAGAGGACTATGAAATCGACCTACAAGAAGAAGATGCTGGCGGCCGGCGCTGTCATGGCGTTGGCAGGAGCCGCACAAGCACAGTCGGCCGGCAGCAATATCGTCAGCCTGGGCTGGTTCCGCGTGATGCCGAACAGCTCCGCCGACCCGATGACAGTCGACAGCATCAATGGCCGGCCGGTCAACATGACCCGTGCCAACACCGGCGCCGATATCGAGACCGCCGACACCCTTGGCCTGGCGTTCACGCACTTCTTCACGGACAACATCTCGGGC
The DNA here is from genome assembly GCF_017815025.1 of Cupriavidus phytohabitans. NCBI lineage: Bacteria > Pseudomonadati > Pseudomonadota > Betaproteobacteria > Burkholderiales > Burkholderiaceae > Cupriavidus > Cupriavidus phytohabitans. The sequence continues at coordinate 117,476 of NZ_JAGIQB010000008.1, forward strand.
GAGTTGGTTGCAGGCATCCCGCCCAAGCATGACGTCACGGGCACCGGCGAGTATGCCAAGTACGGCAAGCTCGGCTCGGTCAAGCAATGGAGTCCGGCGCTGCTGGTCAAGTACCACTTCTTTGACGCCAAGACCAGGTTTCGCCCGTATGTTGGCATCGGTGTGAACTACACGTGGTTTACCGATGAAACCATCACCAACCAACAGTTCGTCGATGGTGCGTTCGGCCTCCCCGGCGCCAGGATGACCGCCAGCGCCAAGCCGTCGTGGAACCCGGTGTTTAACATCGGCGCCAACTATGCGATCAACGACAACTGGTTCGTCGGCCTGTCGGTGTCGTACCTGCCGCTGTCGACCACCGCCACGCTGACTACGCAGGCCGGGCCGGTGACGATCATTTCGCACACCAAGATCAAGATCGACCCGGTGGTGACATTCCTGAGCGTGGGCTACCGCTTCTGAGCGCAGCGCCACGGCCAATGTAAAAAAAGGGACGCCCGGGGGCGTCCCTTTTTGCTGCAAGCCTGCCGCTTACGACACCGACGTGACCGGATAGCCGGCGTCTTCGATTGCGTGCCGCAGCACCTGGGTGTCGGCGCCGCTGTCCACGCGCACGGCCTGGGTCGGTACGTCGGCGCTGACCTTGGCGGCCGGGTCGACAGCCTGCACGGCACGCGTGATGGCGCCGACGCAATGGTTGCAGGACATGCCTTCGACCTGGAACTGGATCATGCTGGAAACCTCCTGGAGGGGATGACTAGCGGCACGGCGCCGCGACAGACGTAGTGTGAACCTTGCCATGGAGGGAAGCGCAAGACGATTTTCAGAAGTGTCGCTAAAGAATCACGGGTATACCCTTGACCTTCCCATGATGGTAAGGTCCATGATGCTGACATCGACACTGTGGATGATCCAGGACCATGACCAGTTCCAGCGCTGTGCTCGCTCCGCAACCCGACAGGACCTTTGACGACGCGCCCGAATGGCGCCTGCCGATCGAGGGCATGACCTGCGCCTCGTGCGTGCGCCGCGTGGAGAACGCGCTGGCGCGCGTACCGGGCGTACGCGACGTGGCCGTCAACCTTGCCACCGAGGCCGCCACGCTGCATGGCGAATCCGCCGCGGTGCTGCCGGCCGCCGCGCGCGCTGTGGCCGATGCCGGCTATGCGGTGCCGCAGGACACCATCGAACTGCAAGTCACCGACATGACCTGCGCGTCGTGCGTGGCGCGCGTGGAAAAGGCTCTGCGAGCCGTGCCGGGCGTGGTGGAGGCGCAGGTCAACCTGGCCACCGAACGCGCCACGGTCACGTTGCTGCGCGGCACCGCCGACGCCGCCGCTCTGGTGGCCGCCGTGGCCCGCGCGGGCTATGGCGCGACGCCGGCGGCCGGAGCCGAGGCCAGTGCAGTGGCTTCGGCGCAAGCCACACGCTCGCCTGCGTTCTGGGACGGCCCCTGGCCGGTGGCGATCTCTGCCGCGCTGTCGCTGCCGCTGGTCGCGCCGATGGTGCTGCAATGGTTCGGCGTGCACTGGATGCTGCCAGCCTGGGTGCAGTGGCTGCTGGCGACACCGGTGCAGTTCGTGTTCGGCTGGCGCTTCTACAAGGCTGGCTGGAAGGCGGTGCGCGCGGGCGCCGGGAATATGGACCTGCTGGTGGCGCTGGGCACGACCGCGGCCTACGGCCTGTCGCTGTGGCTGATGTGGCGCACGCCCGCCGATGCCATGCCGCACCTGTACTTCGAAAGCGCGGCGGTAGTGATCACGCTGGTGCGGCTCGGCAAGTGGCTGGAGACGCGCGCCAAGCACCAGACCGCCGAGGCCATCCGCGCGCTGGCGGCTCTGCGCCCCGATACCGCGCGCGTGCGCCGCGGTGGCCAGGAAGCCAGCGTGCCACTGGCGTCGGTGCGCGTCGGCGACGAGGTGGTGGTGCGCCCGGGCGAGCGCATCCCGGTCGACGCCGAGGTGATCGAAGGCAGCAGCCACGCGGACGAGTCGATGCTGACCGGCGAGAGCGTGCCGGTGCCCAAGAAGCCGGGCGACCGGCTGACCGGCGGCGCGATCAACTTCGAAGGGCTGCTGGTGGCGCGCACCGTTGCCGTCGGCGCCGAGACGGTGCTGGCGCGCATCATCCGCATGGTCGAGCATGCGCAGGCGGCCAAGGCGCCGATCCAGCGCATGGTGGACCAGGTCAGCGCGGTGTTCGTGCCGGTGGTGCTGGTCATCGCGCTGGTGACGGTGCTGGGCTGGGGCCTGCTGGGCGGAGACTGGGAAGCGGCGCTGCTAAACGCGGTGGCGGTGCTGGTGATCGCCTGCCCGTGCGCGTTGGGACTGGCCACGCCGACGGCGATCATGGCTGGCACCGGCGCCGGGGCGCGTGCCGGCATCCTGATCAAGGACGCCGAGGCGCTGGAAGTGGCGCATCGCGTCAGCGTGGTGGCGTTCGACAAGACTGGCACGCTGACGGTCGGCAAGCCCGAAGTGGTGGCGCTGCATGCCGCCAGTCCTGCCGATGCCGACGGCGGCGTGCTGCTGGCGCGTCTGGCCGCGCTGCAGGCCGGCAGCGAACACCCGCTGGCCCGCGCGGTGCTGGCTGCGGCGCGGGCGCGCGGCATCGCCGTGCCCAGGGCCGAGGACGTCCAGGCGCTGCCGGGCCGCGGCATTGCCGGCGTGGTCGACGGCAAGCCGCTGCAGCTCGGCAGCGAACGGTTGCGTGAATCGCTGGGCGCGGAAGCGGGTACGCTGGCGCCGGTGGCGCAGCGGCTGCGCGACGAAGGCCGCACCGTGTCGTGGCTGGTCGAGACCACGCCGCCGCGCGTCGTCGGGCTGGTCGCGTTCGGCGATGCGATCAAGCCGGGCGCACCCGAGGCGATTGCCCGGCTGCGCGCGGCGGGCGTGCGCACCGTGATGCTGACCGGCGATAACGCCGGCGCGGCGGCGCGGGTGGCGCGCGAGCTTGGTCTCGACGACGTGCAGGCCGAGGTATTGCCCGAGGACAAGGCCGCGCGCGTGCAGGCACTGGGGCAGGGCGGCGCGGTGGTGGCGATGGTGGGCGACGGCATCAATGACGCGCCGGCGCTGGCGGCGGCCGATGTCGGCATCGCCATGTCCACCGGCACCGACGTGGCCATGCACGCCGCCGGCATTACGCTGATGCGCGGCGACCCGGCGCTGGTGGCCGATGCGCTGGCGGTTTCGCACCGCACCGTGCGCAAGATCCGGCAGAACCTGTTCTGGGCATTCTTCTACAACGTGGTAGGCATTCCGCTGGCGGCGGCGGGGCTGCTGAACCCGGTGGTGGCGGGCGCGGCAATGGCGTTCTCCAGCGTCAGTGTGGTCAGCAACGCCTTGCTGCTGCGGCGCTGGCATCCTCAATCCGGCGCCACGGCCACGGCACCGGGAGGCGAGCGATGAATATCGGCGAAGCGGCGCAGGCGTCGGGCGTGTCGGCCAAGATGATCCGGCACTACGAATCGATCGGGCTGGTGGAGGCACCGCCGCGCACCGAGGGCGGCTATCGGCGCTATGACGAACGCGCGGTGCATACCTTGCGCTTCGTGCGGCGCGCCCGTAATCTGGGCTTCTCGCTGGACGAAATCCGCAACCTGCTGTCGCTGTGGCGCGACCGCGGCCGCGCCAGCGCCGATGTCAAGGCGCTGACGCTGAAGCACGTGGCCGATCTGGAGCAGCGCATCGCCGAACTGGCCGCGATGCGCGATACATTGCGGCAACTGGCGCAGCATTGCAGCGGGGACGAGCGGCCGGATTGCCCGATCCTGGCCGATATCGCGGACGTGCCTGACATCGGCGGCACGCGCCACGCGGAGCGGGAAGGACACGGCTGTCACTGATTGTCTTTTGGCCTGCAGCAATGCCGGCGCACACGCAGGCCTGGCCGCAGAGGAGACCGTAGCGCATGGCACAACCGATGACGGACGATCACGCTTCCGCTGGTTCTACGGGCGCTGCCGAGGCCGCAGGCACCACCACAGCCGCTGGCCCCGCCATTGCGCACGCACCCGTGCAAAGCCGCCAGCGCATGCGCGATGGCACCGAACTGCTGCTGCGCACCTGGCTGCCCGATCCCGGCCGCTTTGTCGAACCGCTTGGCTCGGTGCTGCTGGTGCACGGGCTCGCTGAACACGCCGGCCGCTACCAGCACGTCGCCGACCTGCTGTGCGGATTGGGATTGCGCGTGCGCGCGTTCGACCTGCGCGGCCACGGCGCCAGCGGCGGCGCGCGCATGGTGGCCGATCATCCCGACATCTATCTCGAGGACCTGGCCGAGGTCTACGACGCCGCGCTGCATGGCTGGAACGAGCTGCCAATCCTGCTCGGCCACAGCATGGGCGGGCTGATCGCTGCGCGCTTTGCTACGGCGCGCGTGCGCCCGGTGCGCGCGCTGGTGCTGTCATCGCCCGCGCTGGCGCTGCGGCTGTCGCGGCCGATGCTGGCGCTGCACCGCGTGCTGCTGGCGCTGGCGCCGCGGCTGCGCGTGCCCAACCCGATCGACGCGCGGCACCTCTCGCACGACCCGGCCGTGGTGGCGGCCTACCGCGCCGACCCGCTGGTGCAGACCACCATCACCGCCAGCGTGCTGGAGAGCTTTATCGGCGGCATGGCGCAGGCACAGGCCGATGCCGCGCGGCTGGAGGCACCGATGCTGATGCTGGTCGGCGGCGCCGACCGCGTGGTCGATCCGGCGGGCAGCCGCAGCTTCTTCGACAATGCGCCGCCCGACCTGCGTGACGAGGTCTGGTATCCGCACGGCTACCACGAGATCTTCAATGAAGCGCAGCCATTGCGTAGCGAAGTGTTCGCGGCGCTGAGCGACTGGCTGCAGCGGCACCTGCAACCTTCCGCGACCGCCAAGCCGCCACCGGCCTAAGTCCGGAACACCGACTCCGCCACACCGAACACCGCGGCCACCACCGGGTCGTCGCGGCGCGTCGCCAGGCATACCAGGGTCAGCTCGGTCCGCACAGACATGCCCTCGACGATCGCCAGTCCATGCGCATGCGACTCGCGCAGCGCAATCGAATCGCGTACCAGCGAAAGTCCCACGCCGGAACGGACCAGGTCCAGCATCGACGCTTCCTGGTCCACGTGCGCCACCTTGGGTACGCCGGCCGGGTCGACACCCGCCTGCGCGAAGCGCTCGCACAGCAGGCGGTTATGCGCCGACTCGGGCGGCGTCCAGATCCACGGCAGTGTTGCCAGCTGCGCCCATGAGCGCAGCGCGGTGCGCTCCTTCCAGCCCTTGGGCGCGACCACGTAATACGAAAAGGGCGTCAGCGTGAGCGCATGGAAGCTCGCATCGGACGGCTGGCCCAGGTAGAAGCCGACGTCGAGCGCGCCGCTGCGTACCTGTTGCAGCACCCAGCCCGACATGCCGTGGCGCAGCTCGGTACTGATCTGCGGATGGCGCTCGACCAGTGTGCGCAGCATTGGTCCCAGCCGCGTGAATTCCGGGTCGAGGATGGTGCCGATCGCCAGGCGCCCGCGCACCGTGTGATGCATGGCATTGACGGTGTGCTGCAGGTCGCCGACGCCGTCGAGGATGCGTTCGGCCAGCGGCAGCAGCGCAGCGCCGTCCGCGGTCAGCGTCAGGCCGGCGGCGGTGCGTTCGAACAGCTTGATGCGCCACGCCGACTGCAGCGCCTTGAGCTGGAGGCTGACCGCGGGCTGGGTCAGGTGCAGCCGCTGCGCGGCGCGGGTGAGGTTGCCTTCGCGGGCGATGGCGACGAATGCGCGCAGGTGGTGGAGGTCCAAGGCAATGGGGGCGGTTCGATTGCGCGAGTGGTGCGGCGCAATATTTAGCACAGCTTATATTGCGTTTGACGATAAATCATTGGACGAGGCGGTGCAACTGCACCAAGCTTGCGCTCAACACGGCCCGCTGCGCCAGGTGCGGCAGACGACGTTGCGGCGATGTTATTACCGCGCGCAATGAAGCGGCCGATCCTCGATATCCCGTTTCAAGCAGGAGTGGAAGTGGAAGACATCCTTGCAGAAGCCAGCGCTGTGCAAACTACCGTTGGACATTTCATCGGAGGCCGGCAGACGCGTGGTGCGTCGCAGCGCCTGGCCGATATCTTCAACCCGGCGATCGGCGAAGTTGCCGCGCGCGTGGCGCTTGCCACCGCGCAGGACGTTGCCGACGCCGTGGCCGCCGCCAAGGCCGCGTTTCCCGCATGGTCCGAGACCCCGCCGCTGCGCCGGGCGCGCATCCTGTTCAAGTTCAAGGAACTGCTCGACCAGCACCATGACGACCTGGCCGCGCTGATCACGCGCGAGCACGGCAAGGTGTTCTCCGATGCCAAGGGCGAAGTCACGCGCGGCATCGAGGTGGTGGAGTTTGCCTGCGGCATTCCCAACCTGCTCAAGACGGATTTCACCGACAACGTCGGCGGCGGCATCGACAACTGGAACCTGCGCCAGCCGCTGGGCGTGGTGGCGGGGATCACGCCGTTCAATTTCCCGGTGATGGTGCCGATGTGGATGTTCCCGGTGGCGCTGGCCTGCGGCAATACGTTCGTGCTGAAGCCGTCGGAGCGGGATCCGTCGCCGAGCTTGCTGATTGCGGATCTGCTGCGCCAGGCCGGCTTGCCCGATGGCGTGTTCAATGTCGTGCAGGGCGACAAGGAAGCGGTCGATGCGCTGCTGGCGCATCCGGATGTGCAGGCGTTGTCGTTTGTCGGGTCGACGCCGATTGCCGAGTACATCTATACGGAAGGGACCAGGCATGGCAAGCGGGTGCAGGCGTTGGGCGGGGCCAAGAACCACCTGGTGGTGATGCCGGATGCGGATCTGGACCAGGCAGTCGATGCGCTGATTGGTGCGGCCTATGGCTCGGCGGGCGAGCGCTGCATGGCGATCTCTGTGGCCGTGGCCGTGGGTGACGTTGCCGACAAGCTGGTGCCGCGGCTGGCGGAGCGGGCGCGTGCGCTGAAGATCCGCAACGGCATGGAGTCGGACGCCGAAATGGGTCCGCTGGTGACGGGGGCGCACAAGGCCAAGGTCGAGGGGTATATCGCCAGGGGTGTGGAAGAAGGGGCGACGCTGGTGGCCGATGGGCGGGGGCACAAGGTCGACGGGCATGAGAACGGGTTCTATGTCGGCGGCACGCTGTTCGATCACGTCACGCCCGACATGACCATCTACAAGGAAGAGATCTTCGGGCCGGTGCTGTCGGTGGTGCGGGTGCATGACTTTGCCGAGGCGGTGGCGCTGATCAATGCGCATGAGTTCGGCAATGGGGTGTCCTGCTATACCAGCGACGGTGGGATTGCGCGGGCGTTTGCGCGGCAGATCCAGATAGGTATGGTTGGGATTAATGTTCCCATCCCTGTGCCGATGGCATGGCATTCGTTTGGTGGATGGAAGCGGTCGTTGTTTGGGGACCACCATGCGTATGGGGAGGAGGGGGTGCGGTTCTATACGCGTTATAAGAGTGTGATGCAGCGGTGGCCGGATTCCATTGCCAAGGGGGCGGAATTTACGATGCCGGTGGCTAAGTGATGTTTTTTGTGTAGGGCTGCGGCTGGGAATCTGGTGGTTGTTTCTATGCCCGGTTCCGCCCTTCAGGGCGGAATCGGGCGCATCAAATATCCGCCAGATGCCTGGCCGTCAGCACAGAAGACCAAAATGCAAACCAAACCCGCCATGGAGACATTCGACTACATCATCGTGGGCGCCGGCTCAGCCGGCTGTGTCCTGGCCAACCGCCTGACCCAGGACCCTGACATCAACGTCCTTCTACTGGAAGCAGGCGGCAAAGACGACTACCACTGGATCCACATCCCGGTAGGCTACCTGTATTGCATCGGCAACCCCCGCACGGACTGGCTCTACCGCACCGAAGCCGAAGCCGGCCTGAACGGCCGCTCGCTGGGCTACCCCCGCGGCCGCGTGCTGGGCGGATGCTCGTCAATCAACGGCATGATCTACATGCGCGGCCAGCGTGAAGACTACGACGAATGGGCCCGCCTGTCCGGCGACGACGGCTGGAAATGGGACAACGTGCTTCCGCTGTTCAAACGCTGCGAAGACCACCACCGCGGCCCAAGCGAATTCCATGGCGCCCACGGCGAGTGGCGCGTCGAAGCGCAGCGGCTGCGCTGGGACATCCTCGAGCGCTTTGCCGATGCAGCAGAACAAGCCGGCATCCCGCGTACCGACGACTTCAACCGGGGCGATAACTTTGGCGTCGGCTATTTCGAAGTCAACCAGCGCCGCGGCATCCGCTGGAACACCGCCAAGGCCTTCCTGCGCCGCGCGTCGGAGCGCCCGAACCTGACCATCGTCACCGGCGCGCAAGTCAGCGCGCTCACCTTCGACGGGCGCCGCTGCACTGGCGTGCAATATATCGGCGGCGGGCAGCCGCATGCCGCGGCTGCGCGGCATGAAGTCATCCTCTCTGCCGGCGCGGTCAATACGCCGCAGTTGCTGGAGCTGTCCGGCATCGGCCAGCCGGAACGGCTGCGCGCACTGGGCATCGACGTACGCCACGCCTTGGCCGGCGTGGGCGAAAACCTGCAGGACCACCTGCAGCTGCGCACCGTGGTCAAGGTCAACGGCGTGCGTACGCTCAACACGCGCGCCTCCAGCCTGTGGGGCAAGCTGTGCATCGGTGTCGAGTACGCCTTCAACCAGAGCGGGCCGATGAGCATGGCGCCGTCGCAGCTGGGGGCATTCGCGCGCTCGGATCCGTCGCAGGCACGGCCGAACGTGGAGTACCACGTGCAGCCGCTGTCGCTGGACAAGTTCGGCGACCCGCTGCACGCGTTCAATGCCTTCACCGCCAGTGCCTGCAACCTGCGGCCGACGTCGCGTGGCAGCGTGCATGCGCGCAGCGCCGATTACCACGATGCGCCAGTGATCGCGCCCAACTACCTGTCGACCGACGAAGACCGGCGTGTCGCCGCCGATTCGCTGCGCCTGACGCGCCGCATCGTGGCATCGCCGGCGCTGGCGCCGTACCAGCCCGAGGAATACCTGCCGGGTGCCGCATTCCAGACCGACGAAGAACTGGCCGAAGCCGCCGGCAGCATCGGCACCACCATCTTCCATCCCGTCGGCACCTGCAAGATGGGTCGCAGCGACGACGGCATGGCGGTGGTCGACAACCGGCTGCGGGTGTTCGGCATAGAGGGACTGCGCGTGGTCGATGCCTCGGTGATGCCGCTGATCACCTCGGGCAATACCAATTCCCCCACCATCATGATTGCCGAACGTGCCAGCGACATGATCCGCGAAGACCGCCGGCGCGGCGCGGGGGCGGCGGGAGCGATGGCGCCGGCGCCACTCGCCGCGGCGGAAAGCGCCTGAAGGTGGCAGGCGCAGGGTGCGCAGCATGGGAAATCGGGGCGCGAAAGCGCGCAGGCGCCGGGTGGCGTTTGCTGACCATGTGCGCCTGCAAAAAAACTGACACTTGGTTCATGTTTCATAGTGCAAACCCCGATGTTTTGCGATGCAACAGGCGCACACAATAGACGCCTCGGAGGGTGGGGGGCAGCACATTGTGCTGGTCTCGTTCTCCGGCGGGAGCCGCCCCGCACAGCCATAACAAAGACACCGCAGCACGCCGCGACCACGGACGTGCCTGACGGACGCGGCACAGGGCCTACAGGCCGGTTCGGACCATCAGTCAGTGCCGGGCATCACCCGGCGTACAACGAAGGGCGGGCAGGAGACATGAACCAGCAGGAAACCATCCTGGAAACGCGGAACCTCACCAAGGAGTTCAAGGGGTTCACCGCGGTGAGCGACGTCAACCTCCGGGTGCGTCGCGGCTCGATCCATGCATTGATCGGCCCCAACGGCGCAGGCAAGACCACTTGCTTCAACCTGCTCACCAAGTTCCTGGAGCCGACCACCGGCACCATCGTATTCAACGGCATCGACATCACCCGCGAAAAGCCCGCGCAGATCGCGCGCCGCGGCGTGATTCGCTCGTTCCAGATCTCGGCGGTGTTCCCGCACCTGACGGTGATGGAGAACGTGCGCATCGGGCTGCAGCGCCAGCTCGGCACCGCTTACCAGTTCTGGCGCAGCGAGCGCTCGCTCGATGTGCTCAACGACCGCGCCATGGAGCTGCTCGAGCAGGTGGGGCTGACCGAGTTCGCGCAGACGCTGACGGTGAACCTGCCGTACGGTCGCAAGCGCGCGCTGGAGATTGCCACCACGCTGGCGATGGAGCCCGAGCTGATGCTGCTCGACGAGCCCACCCAGGGCATGGGCCATGAGGACGTCGACCGCGTCACGCAGCTGATCAAGAAGGTCTCCGCCGGCCGCACCATCCTGATGGTCGAGCACAACATGAGCGTGGTCTCGTCGATCGCCGACAAGATCACCGTGCTGCAGCGGGGCGCGATCCTGGCCGAGGGGCCTTACGCCGAGGTGTCGAAGGACCCGCGCGTGATGGAGGCCTACATGGGCACGGCCGATGCCGAGCTGCAGGGCGCGCACTGAAGCGGGGACGATACGATGAGCACGAACAACACTCCCGCACTCGAAATCAAGGGCCTGCAGGCCTGGTACGGCGAATCGCACATCCTGCACGGCGTCGACCTCACCGTGAACCGCGGCGAAGTGGTGACGCTGCTGGGCCGCAACGGCGCCGGCCGCACCACCACGCTGCGCGCCATCATGGGCCTGACCGGCGCGCGCAAGGGCTCGATCAAGGTCAACGGCAACGAGACCATCGGCCTGCCGACGCACAAGATCGCGCACTACGGCATCGGCTATTGCCCCGAAGAGCGCGCGATCTTCTCCAGCCTGTCATGCGAGGAGAACCTGCTGCTGCCGCCGCAGCTCAAGGGTACGGACTCGGGCATGAGCGAGGCCGAGATCTATGACATGTTTCCCAACCTGAAGGAGCGCCGCCAGAGCCAGGGCACGCGCCTGTCGGGCGGCGAGCAGCAGATGCTGGCGGTGGCGCGCATCCTGCGCACCGGCGCCAACCTGCTGCTGCTCGACGAGATCTCGGAAGGGCTGGCGCCGGTGATCGTGCAGGCGCTGGCGCGCATGATCCGGATGCTCAAGCAGAAGGGGTACACGGTGGTGATGGTGGAGCAGAACTTCCGCTTCGCCGCGCCGCTGGCCGACCGCTTCTACGTGATGGAGCACGGCAGCATCGTCGAACGCTTCGATGCCAGCGAACTGCAGGCAAAGATGCCGGTGCTGCATGAATTGCTCGGGGTCTGATTCCGGGATCTGACCGATACCCGGATCGTTGATGTTTGGCAGGAACGGGTGGCGCATCGCCGCCGCAAATCAGGAGACATAGAGATGAAAAAGACTCGGCTCGCGGCCGCGATGGCGGCTATTGCCATGGGTGCGGTTTCGTTCGGCGCTGCCGCGCAGGTATCCGGCGACACCGTGAAGATCGGCTATATCACCGACATGTCGGGCCTGTATGCCGACATCGACGGCCCCGGCGGCCTGGAAGCCATCAAGATGGCGATCGAGGACCGCGGCGGCAAGGTGCTGGGCAAGCCCATCGAGATCGTTTCCGCCGACCACCAGAACAAGGCCGACATCGCCGCCTCCAAGGCGCGCGAATGGATGGACCAGCAGGGCCTGGACATGCTGCTGGGCGGCACCAACTCGGGCACCGCGCTGGCGATGAACAAGGTCGCGTCGGAGAAGAAGCGCGTCTATATCAACATCGGCGCCGGCACCGCGCGCCTGACCAACGAAGAGTGCTCGCCGTACACGGTGCACTACGCCTATGACACGGTGGCGCTGGCGAAGGGCACCGGCAGCGCGGTGGTCAAGCAGGGCGGCAAGTCGTGGTTCTTCCTGACCGCCGACTACGCCTTTGGCCACTCGCTGGAAAGCGACACCGCCGCGGTGGTGAAGGCCAGTGGCGGCACGGTGGCGGGGCAGGTGCGCCATCCGCTGTCTGCGTCGGACTTCTCGTCGTTCCTGCTGCAGGCGCAGTCCTCCAAGGCGCAGATCCTGGGCCTGGCCAACGCCGGCGGCGACACCATCAACGCGATCAAGGCGGCCAAGGAATTCGGCATCACCAAGACGATGAAGATCGCCGGCCTGCTGATGTTCATCAACGACATCCACAGCCTGGGTCTGAAGAACACCGAAGGCCTGCTGATGACCGACAGCTGGTACTGGGACATGAACGACGACACCCGCAAGTTCGCCAACCGCTTCTTCGGCAAGATGAAGAAGATGCCGAGCAGCCTGCAGGCGGCGGATTATTCGGCGGCCAGCACCTACCTGAAGGCGGTGGAAGCAGCCAAGACCGACGATCCGGACAAGGTCATGGCCGAGCTGAAGAAGATGAAGATCAACGACTTCTATACCAAGGGCTATATCCGCCAGGACGGCCGTGGCATCCACGACATGTACCTGATGCAGGTGAAGACCGCGGCCGAGTCGAAGAAGCCGTGGGATTACCTGAAGGTGGTGGCAACCATCCCGGGCGACCAGGCATTTACGACGGTGGCCGAGTCGAAGTGCGCGATGTTGAAGAAGTAAGATCCGTCGACACTGCGACGGTTTGCTCCCCTCTCCCGCTTGCGGGAGAGGGGCAGGGGGAGAGGGCCGGCGCTAGCAGGCGCGTGGCACAACCAAACTTCCGGCAGCGGTCCTGAGGCCCGCATGCGCCGGTTTTGAAGTCGGCAGCCTCTTGCGCGGTGGCCCTCTCTCCCAACCCCTCTCCCCCACGCGGGAGAGGGGAGACACAACCAGCAACGGATGCCCATGGACATCTTCGGAATTCCCCTGCCTGCCATGCTTTCCCAGCTGTTGCTGGGGCTGGTGAATGGCGCCTTCTATGCGATGCTGAGCCTGGGCCTGGCGGTCATCTTCGGCCTGCTCAACGTCATCAATTTCGCGCACGGCGCGCTCTTCATGCTGGGTGCGGTGCTGGCCTGGATGGGCATGGAGTACGCCGGGCTCAACTATTGGATCATGCTGCTGCTGTCGCCGCTGGTCGTCGCCGCCATCGGGGTGGTGATCGAGAAGACCATGCTGCGCTGGATCTACAAGCTCGACCACATCTACGGCCTGCTGCTGACGCTGGGCATCACGCTGGTGATCGAGGGCATCTTCCGCTCGGTCTACGGCGTTTCGGGCCTGCCGTACCAGACGCCCGACGCGCTGCAGGGGGCGACCGACCTCGGCTTCATGATCTTGCCGAACTATCGCGCCTGGGTCGTGGTGGCGTCGCTGGTGGTGTGCTTTGCCACCTGGTACGTGATCGAGAAGACCAAGCTGGGCGCCTACCTGCGCGCCGGCACCGAAAATCCCAAGATGGTCGAGGCCTTCGGCGTCAACGTGCCGCTGATGGTGACGCTGACCTACGGCTTCGGCGTAGCACTGGCCGCGTTTGCCGGGGTGCTGGCCGCGCCGGTGATCCAGATCTCGCCGCTGATGGGCCAGAACCTGATCATCATCGTGTTCGCGGTGGTGGTGATCGGCGGCATGGGTTCGATCATGGGTTCGATTCTCACCGGCCTGGGGCTGGGCGTGGTCGAGGGCCTGACCAAGGTGTTCTATCCTGAAGCATCGTCGACCGTGGTGTTCTTCATCATGGTGATCGTGCTGCTGCTGCGCCCGGCCGGGCTGTTCGGGAAGGAGAAGTGATGAGCGCACCAACCACATCATCGACGCAGCCGGTGGCTGCCAACGCGGGCCAGGCAGGAAAGGGACAGGGCGTGCAGAAGAAACTGTTGTACGGATTGCTGCTGCTGGCGCTGATCGCCGCGCCGCTGGCGGGTGCCTATCCGGTATTCGTGCTCAAGGTGCTGTGCTTCGCGCTGTTTGCGTGCGCGTTCAACCTGCTGATCGGCTATACCGGGCTGCTGTCGTTCGGCCATGCCGCCTTCTTCGGCGGTGCCGGCTACGCGGCCGGCCATGCCATGAAGGCCTGGGGTGTGACGCCAGAGATCGGGCTGCTGCTGGGCACGGCCACCGGCGCGCTGATCGGCTATGTGGTCGGCTCGCTGGCGATCCGCCGCCAGGGCATCTACTTCTCGATGATCACGCTGGCGCTGGCGCAGATGCTGTTCTTTATCTGCCTGCAGGCGCCGTTCACCGGCGGCGAGGACGGGCTGCAGGGTATCCCGCGCGGCAAGCTGTTCGGCGTGCTGCCGCTGTCCGACGACCTGACGCTGTACTACGTGGCGCTGGTGATCATCGTCGCGGCCTTTGCGCTGATCGTGCGCACGGTGCATTCGCCGTTCGGCCAGATCCTGAAGGCAATCAAGGAGAACGAGCCGCGGGCGATCTCGCTGGGCTACGATGTCGACCGCTTCAAGCTGACCGCCTTCGTGCTGTCGGCGGCGCTGTCGGGGCTGGCCGGCTCGATCAAGGCGCTGGTGCTGGGCTTCGAGACGCTGACCGACGTGCACTGGTCGATGTCCGGCTCGGTGATCCTGATGACGCTGGTGGGCGGCCTGGGCACCTTGTCGGGCCCGATCGTCGGCGCCTTCGTCATCGTGGCGCTGGAAAACAAGCTGGGCGACATCGGCAGCTTCCTGGCCTCGGCCACCGGCCTGCAATGGTTCAACACGCTGGGCGAGTCGGTAACGATGGTGACCGGCGTGATCTTCGTGATCTGCGTGCTGACCTTCCGCCGTGGCATCATGGGCGAACTGCAGGCCCTGTTCAGCCGCAAACACGAGTGATCGTGGGACGACATGCCCGATTCTGGGGCTAGGGTTTTTTCTAGCTTGTCCTCGGTGCACCGCTTCGTTACATTCCATATACGGTTTTCGCAGGTTAAATGGAGGCGGAAGCGAGGAGACGACAGGCGCGCACCCGGTGTCGGGTAGCAGCGTTATAAAATAAAGGGCGTTGCCGGGTGATCCTCGGCAACGCTTTTTTCATTGGTGCTTCGCCTCTCGGCAGCGAGTCTCAATGCCTCGTCTATGCCGTATTCGCCTCATTTCGGGGCATCCATGCCGGATCGGCATCACCCCGGTCCCCGCCACATGCGACAATGCAGGCGCTTTCCGTTGCCCGCCATGCCTGCTTATCCCCCTGATTCCCAAGACCCGCCGCTTCCGGACGACCCGGCTTGTCCTGACGCCGCACCGCGGCGGCCCATGCCGCAGTTGTGGGTACGCGCGGGCCAAAGTGCCGATGGCGCCATGCTGGAGGCGTGGCTGGCAGGCGTGCAGCCGTTGCCTGTGCCAGCGGCCAGGGCGCGGCGGCTGATGCTGGACGAGCTGCTGGCGCAGTCCGGACGCGGGATCTGCCTGCTGGCCCATGGCGCCGCGCCGGACGATGTGCTGGCCTGCCTGCCGGTGGCACTGGTGCCAAGCCTGGAACTGGCCGGTCTCGCCGCCCTGGCCACGGAATGGTGGGTACGCCCCGGCCTTGATGCAGGCATGGCACGCGCCTGCCTGGACGCCAGCTGCGAGACGCTGGCCGAGTGGGGGCGCGCCCATGGCATCCGCCATGCGCTGCTCGCCCCGGCGCTGGCCGGCTCGCAAGGCGGCGCGCCGCCCGGCTTTGCCCTGCATGCCGGCGGCATGTGGCTGCGCAATCTTGTGCCGGCGGCCAAGGTGCTCGGCTGAGCCGGCGCTAGCTCACCCGTCTTTTTCCTCCGCTTTCCTTTCCCCGTTCCTGCAATGATGGAGTTCGCATTCCTGGCGGTTGCCGCCTTTCTCGCCGGCACGATCGACGCGGTCGCCGGCGGCGGCGGCCTGGTCCAGATCCCGGCACTGTTCTCCGCCTATCCCGGCATGGCGCCGGCAACGCTGCTGGGGACCAACAAGGTAGGCTCGATCGCCGGCACCGCCAACGCCGCGCTGCGCTACGGCCGCAGCGTGCGCATCTACTGGGGCGCGACCGCGCCAGCGGTGGTGGCGGCCTTTGTCTTCTCGATGGCCGGCGCGTGGGCGCTGACCATGATCCCGGCCGAGCCGATGCGCAAGGCGCTGCCGTTCATCCTGGTGACGCTGCTGGTGTATACGCTGGCCAAGAAGGACCTGGGTGCGGAGCATGCGCCGACGCTGAAAGGCGGCCGGGAACGGTTCGCGGCGTTGCTTGCCGGCGCGGTGCTCGGCTTCTACGACGGCGTGTTTGGTCCCGGCACCGGCAGCTTCCTGATGATCGTATTCGTGCGCGTGTTCGGCTACGATTTCCTGCATGCCGCGGCGTCGACCAAGCTGGTCAACCTTGCCACCAACCTGGCGGCGTTGCTGCTGCTCGCCAGCAAGGGCCATATCTGGTGGCAGCTGGGGCTGGTGATGGCAGTGGCCAATGTCGCCGGCAGCCAGGTCGGCAGCCGGCTGGCGCTGCGCCATGGCAGCGCGTTCGTGCGCAAGGTGTTTATCGTGGTGGTAAGCGCGCTGATCCTGAAGACGGCATGGGATGCCTTTGCGCGCTGAGCAACTGAGCACAGTCTTGATGCGGGTTAATCCTGCTTTTCGCGTCAAGTCGCTGTGATAGACTCGATTCGCATTCCCGACCGCACGGTCGGCGAATGACAGAAGCGCCAATTCCGGGGGAAATGGGCCGGTTCGCCAGCGGCGAGCGGTTCTCGGCGTGGACGGGAAATGGGGAACGGTGTGTCATCGTTCCTGGCAGTAGCGCAGGTGCCGGCGATGTGCCTGCGCAGACCCGAGGGGTCGGCACAGGTCCACTGAACCGGATGAGATACGCACCCGCGGGGCTGCGCCTCAAGGCCGTATGCGTCGTTGCAAATGCTCGCAATAGCTTTGCTATTGCTGCGCTTTGCGCCTAGCCTACGACCTTGCTGCGCAGCCCCTCGGGCGCGATTCATCCGGTTCAGTGAACCCGGGCATCCGCCGGTGGACGCCGGACGGATGCCTTTTCGTTTCAGGAACCGAAGGAGACAAGATGGATTTCAAGCGCGCCAGCCTGCTGGCAATCGCGGCGGCCTGCCTGGCTGCCGGCGCCGCCCAGGCACAGGTCAAGGTCGGGGTCACGGTGTCGGCAACCGGGCCGGCGGCTTCGCTGGGTATTCCGGAGAAGAACACCTTCACGCTGATGCCGAAGGAAGTCGCGGGCAAGAAGATCGAGTACATCGTCCTGGACGACGCTTCCGACACCACCACCGCGGTCAAGAACACCCGCAAGCTGATCAGCGAAGACAAGGTCGACGTGGTGGTCGGTTCCACCGTGACGCCGAATTCGCTGGCCATGGTCGACGTGGTCGCCGAGAACGATACGCCGATGATCACCATGGCCGCCTCGGCCCGCATCATCGAGCCGATGGATGCCAAGCGCGCCTGGATCTTCAAGACGCCGCAGAATGACTCGCACATGGCCACCGCGATTGCCGAGCACATGGGCAACAACAACGTGAAGACGGTGGCCTTCATCGGCTTCGCGGACGCCTATGGCGACAGCTGGGCGCAGGAATTCGCCAAGGTGGCGGAGATGCGCAAGATCAAGGTGGTCGCCAACGAGCGCTTTGCCCGCACCGACACCTCGGTGACCGGCCAGGTGCTGAAGATGATGAGCGCCAACGCCGACGCCGTGCTGGTCGCAGGCTCGGGTACGCCCGCGGCGCTGCCCGCCAAGACGCTGAAGGAGCGTGGGTACAAGGGCAAGGTCTACCAGACTCACGGCGTTGCCAACGCCGACTTCCTGCGTGTGTGCGGCAAGGATTGCGAAGGCACGTTCCTGCCGGCCGGCCCGCTGCTGGTGGCGGAACAACTGCCCGACAGCAACCCGGTGAAGAAGCCGGCCATGGCCTACAAGACCGCCTACGAGAAGGCCTTCGGCGGCCAGGTTTCGACCTTCGGCGGCCATGCCTGGGATGCGGGCCTGATCCTGCAGCACGCCATCCCCGAGGCGCTCAAGAAGGGGCAGCCCGGCACCAAGGAATTCCGCAAGGCGCTGCGCGACGCCATGGAGCAGACCAGGAACCTGCCGGTGTCGCACGGCATCATGAACATGAGCACCACCGACCACCTCGGCTTTGACCAGCGCGCACGCGTGATGGTGCAGATCGTCGACGGCAAGTGGAAGCTGCTGAAATAAGCCGCCGCACTCACTTTCCCGAGTGACAGTGAAGCTGGGGTGAAGCAGGGCGCATGGGTGATGCCATGCGCTTTTTTTCTGCCTCACCGCCATACCTAGGGTTGCCGAGTATTTCCGCAATGGGCAACCCGTTTACCATTTCGTAAATCCCACCGCGCGCAGCACCCTGTCGGCCCCCTTCGAAGCAGGCAGGTATTTCAACGATACGGGGAGACAATGGACCTATCTATCGCCGCCATCCTGGCGCAGGACGGCATCACCTCGGGCGCGATCTACGCGCTGCTGGCACTGGCCCTGGTGCTGGTGTTCTCGGTGACGCGCGTCATCTTCATCCCGCAAGGGGAGTTCGTTGCCTACGGCGCGCTGACGCTGGCCGCGATGCAGGCCGGGCATGCGCCGCAGACCACCTGGCTGCTGCTGGCCATGGGCGCGCTGACGTTCGTCTATGAAACCGTGACCGTGCTGCGCAGCGCCGAGCTGCGGCGCACGCTGGGCCAGCGGCTGGCGGTGCTGGCCGGCAAGTACCTGGTGTTCCCGCTGGCGGTGCATTGGGTGGTCCAGCAATACGGCGCGCAGCCGCTGCCGATGCTGGCACAGATCGCGCTGACGCTGCTGGTCATCATCCCGCTCGGGCCGATGCTGTACCGCCTCGCTTACCAGCCGCTGGCCGAGGCCAGCACGCTGGTGCTGCTGATCGTATCGGTCGGGGTGCATTTTGCGCTGGTGGGACTGGGGCTGGTGATGTTCGGCGCCGAGGGCTCGCGCACCACGGCGTTCTCGGATACGCGCTTCGAAGTGGGCGCGCTCAGCGTCTCGGGCCAAAGCCTTTGGGTGGTGGGCGTGTCGGCGCTGCTGATCGGCGCGCTGTACTTCTACTTCGAGCGCACGCTGCAGGGCAAGGCGCTGCGCGCGACCGCGGTGAACCGGCTGGGCGCGCGCCTGGTCGGGATCGGCACCACGCAGGCGGGGCGGCTGTCGTTCACGCTGGCTGCGGCACTGGGCGCGCTGTGCGGCGTCCTGATCGCGCCGCTGACCACGGTGTATTACGAGTCGGGCTTCCTGGTGGGCCTGAAGGGCTTTGTCGGCGCCATCGTCGGCGGGCTGGTGAGCTATCCGGTCGCAGCATTGGGTGCGCTGCTGGTGGGCCTGCTCGAATCCTATTCGTCCTTCTGGGCCAGTGCGTTCAAGGAGGTCATCGTCTTCACACTGATCATTCCGGTGCTGCTGTGGCGCTCGCTGACGAGCAAGCATGTCGAGGAGGAGGAATAAGCCATGACCATGCTGACCGACAAGCAAGCGGCGGCCGTGACCGGCGCCGAGGCCGGCAGCCGCGCGCGGCTGAACCGCAACCGGCTGCTGGTGCTCGCCTTCATCGTCGTGCTGGCGTTGCTGCCGGTGCTGCCGACACCGGAATTCTGGATCACGCTGGGCAACTACATCGGCCTGTACAGCATCGTCGCGATCGGGCTGGTGCTGCTGACCGGCGTGGGCGGCATGACATCGTTCGGACAGGCCGCGTTCGTGGGGCTGGGCGCGTACAGCACCGCGTACCTGACCACGCAGTTCGGGCTGTCGCCGTGGTTCGGGCTGCTGGTGGGGCTGGTGATCACGGTAGCCTCGGCCTATGTGATCGGGCTGATCACCATGCGCATGTCCGGCCACTACCTGCCGCTGGCGACCATCGCGTGGGGCCTGTCGCTGTTCTTCCTGTTCGGCAACCTGGAGTTCCTGGGCAAGTACGACGGCATCAACGGCATCCCGGTGCTGTCGTTCTTCGGCATCGAACTGCAGTCGGGCCGCTCGATGTTCTACCTGATCTGGGCAGTGGTGCTGCTGGCCGTGCTGGCGATGCAGAACCTGCTGAATTCGCGCCCGGGCCGCGCCATCCGCGCGCTCAAGGGCGGCGGCGTGATGGCCGAGGCGATGGGCGTCAATACCGCGTGGATGAAAGTGGTGATCTTCGTCGTGGCGGCAATCCTGGCGTGCGTGTCGGGTTTCCTCTACGCGCACCTGCAGCGCGCGGTGAACCCGACGCCGTTCGGCCTGAACTACGGCATCGAGTATCTCTTCATGGCAGTGGTCGGCGGCGTTGGCCACGTGTGGGGCGCGGTATTGGGTGCCGGCATCCTGACCATCCTGAAGGACGTGCTGCAGGGCGTGCTGCCGAAGCTGCTCGGCGCCAATGGCAACTTCGAGATCATCGTTTTCGGCGTGCTGCTGGTACTGTTGCTGCAGTATGCGCGCGATGGCATCTGGCCATTCCTGCGCCGGCTGTTCCCGTCAGGCCCCGCGGTGCTAGCGCCGGCGCAGGCCGAAGCGCTGGCCGTGCGACGCAAGCCCGAGGCGGGCGAGCTGATCCTCGACGTGCGCGCCGCGCGCAAGGAGTTCGGCGGGCTGGTCGCGGTCAACGATGTCAGCTTCCAGGTGCGTGCGGGCGAGATCATCGGCCTGATCGGCCCCAATGGTGCCGGCAAGTCCACCACCTTCAACCTGGTGACGGGCGTGCTGCCGGTCACGCGTGGCGAGGTGCGCTATCGGGGCGAGGTAATCTCCGGCCTGCCGTCGCGCGAGATCGTCAAGCGCGGCATTGGCCGCACCTTCCAGCATGTGCACCTGCTGCCGACCATGACGGTGCTGGAGAACGTTGCCATCGGCGCGCACCTGCGCGGCGACTTCCGTGCGCAAGGCGGTGTCTCGGCGGCGATCCTGCGCATGAACAAGGCCGAGGAAGAGAAGCTGCTGTTCGAAGCGAAGCGGCAACTCGAACGCGTAGGCCTGGCCGACTGCATGTACATGGAAGCGGGCAGCCTGGCGCTGGGCCAGCAGCGCATCCTGGAGATCGCGCGCGCCCTGTGCTGCGACCCCGCGCTGCTGCTGCTCGACGAGCCGGCGGCCGGGCTGCGCTACAAGGAGAAGCAGGCGCTGGCGGACCTGCTGCGCAAGCTCAAGGGCGAAGGCATGAGCGTGCTGCTGGTCGAGCACGACATGGACTTCGTGATGAACCTGACCGACCGGCTGGTGGTGATGGAGTTCGGCACGCGCATCGCCGAGGGCGTGCCCGAGGAAGTGCAGAAGAACCCGGCGGTGCTGGAAGCCTACCTCGGTGGCGTGGAGTAACGGAGCGACAGAGAAAGCGACATGAGCCTGATTCTGGAAGTGAAGGACCTCCACGTCCGCTACGGCAAGGTGGAAGCGGTACACGGCGCCAACCTGAAGGTGGAAGCCGGCAAGATCGTGACGGTGATCGGCCCGAATGGCGCCGGCAAGTCCACGATGCTCAATGCGATCATGGGGGCGCTGCCGGTCAATGGCTCGGCGAGCGGCGCGGTCAGCTATCTTGGCCACGACATGGCGGGCATCCCGGTGGAGGGCCGCGTCGCGCGCGGCATGTGCCTGGTGCCGGAGAAGCGCGAGCTGTTCGCATCGATGACGGTGGAGGACAACCTGTTGCTCGGCGCGTTCCGCCGCAAGCGTGCCGGCGAGAAGAACTACCTGGACCAGATGGATGTGGTCTACGACTTGTTCCCGCGCCTGCGCGAGCGTGCGCGCCAGGATGCCGGGACGCTGTCAGGCGGCGAGCGCCAGATGCTGGCGGTGGGCCGGGCATTGATGGCCAAGCCGCAACTGCTGATGCTGGACGAGCCCAGCCTCGGGCTGGCGCCGTTGATCGTCAGGGAGATCTTCCACATCATCAGCAACCTGCGTCAGACCGGCGTGGCCACGCTGCTGATCGAGCAGAACGCGCGGGCGGCGCTGCAGGTGGCGGACTACGGCTATGTGATCGAGACCGGGGATATGTCGATGGAGGGGCCGGCAGGCGATCTGGCGGCCAACCCCAAGGTGATCGAAACGTATCTTGGATTGGCGAAAAAGGCCGCTTAATCCATAAGGATGATAGCCAGACGAATGAGGGCTCGCCTAGGCGAGCCCTTTTTCATTTCTCGTGTGAATAACTTTGGGGATAAGTGGTTTTGGAGGCCTGTTTTTTGACTTCCAGGGGCATAGCGCAGGGTTGGGTACACTTTGATTCGCTTGACGAATTAATCTCCCGTGAATGTCACTCAAGCTATCTATTTCTTCGATTGTCTCGGCCTAATTATTCGGTAGGTGAATTTATTTTTATAATTTCAGCGCCGTTTAGTTTTCGTGGGAATGTTTTTGAGTGTCTTGGATAGCTTCTTGCTGCGCGGTCTCCAACAGCCAATCGCGAAATCGGTTTAACGCCGGATGGTCACGGCGCTCACGCGGTGCGCACAAGAAATAGCCCCGTTGCAACGAAATCGGCAAATCAAACGGCGCAAAAACACGTCCCGCAGCAATTTCGTCTCTGACGAGGCATCGCTGCAACACCGCGACCCCCATGTCGGCGCGAACAGCCTGGATCAGGATCGACACCTGGTCGAACGCTGTGGATAACATCGGCGCAGCGGTGGGTACGCCGGCAGCTCGCAGCCAGTTTTGCCAGTTGGCCGGCGCTGACGTGTGATAGAGCAGGGGCTCCTGCAACAACTCCGCCGGCGTCTGCCAGCGGCCGGCCTCGCGGCGAGCGCGGGCGCGGTCCGGATGGCAGACCGGCACCATTTCACGCCCGATCACGTAGTCGGCCTGCAGGCCCGGCCACTTGTCTGCTTCGCCTGCCAGGATGGCGGCGTCAGGTGTGGCGCCCGAGAGATCCTCGTCGCGCTGGTAGGGAACGAAGTCGAGATGGATTTCCGGATGGCGCCGATGAAAGTCCGGCAGGCGCGGCACCAGCCATACGCTGGCCAGCGTCGGCACGACCGACAGTGTCAGGCGGTGGCGGCGGTCGCCAGCGAGCAGGGCCGCGCTGGCGTTCTCGATCGCGGCCAGCGGTTCGGCCACGGCATCGAGCAATTTCCGGCCGGCATCGGTCAACACGAGCCGATGTGCATTGCGCTGGAGGAGCGGCTGGCCGAAGTGTTCCTCCAGCCGGGCGATCGCCCGACTGATCGCACCCTGGGTGACGCACAGCGTGTCCGCGGCACGGGTGAAGCTGCCCAGCTTTGCCGCGGCGGCAAAGGCATGCAACTCGGACATCGACGGGGAACGCAGCCGCATGGCGCAGGTACAGCGTAGAAAAGGGGAGGGCAGAACCTGCGGCGTGCCATTGCTTTACGGGGCGCGGACAGGATGATCTTTGGTAATGCAAACGTGCAATATAGTCGTTTGTGCGCAACCGGTAAACGGCCGACACTCGCTCGGTTCCTTCGCATAAAACAACAGGAGAAAGCCTCATGAACCGAGCCACGATGACGCGCCGCCAACTGATGCTGTCGGGCGCCGCAGCCGCCACGCTGGTGTTCGCCGGCAGCGCCTTCGCGCAGGCCAACTATCCGACCCGCCCGATCCGTTTGATCGTGCCCTTTGCCGCAGGCGGTTCGACGGACCTGTCGGCGCGCCTGGTGGCCGAATTCGCCGGCCGCGAGCTGGGCCAGTCCATCGTGGTCGAGAACAAGGGCGGCGCCGGCGGTTCGCTTGGCATGGAGCAGGTGGCCGGCTCGGCGCCGGACGGCTACACCATCGGCATGGCCACGGTCAGCACGCACGGCTCCAACCCGGCTGTGTACCCGAGGCTGAAGTACGACCCGATCAAGGACTTCGCGCCGGTGACCAATGTGGTCGCCATTCCCAGCGTGTTTGCCGTGCACCCGAGCGTGCCGGCCAAGACCATGCAGGAGTTCATCGCGCTGGCCAAGGCCAACCCGGGCAAGTACAGCTTTGCCTCGCCGGGTGCCGGCTCGCTCGGCCACGTCAACATCGAGAACTTCATGATGCTGGCCAAGATCGACCTGCTGCACGTGCCGTACAAGGGTGCGGGCCTGGCGCTGAATGACGCCGTGGCAGGGCAGGTCAATGCCATCACCGACAACCTGTCGTCGACGCTGCCCCACGTGAAATCGGGCAAGCTGCGCGCGCTGGCAGTGCTGGGCGCGTCGCGCTCGGCACAGCTGCCGAACGTGCCGACGTATGCCGAGCTGGGCTTCAAGGACATGGGCGAAGGGGGCTGGTTCGGCATCGTTGCTCCGGCCGGGACGCCGCCGGCGATCATCGCCAAGCTGAACCAGGCCATCCACAAGGCGATGCAGAACCCCGAGTTCAAGCGCAAGGTGGACGAGTCCGGCGGCACGCTGGTGCCGACCACGCCGGAGCAGTTCAAGGCGCAGATCCAGCAAGCGATGGCGCGCTATGCTCGCGTGGCCAAGGCCGCCGAGATCAAGCTGGACTGAAGCATGGCTGAAGCGAATAACCAGGGCGCGCTGCCGCCGGTCATCGTGCGGCTGCCGGAAGGGGAGGCGCTGCCGCTGGTCTGCGACTCGCCGCATAGCGGCACCGAATACCCGGAGGATTTCGGCGCGGCGATCCCGACTGCGCGGCTGCGCGGCGGCGAAGACACGCACGTCGATGCGCTGTGGGCCGCGGTGCCGGCCGTCGGCGGCACGCTGTTGGCAGCGACGTTTCCACGGGTCTATATCGACCCGAACCGGATGGCCGACGATATCGATCCGGACCAGCTGGACGGCCCATGGCCCACGGCGCTGGCGCCGGGGCCGAAGACCAGGCTGGGCTTCGGCCTGGTCTGGAGCCGAGTCGACGCGAACACGCCGATCTACGATCGGCGCCTGCCGGTGGCGGAAGTGCAGGGGCGGCTGGACCGCTACTACCATCCGTACCACGCGGCGCTCGCCGAGGCCGTGGAGGGCGCATACCGACGCTTTGGAGCGGTCTGGCATCTGAACCTGCACTCGATGCCGAACAACGCTTACGAGCGCCTGAAGATCGCCAGCGCGCACCCGCTGGCGGACTTCGTGCTTGGAGACCGGGACGGTACCACCTGCGAGCCGGGACTGGTCGACTTGGTGGAACGCGAATTGCGCGGCATGGGCTACACGGTGGCGCGCAACGACCCGTACAAGGGCGTCCAGTTGATCGCCCAGATCGGGCGGCCAACCGAGCGGCGCAGCAGCCTGCAGATCGAGATCCGCCGGCCGCTCTATATGGACGAGGCGACGCGGGAGCGGAATGCCGGGTTCGATACCTTGCAGCGCGACCTTGGCAAGGTGACGGGGCAGGTGGCCGCGTATATCCGCGCCAGCCTTTGAGCAGTTGGTTCCACGTGAAACATTGGCCGGGCCTTGTGCCCGGCCTTTTTGTTTCACGTGGAACATTGCGGCATCTCAGACGTCGCTTGCCGGCCACGGCCAGGTAGCGTCCGCGCCATGTTTCACGTGAAACATGTTGGCAGCCGAAAAGCCACCAGTCGAATGCCGCTATAATTTCGCATTCCCGTATTTTCCCGCCAGCCTCCCGGAGGAGGTGTCCCATGCTTTACCCAAAAGAATTCGATGTCATTGTCGTCGGTGGTGGTCACGCCGGCACTGAAGCAGCACTCGCCGCCGCCCGCATGGGCTGCCAGACGCTGCTGCTGACCCACAACATCGAGACGCTGGGCCAGATGAGCTGCAATCCGTCCATCGGCGGTATCGGCAAGGGGCACCTGGTCAAGGAAGTGGATGCGATGGGCGGCGCCATGGCGGCCGCCACGGATGAGGCCGGCATCCAGTTCCGCATCCTCAACTCCAGCAAGGGGCCGGCGGTGCGCGCCACGCGCGCGCAAGCGGATCGGGTGCTGTACCGTAAGGCGATTCGTACCCGCCTGGAAAACCAGCCCAACCTGATGCTGTTCCAGCAGGCAGTGGATGACCTGATGGTCGAGGGCGATCGCGTCGTTGGCGCCATGACGCAGGTAGGCATTGCCTTCCGTGGGCGGGCGGTGGTGTTGACTGCGGGCACCTTTCTGGACGGCAAGATCCACGTCGGCCTCGACAACTACACCGGCGGCCGCGCTGGCGATCCGGCGGCGGTATCGCTGTCGGCGCGCCTGAAGGAACTGAAGCTGCCGCAGGGCCGCCTGAAGACCGGTACGCCGCCGCGCATCGACGGCCGTACCATCGACTTCTCGGTGATGGAAGAACAGCCAGGCGACCTGGATCCGGTGCCGGTATTCTCGTTCCTGGGCCATCCGGAGCAGCATCCGCAGCAGTTGCCTTGCTGGATCACCCATACCAACAGCCGTACCCACGACATCATCCGTGGCGGTCTCGACCGTTCGCCGATGTACACCGGTGTGATCGAAGGGGTAGGGCCGCGCTACTGCCCGAGCATCGAGGACAAGATCCATCGCTTTGCCAGCAAGGAAAGCCACCAGATTTTCCTGGAGCCGGAAGGGCTGACCACCAACGAGTTCTACCCGAACGGGATCTCGACCAGCCTGCCGTTCGACGTGCAGCTGGAGCTGGTGCATTCGATCCGCGGTCTGGAGAACGCGCATATCCTGCGCCCCGGTTACGCCATCGAGTACGACTACTTCGATCCGCGCGGCCTGAAATCATCCCTCGAGAGCAAGGCGATCCGCGGCCTGTTTTTTGCTGGCCAGATCAATGGCACCACCGGCTATGAAGAAGCCGCCGCGCAAGGCCTGCTGGCCGGCATCAACGCTGGTTGCTATGTGCGGGAACGCGATGCCTGGACGCCTCGCCGCGACCAGGCCTACCTGGGCGTGCTGGTCGATGACCTGATCACGCGCGGCGTGACCGAGCCGTACCGCATGTTCACTAGCCGGGCGGAATTCCGCCTGAGCCTGCGCGAGGACAACGCCGACATGCGGCTGACGGAGGTTGGCCGTGAGCTGGGTGTCGTCGACGATGCGCGCTGGGATGCCTTCAACCGCAAGCGCGACACTGTTTCACGTGAAACAGAGCGCCTGAAGAGCACGTGGGTCAACCCGGCCATGTTGCCCCCGGAAGACGCCGTGCCGCTACTGGGCAAGCCGATCGAGCGTGAGTACAGCCTGGCCGACTTGCTGCGTCGGCCGGAAGTCCGCTATGAGTCGCTGATGGCGCTGCAGGGTGGCCGCCATGCGCCCGAAACACCGCTCGACGCCGATGCGATGTTGGCCGACCAGATCCGTGAGCAGATCGAGATCGGCATCAAATACCACGGCTATATCGCTCGCCAGGCAGCCGAAGTCGACAAGCTGGAGGCCAATGAATCGACGCGCCTGCCTGAGAACCTGGATTACACCGAGGTACGCGGGTTGGGCTTCGAAGTCAGCCAGAAGCTGAACCAGCACCGTCCGGAAACGCTGGGCCAGGCTTCCCGCATCTCGGGCGTGACCCCGGCGGCCATCTCGCTGCTGCTGGTACACCTGAAGAAGAAGGGGCTCGGACGTGCGCGCGCCGAGTCGGCTGCCGCCGGCGGCACCTCGGAAGAGGCGGCCTGAGTGGCGGGCGCTCGACACACCGTGACTGACGACGCTACGCAGCGTCGTCGCCTCGAAGCCGGTCTCGCCGAGATCGGGCTGGTACTGGCACCGGCACAGATCAACAAGCTGTTCGACTACCTCGCACTGCTGCGCAAGTGGAACGGCGTCTATAACCTGACCGCGATCCGCCATCCCGATGAGATGCTTACGCATCACATGCTGGATTCGCTCGCGGCAGTGCCCGCTTTGGCCGCAGCCGCGCGTTCTGCAGAGGTAGGTACGCCCGCGCGGGGCAGGGTGTTGGATGTTGGCTCGGGCGGCGGCATGCCCGGGCTGCCGCTGGCAATCGCGTGTCCCGACGTATCGGTGCTGATGGTCGATATCGTGCAGAAGAAGACCGCCTTCCTGACCCAGTGCCGCGCCCAGCTTGGACTGGCAAATGCCGCGGCGCACTGGGGGCCGGTGGAAAAGCTGGAAGACACGGATGGCTTTGCCGTGATTACGTCGCGTGCCTTTGCCGAACTGACCGACTTCGTGAACCTGTCGGGGCAGCTGCTCGCGCCGCACGGCAAGCTGATCGCCATGAAGGGCGTTTATCCACAGGCCGAGCTGGACCGGCTGGAAGCGGCAGGACTGATGGCCCAGTGGCAAGTCGACGAAGTGCCGCGCCTTAGTGTGCCGGGACTGGACGCTGAGCGCCACCTGGTGGTGCTGTCGCGGCGCGCAGGCGCGCACGCATGATTTACGCCGTGGCGCTGCAAACAGCGCCGCGAACTGCCGGCCACGAGGCTGGCCGGATGATTTGAAGCAGGAGCCTCAGGAGCATATGGCCAAGGTATTCGTGATTGCAAACCAGAAGGGCGGGGTGGGCAAGACCACCACCACGGTGAACCTCGCCGCCGGCCTGGCCGCGCAGGACCAGCGCGTGCTGCTGGTCGACCTGGATCCGCAGGGCAATGCCTCGATGGGTTCGGGCATCGACAAGCAGGCGCTGGAACATAGCGTGTACCAGGTGCTGGTTGGCCTGGCCAGCATCCCGCAGGCGCGCCAGAAATCCGAGACCGGCAGGTACGACGTACTGCCGGCCAACCGCGAGCTGGCCGGTGCCGAAGTCGAACTGGTCGAGCTCGAGCATCGCGAGCGCAGGCTCAGGCAGGCCATCGATGAAGTCGAGGGTGAGTACGACTTTGTGCTGATCGATTGCCCGCCGTCGCTGTCGCTGCTGACGCTGAACGGGCTGTGCGCGGCGCACGGGGTGATCGTGCCGATGCAGTGCGAATACTTCGCGCTCGAAGGACTGTCCGACCTCGTCAACACCATCAAGCAGGTGCACGCCAACCTGAACCGCGAGCTCAAGGTGATCGGGCTGCTGCGCGTGATGTTCGACCCGCGCGTCACGCTGCAGCAGCAGGTGTCGGCGCAGCTCGAATCGCACTTCGGTGACAAGGTGTTCAAGACCATGATTCCGCGCAACGTGCGCCTCGCCGAGGCACCGTCCTATGGCATGCCGGGCGTTGCATTCGATCCGTCATCCAAGGGCGCCAAGGCGTACCTGGACTTTGGCGCCGAGATGATCGCGCGCGTCAGGCAGCTGGGCTGAAGCTGAAGGAGGCATCGACCATGAGTACCGCAAAGACGCCGGCAAAGAAGAAAGGCCTGGGCCGTGGCCTGGAAGCGTTGCTGGGCGGTCCCGCCGAGATCGTCGAGACCGCGAAGCAGGAGGGCGCGCCCAGCGTGTTGCACGTGGACCAGTTGCAGCCGGGCAAGTACCAGCCGCGTACGCGCATGGACGAAGGCGCGCTGCAGGAGCTGGCGGCGAGCATCCGCGCGCAGGGCCTGATGCAGCCGATCCTGGTGCGGCGCGTGGCCGAGCCCGATCGCTACGAGATCATTGCGGGCGAACGCCGTTACCGCGCGTCGAAGATCGCTGGCCTCGATAAGGTGCCGGTGCTGGTCAAGGACGTGGCCGACGAAGCCGCGGCCGCGATGGCGCTGATCGAGAACATTCAGCGTGAAGACCTGAATCCGCTGGAAGAAGCGCAGGGCATCATGCGCCTGATCCGCGAGTTCAAATTTACGCACGAGCAGGCCGCCGAGTCGGTGGGCCGCTCGCGCAGTGCGGTGTCCAACCTGCTGCGCCTGCTGAACCTCGCGGCGCCGGTGCAGACCATGCTGATGGCGGGCGATCTGGACATGGGTCACGCGCGCGCGCTGCTCGCCGTCGACGGTGCCAACCAGATCACGCTGGCGAACCAGGTCGTCAACAAGCGGCTGTCGGTGCGCGAGACCGAAAAGCTGGTGGCGTCCACCCTCAAGCCGTTCGACCTGAAGTCGCTCAAGCAAAAGGGCGTCAACAATATCCGCGACGTGGCGCGGCTGGAAGAAGAGTTGTCCGATGCGCTGGGACTATCGGTGCAGATCAAGCTGGGAGCGCGCGGCAAGGGCCAGCTCACCATCCACTTCAGCAACAACGATGCGCTCGAGGGCGTGCTCGTGCGCCTGCGCGAGTCCCGCGAAGGGCAACAGGCAGCCTGAAATAGCGGGCGATAACCGGCCATTGCAAGGGTAACTGTTGCATCGATGCAGCAGTGGCCGGTCCGATTATCGGTATACGTGTGGCGTACCGGGTAATCCACCATCATGCGCGGGGTCCGCTGCGCAATCCAATTACGTCAGACATCATTGCCGCGCAATTTTTGGAAAGCCATCATGCACTCGTGATGGCAACCGTTGTGCGCAACGCACTGCAAGCTAACTGTAAGCAGATTGACGCGAATCAGTAGTTCCCCTTAAAATCGTGCGGTTTGAATTCTGGTCTGGCCGAAAAGTTCCGGCCTGGAATGAGGCAGCAGGTAGTGGTTCGAGAACGTCAGCAGCGCAGCGCTGGTTCCCGTCAGGAAGATGACTGGGACGACTGGAAAGAAGGCGCAGACCGCGAAGAGGAAGCTGTCGATCCGCTATCGCACGCCGATGCGGTGAAGCTGTTTGGCGAACGCGCGCTGCGTCCTTCGCGCATGACCCCGGGCAAGGTTGTCCTGGCGCAGGTGATCGTTTCCCTGCTGTCGGCATTGTGCTGGGCGTTGTTCGGGGAAGAGGCGGGGCCGTACGGCTGGTCAGCGTTGTTCGGCGGCATGGTGTGCTTCGTGCCGAGCGGATTCTTCGCATTCCGGCTGTGGGTAGCGCGGGATCGTGCATCGGTCGGCGGGCTGGTCCTCGGCGAGGCGATCAAGGTGTTCGCCACCGTGGCCATGCTGGTGCTGGTGGTGGTGCTGTACCGGGATCTGCGTTGGGTACCGATGCTGGTCACGTTCCTGCTGGCGCTAAAGACGTACTGGGTGGTGGCCCTCGCGATGCGCTAGGCTGCTGCACAAAACAGGTGCTTCATCCGGAGGTGGGGCACCGAAACGGAATATCAAGATGTTTCCGTGGCGGTTTCACCGTGATTTCACAGCGGTGACACCGGACACGGTCAAGGTTGGAAACCCGCTTGCATCGCGGTGACCGGCGAATCCGCCGAAGGCAATGCAAGACGCGTACCGGGTGCCGCACAGGAGTAGCGGCGCGCGGCCCGAAGATTTCGCAATATACCGTTCGATTCGACAATGGCAGAAGCTACCCAAAGCGCGGAACACGTGCTGACACCCTCCGGCTATATCGCCGAACACTTGCAGAACTTGAACTCGGTCGGCGGCAAGCAGGCGTCGGTGGTCGATTTCTCCGTGATCAACTATGACACGGTGTTCTGGTCGGTCCTGTGCGGCGCCATCGCCGTGCTGTTCCTGTATGCCGCCGCGCGCCGCGTCACCTCGGGCGTGCCGGGCCGCTTCCAGGCCTTCGTTGAAATGATCGTCGAGATGGTCGACGACCAGGCCAAGGGCATCATCCACGGCGATCGCTCGTGGATCGCTCCGCTGGCACTGATGGTGTTCTGCTGGATCACCATGATGAACGCGATCGACTTGATCCCGGTGGACTGGGTCACCGGCCTGAATCATGTCCTGGGCATCTTCCACATCCATCTGCCGCACCACCGCGCGGTGGCCACGGCTGACCTGAACGGCACGCTGGGCATGTCCTCCGCCGTGCTGTTGCTGATGATTTACTACAGCTTCAAGATCAAGGGCGCGGGCGGCTTCATGCACGAACTGTTCTCGGCCCCGTTCGGCGCCAAGTGGTACCTGGCCCCGTTCAACCTGGTCCTGAACATCATCGAATTCCTGGCCAAGGCCGTTTCGCTCGGCATGCGGTTGTTCGGCAACATGTACGCCGGCGAACTCGTGTTCCTGCTGATCGCGCTGCTGGGCTCCATCTGGACGTTCAGTGCCGACCTGTCGGCGCTGGGCTTTGTCGGCCACGTCGTTGCCGGCGCAGTCTGGGCGATCTTCCACATCCTGATCGTGCTGCTGCAGGCGTTCATTTTCATGATGCTGACGCTGGTGTATATCGGCCAGGCTCACGATCACCACTGATCGCCATCGATCAGCGCAGGTTCAAGGTTCTAGGTTTTTAGTTTTTTGGTTTTTTGGTTCTAAGTCTCTCTAAATTAAAGGAGTCATCATGCAAGCATTTCTCGCCAACATCCAGGGTCTGACCGCCATCGGTATCGGCATCATCATCGGCCTGGGCGCTATCGGCGCCTGCCTGGGTATCGCACTGATGGGTGGCAAGTACATCGAAGCCTGCGCACGTCAGCCCGAGCTGATGAACCCGCTGCAGACCAAGATGTTCCTGCTGGCCGGCCTGATCGACGCTGCATTCCTGATCGGCGTGGGCGTGGCAATGCTGTTCGCCTTCGCCAACCCGCTGCTGGCTGTCATTCAGTAATTCTTTTCGGTCTGCATGATGCTGACGGGCGGCGCGGGCCACCAGCCTGGCCGCCTTTTGTGCATTTATCTGTAGTTTGATTACCGAAAGGAACACACCATGAATCTGAACGCAACGTTTTTTGCGCAGATGGTCGTGTTCTTCATCCTGTGGTGGGTTGTTGCCAAATTCATTTGGCCGCCGCTGGTGAAGGCGCTCGACGAACGCGCAACGAAGATCGCCGATGGCCTCGCCGCTGCCGAGAAGGGCAAGGCCGAGCTCGAACTCGCCAACAAGCGTGTGGACCAGGCCATGGCCGAAGCCCGCACCGAAGGCGCTCAACGCGTCGCTGACGCCGAGAAGCGCGCTCAGCTGACTGCCGACGAGATCAAGCAGAACGCCCAGGCAGAAGCCGCACGCATCATTGCCCAGGCCAAGGCCGACGCCGAACAGCAGGTTACCCGCGCGCGCGAAGAACTGCGCGACCAGGTCGCCGTGCTGGCCGTCAAGGGTGCCGAGCAGATCCTCAAGCGTGAAG
The DNA here is from genome assembly GCF_017815025.1 of Cupriavidus phytohabitans. Lineage (NCBI taxonomy): Bacteria > Pseudomonadati > Pseudomonadota > Betaproteobacteria > Burkholderiales > Burkholderiaceae > Cupriavidus > Cupriavidus phytohabitans. The sequence continues at coordinate 150,078 of NZ_JAGIQB010000008.1, forward strand.
TGAACGCGCAGGTCCACAGCGATCTGCTCAATCAACTCAAGGCTGAGCTCTAATCATGGCTGAAACCGCAACCATTGCCCGTCCCTACGCTGAGGCGCTGTTCCGCGTCGCCAGTGAATCGAGCGCAGGCAACCTGGGTGCATGGTCCGAGCTGGTGTCGGAAATGGGGCAAGTTGCCGCCAATGCCGACATGAAGGCGGTCGCCGACGATCCGAACGTTCCCGGCGACAAGCTGGCCGAACTGTTCCTGTCGGTGCTGAAGTCCCCGGTCAGCGACGAGGCACGCCGCTTCGTCAAGCTGCTGGTGGAGAACGGCCGCCTGACGGTGATGCCTGACATCGCCGAACAGTTCCATGCGCTCAAGAACGCCCGCGAAGGGTCGTCCGACGTTGAGATCACCAGCGCATTCCCGCTGGAAGATGGTCAGCTGAACGACCTGGTCGCCGCACTCGAACGCAAGTTCGGCCGCAAGCTGTACGCGCAGGTGGCGGTGGACCCGTCCCTGATCGGCGGCGTCAGCGTCAAGGTTGGCGACGAAGTGCTCGACACCTCCGTGCGTGCGCGCCTGGCAGCCATGCAAACCGCGCTGACCGCCGCCTGAGCGGCCGTCCGACGGATTGAAGAATTAGGAGCATTGTGATGCAACTGAACCCCTCAGAAATCAGCGAGCTGATCAAGACCCGCATCTCGGGTCTTGGCGCCGAAGCTGAAGTGCGCAACACCGGCACGGTGATTTCCGTGACCGATGGTATCTGCCGCGTGCATGGCCTGTCTGGCGTGATGCAGGGCGAGATGCTGGAATTCCCCGGCAACACCTTCGGCCTCGCGCTGAACCTCGAGCGCGACTCGGTCGGCGCCGTGGTGCTGGGCGACTACGAGCACATTTCCGAAGGCGACACGGTCAAGTGCACCGGCCGCATTCTGGAAGTGCCCGTTGGCAAGGAACTGCTGGGCCGCGTGGTCAACACGCTGGGCCAGCCGATCGACGGCAAGGGCCCGATCAACGCGAAGGAAACCGACGTGATCGAGAAGGTCGCGCCGGGCGTGATCGCGCGTCAGTCGGTGAGCCAGCCGGTGCAGACCGGCCTGAAGTCGATCGACTCGATGGTGCCGATCGGCCGTGGCCAGCGCGAGCTGATCATCGGCGACCGCCAGACCGGCAAGACCGCCGTGGCCGTCGACGCGATCATCAACCAGAAGGGCAAGGGCATGTACTGCGTGTACGTCGCCATTGGCCAGAAGGCTTCGACCATCGCCAACGTGGTGCGCAAGCTGGAAGAGCACGGCGCGATGGAATACACCGTCGTCGTGGCTGCCGCCGCTTCGGACTCGGCCGCCATGCAGTACCTGGCTGCCTACGCCGGCTGCACGATGGGCGAATACTTCCGCGACCGCGGTGAAGACGCGCTGATCGTTTATGACGACCTGACCAAGCAAGCCTGGGCCTACCGCCAGGTGTCGCTGCTGCTGCGCCGCCCGCCGGGCCGCGAAGCTTACCCGGGCGACGTGTTCTACCTGCACTCGCGCCTGCTGGAGCGTGCTGCCCGCGTGAACGAAGACTATGTCGAGAAGTTCACCAACGGCGCCGTCAAGGGCAAGACCGGTTCGCTGACCGCGCTGCCGATTATCGAAACGCAGGCCGGCGACGTGTCCGCGTTCGTGCCGACCAACGTGATCTCGATCACGGACGGCCAGATCTTCCTGGAAACCGACCTGTTCAACGCCGGTATCCGTCCCGCCATCAACGCCGGTATCTCGGTGTCGCGCGTGGGTGGTGCTGCACAGACCAAGGTGGTGAAGAACCTGTCCGGCGGTATCCGTACCGACCTGGCGCAGTACCGTGAACTGGCTGCGTTCGCGCAGTTTGCCTCGGACCTGGACGATGCGACCCGCAAGCAGCTCGAGCGCGGCCGCCGCGTGACCGAACTGCTGAAGCAGGCGCAATACCAGCCGCAGCAAGTGTGGCAGCTGGCCGCTTCGCTGTTCGCCGCCAACAACGGCTTCCTCGACAACGTGGAAGTGAAGGACATCCTGTCGTTCGAGAAGGGCCTGCACGACCACCTGAAGACCAAGTACGCTGACCTCGTCAACCGCATCGAAGAGACCAAGCAGCTCTCGAAGGAAGATGAACCCGCCCTGCGTGCCGCTGTCGAGGATTTCAAGAAGTCCGCCGCGTTCTAACCACCGCGTGATTGCACGATATCCCTGCTGTGCCTGAGCATTCAGCCGCGGCAGGGATTCGGACGGAGAGGAAGATATGGCCGGAACGAAAGAAATTCGAACCAAGATCAAGAGCGTGCAAAACACGCGCAAGATCACCAAGGCGATGGAAATGGTCGCCGCATCCAAGATGCGCAAGGCGCAGGAACGGATGCGCAATGCCCGCCCGTATGCCGAAAAAGTGCGCAACATCGCGGCGCACCTGGCTTCGGCCAACCCCGAGTTCAAGCACCCGTTCCTGCAGGAGCGCGAAGTCAAGCGCGTCGGCATGATCGTGGTCACGACCGACAAGGGGCTGTGCGGCGGCCTGAACACGAACGTGCTGCGTGCGGTGACCAACGAGCTGAAGAGCCTGCAGGGTCGCGGCGTGGGTGTGCAAGCCACTGCCATCGGCAGCAAGGGCATGCAATTCCTGAACCGCATCGGCGCCAAGGTGGCCTCGAACGTGGTGCAGCTCGGCGACACTCCGCACCTGGAAAAGCTGATCGGCGCGATCAAGGTCCAGCTCGACGCATTCACCAACGGTGAAGTCGACGCGGTGTACCTGGCGTACACCAAGTTCATCAACACGATGAAGCAGGAACCGATGGTTGAGCAGCTTCTGCCGCTCGCCGCCGACAAGCTGTCGCAGACGGAAGAAGAGAAGCGCGCCTACTCGTGGGACTACATCTACGAGCCTGACGCGCAGACCGTGGTGGAAGAGCTGTTGGTCCGCTACGTCGAGGCGCTGGTGTACCAGGCCGTGGCCGAGAACATGGCGTCCGAGCAGTCGGCGCGCATGGTGGCGATGAAGGCAGCATCCGACAACGCGAAGAACGTGATCGGCGAACTGCAGCTGGACTACAACAAGACCCGGCAGGCAGCGATCACCAAGGAACTGTCGGAGATCGTCAGCGGCGCGGCAGCGGTCTGAGGCGTCAAGAATTCAAGCTATCGGAGATACGAAATGAGTATCGGAAATATTGTGCAGTGCATCGGCGCCGTGGTGGACATCGAGTTCCCGCGCGACGCGATGCCGAAGGTGTACGACGCGCTGGTGCTGGAAGACAGCGGCGAAACGTCGTTCGCCGAAAAGGGCCTGACGTTCGAAGTCCAGCAGCAGCTGGGCGACGGCGTGGTGCGTACCATTGCCCTCGGTTCGTCGGACGGCCTGCGCCGCGGCATGCCGGTGAAGAACACCGAAGCGCCGATCTCGGTGCCGGTGGGTCAGGGCACGCTGGGCCGCATCATGGACGTGCTGGGTCGCCCCATTGACGAAGCTGGCCCGATCGCTTCCGACGAACGGCGCGCGATTCACCAGAAGGCCCCGAAGTTCGACGAACTGTCGCCTTCGACCGACCTGCTCGAAACCGGCATCAAGGTGATCGACCTGATCTGCCCGTTCGCCAAGGGCGGCAAGGTGGGCCTGTTCGGTGGTGCTGGCGTGGGCAAGACCGTCAACATGATGGAGCTCATCAACAACATCGCCAAGCAGCACAGCGGTCTGTCGGTGTTCGCCGGCGTGGGCGAGCGTACCCGTGAAGGGAACGACTTCTACCACGAAATGAAGGAATCCAACGTGCTCGACAAGGTGGCCATGGTGTTCGGCCAGATGAACGAGCCGCCGGGCAACCGTCTGCGCGTGGCACTTTCCGGCCTGACCATGGCCGAGAAGTTCCGCGACGAAGGCCGCGACATCCTGTTCTTCGTCGACAACATCTACCGCTACACGCTGGCTGGTACCGAAGTGTCGGCACTGCTGGGCCGTATGCCTTCCGCCGTGGGCTACCAGCCGACGCTGGCTGAAGAAATGGGCAAGCTGCAGGAACGCATCACCTCGACCAAGACCGGCTCGATCACCTCGATCCAGGCCGTGTACGTGCCCGCGGATGACTTGACCGACCCGTCGCCGGCAACCACCTTCCTGCACCTGGACTCGACCCTGGTGCTGTCGCGTGACATTGCCGCTCTCGGTATCTACCCCGCAGTGGACCCGCTCGACTCGACCTCGCGCCAGATGGACCCGCAGGTTGTGGGCCAGGAGCACTACAACGTCGCGCGCGCCGTTCAGCAGACCCTGCAGCGCTACAAGGAACTGCGCGACATCATCGCGATTCTGGGCATGGACGAACTGTCGCCGGAAGACAAGATGGCCGTGAACCGCGCGCGTAAGATCCAGCGATTCCTGTCGCAGCCGTTCCACGTGGCTGAAGTGTTCACGGGTTCGCCGGGCAAGTACGTGCCGCTGAAGGAAACCATCCGTGGTTTCAAGATGCTGGTGGATGGCGAGTGCGATCACCTGCCCGAGCAGGCGTTCTACATGGTCGGCTCGATCGACGAAGCCTTCGAGAAGGCCAAGAAGCTCCAGTAAGCCTTGTTTCGATGCCCCCGCGCCCGCGGGGGCGGCGGGGCATCGCGCGAAGCGGTGTACCTGCCAGAAGCGAAGCGATTGGAGAAAGGATCAGATATGGCAACCATTCTTGTAGACGTCGTCAGCGCGGAAGCGTCGATCTTCTCCGGCCAGGCGAAGTTCGTGGCGCTGCCGGGCGAGTCGGGTGAGCTGGGCATCCTGCCGGGCCACACGCCGCTGATCACGCGCATCCAGCCGGGTGCGGTGCGCATCGAGAAGGAAGACGGCAGCGAAGAGTTCGTGTTCGTTGCCGGCGGCATTCTCGAAGTGCAGCCCAAGCACGTCACGGTGCTGGCCGACACCGCTATCCGCGGTGGCGACCTGGACGAAGCCAAGGCCCAGGAAGCCAAGCGTGCGGCCGAAGAGCTGATGCAGAACCAGAACAGTGACCTCGACCTGGCACGTGCCCAGAGCGAGCTCGCCGTGGCGGCTGCGCAGCTGGCTGCCATTGCCCGCCTGCGTCGTAAAAAGTAACTGCCTCGGCAGTGCTGTCGCGTTGTTGTTTTTTCGATGCGACATTTAAAAAGGCAGCCGCAAGGCTGCCTTTTTTGTGGGCACAGCGATATGCTTTCGTCCTGCCTGGACAAAAAAAAGCGCGCGGGCCGGGGAGGCTCCGCGCGGACGGGAAAATCCCTTCGAGGGGTCAATTCGAAGGAACGGGTTCGGTCCAGGTGACAATCAAGGCGCATCGGATACCTGATATCCGCTACAGGCTGCAAAGGCCACGCGCTAAAACGGTCTGCCTGGTGTTCCGGTCCAGCAGCATTTTTCGCTGGATCGGAAAAACGGGTTACTGCAAGAAACGCTACAAAAAGGCTTTCTTCACCACGCCCCTTTAGGTCTGCACAGCATTCTTTGCTGGGGCGCCGCACCCCGAACAGCGGGTGTGTCAATGCATTGTGGGGGAAACTCCCCGGCATGGCAGTAACAAAATGTATCGTTTTGCAAGAAGTTGAAAGCCTCAGGCTCCGATAGCCATCGTGCGCGGCACTTCTGTGAACGTTGAGCTCACGTTCGCCGCAGTCACGTGCCTATAACGTATCATTCCCGGGTGGTTTTCCGTGTTCGCTCGCGCACCATGTCCGTGTGGCGAATCGCAGTTACGATTCGATACGTCTGCCGCACTGGCCGGCCTCCGGCCGAGGTAAGCGGCAAGGTTATCCCCGGTTATCCTGCAGTTGTTCAGCCGTTATCCCAAGACTTGTCCCGCAGTTATTCACAGCCGGAGCCGCAATGCACCCAGAGATGCAGCCAGCGATACATGCCATGCTGGCGATGAAGACCGTGGCCGTGGTCGGCCTGTCAGACCGGCCGGAGCGCGCCAGCCATGAGGTGGCGGAATTCCTGCAAGGCCACGGCTTCCGTATCGTGCCGGTGAATCCACGCCACGCTGGCGAGCGTATCCTTGACGAGACCTGTTATGCCAGCCTGCAGCAAGCCGCCGAGACGATGGCGGCCAACGGAGCCACCATTGAATGGGTGGACATCTTCCGCCGCGCCGAGGACACGCCCGGGGTGGTTGATGACGCCATCGCCATCGGTGCGCGCGGGGTCTGGCTGCAGCTCGGCATAGTCAATGACGAAGCCATGCGCCGCGCCGCTGCCGCGGGATTGCTGGCGGTTCAGGACTGCTGCAGCAAGATTGAGCTGACGCGCGCATTGGCGCCGCGCTGAGCCGCGCCAGCACCGGTCCGTTTTCGTTCTTACAAGCCAACGCGCTCGCCAACCATGGCCATCGATCCCGAACTGACCGCCTACTATCGCCGCCTGGCCGAGCGCTATGCCGGCATGCCCGTGCCTGCCGACGCCGCCGCGCGCCGCACCCGCTTCGCCGAGATCGCCGCGGCTTCGCTGCTGCCGGATCCCGAGGGCATCACCGTGCAGGACCTCCAGATCCCGCTGGCGGGCCGCACCCTTGGCTCGCGACTGTTCCGGCCGCAGGGCGAAGCCCGGCCGCGGCTGATCGTGTACTTCCATGGGGGCGGCTGGGTCATCGGCTCGCCGCAGACCCACCATGCCGTGGCGGCATTGCTCGCCGCGGATACTGGTTGCGTGGTGGTCAGCGTCGACTACCGGCTGGCGCCCGAGCATCCATTCCCCGCGCCTTGTGACGACGCCGTGGAAGCGGTGGCGTGGCTGGCGGGCCAGCGGCGGGCGCTGGGCCTGGCACCGGACTTCCTGGCGCTGGCCGGGGATAGCGCGGGTGGCCACCTGGCCGCGCAGGCCGCGCAGCAGCTCAACGGCGGCGACGCGGCGCGGGTCGACGCCCAACTGCTGATCTACCCGGTCACGGCGCCGGTGCTGGCCACGGAAAGCTACCGTGCCTTTGCCGACGGTCCCGGGCTGACGCGCGACGAAATGGCCTGGTTCTGGCGCCAGTTCATTGGCGCCGAGGCCCTCGCACAAGGCGCGGCGCACGCCGACCCGCGCGTACACCTGATGGCCGCGGCGCCCGTTCGGCCGCCGGCGACGGTAATCGTGGTCGCGGCCCACGACGTGTTGCGCGACGATGGGCTGGCCTATGCCGACTTCCTGGTGCGCCACGACGCACCGGTGATTACCATCGAGGCCAGCGGCATGTCCCACGGCTTCGCGCGGCTGCAGCCTGAAGCCCAGCGTGCGCGCGAATGGATGCGGCGTGCCGCCGGTGCCTTCCGCGACCTGCTCGACGACGCCTGAGCGTGGCCACGGCGCATCGGACGCGCATCGGGAGCGCATCCTGAAGCGCCGGCGCGCGCCGCCCATCCCTTAGAATGGCGGTCTTACGAGGATGACCATGACCGCACTGCAGAACGATACCTTCCTGCGCGCGCTGCGCCGGCAGCCCACCGAATACACGCCGCTGTGGCTGATGCGCCAGGCAGGCCGCTACCTGCCCGAGTACAACGCGACGCGCGCGCGCGCCGGCAGCTTCCTCGGGCTGGCCAAGAACCCGGCCTACGCCACCGAGGTGACCCTGCAGCCACTGGATCGCTATTCGCTGGATGCGGCCATCCTGTTCTCCGACATCCTGACCGTGCCCGACGCGATGGGCCTGGGCCTGTCGTTCGCACAGGGTGAGGGCCCGCGCTTCGCGCGTCCGCTGCGTACCGAAGCCGATGTGCAGAAGCTGGCCGTGCCCGACATGTCCTCGCTGCAGTACGTGTTCGACGCCGTCAGCGAGATCCGCCGGGCACTGGTGCAGGACGGTCGCCAGCGCGTGCCGCTGATCGGTTTCTCGGGCAGCCCGTGGACGCTGGCGTGCTACATGGTCGAGGGCGGCGGCTCGGACGACTTCCGTACGGTCAAGGCGATGATGTACGGCCGCCCAGACCTGATGCACCGCATCCTGGAAATCAACGCCGAAGCAGTGTCGGCCTACCTGAACGCCCAGATCGAGGCGGGCGCGCAGGCGGTGATGATCTTCGACACCTGGGGCGGCGCGCTTGCCGACGGCATGTACCAGACGTTCTCGCTGGCCTATATGCGCCGCGTGCTCGCCGGACTGAAGCGCGAGCACGCCGGTGAGCAGGTGCCGGCGATCGTCTTTACCAAGGGCGGCGGCCTGTGGCTCGAGGCGCTGGCCGATACCGGCGCCGACGCAATCGGGCTGGACTGGACCGTCAACCTGGCCGAGGCGCGCCGCCGCACCGGCGGGCGCGTGGCCCTGCAGGGCAATATCGACCCCACCGTGCTGTTCGCGCCCGAGGCCGCGATCCGCGAGCAGGTGCGCGGCGTGCTGGACAGCTTCGCGGCGGGCGGTGGCAGCGACGGGCACGTGTTCAACCTTGGCCACGGCATCTCGCAGTTCACCCCGCCCGAGCATGTCACGGTGCTGGTCGACGAAGTGCACGCCTACAGCCGCAAGCTGCGCGCCGCGCAGAAGTGACCCGGGGGTTATGCGCCGCAGCGCTCGGGCGGGCGGCGCCCCGCGCTGCAGCGAAACGCGCCGGCACGCACCCGGTGATGCGGGGGCCGCGCCGGTTACGCCTGTCAAGTTAACTTTTTTGCCACCATTCGCCAAAAAGGTGCCCGGAGTTGATCCTCGGGGCTTGACTTATGCACACCGATAGGTTTGCCGCAGTGCAAGAGCGGGTTAGTCCTTAACCTATCTGGGGGATGTTTGCAAGGTCTTGATTTTTAAGGCTTTGGAAGATTTGCAAAGCGTGGGCTGATGCCAGTGGATCCCTTGATTTGCCGGGCTTCCGAGCCCTCCAGCGCGACTTTTCAACAAAGTTATCCACAGGGGCGGTGGAATTAGTGGAAAACCAGTCATCTATCATCAACTTAGGGCCATATTTGAAGTTTTACTTTAAGTTGATGTTGCGCCGCACACAAAAACACTCGCGCCCGCCGTACTGCCGCCCCATGCACAGCGATTGCGCAATTGGCATGCACCAAGTCAGATCTGATGGCGGACGATAGCAGCGCCGCCACCAAACTGAGTGACGACCAGGCCATCGCGCCGCCGATCGTCCGTGTGGCCCTGGACACACCCGCCGACGACTGCTTCGACTATCTGGCGATGCCCGAGGTGGCGCCCGGCGACCTGGTGGTGGTGCCGTTTGGCCGCCGCAGCCTTGTCGGCGTGGCCGTAGAGCGCGCCGCCACTTCCGATGTACCCAACGGCCGGCTGCGCCCGGTGGTCCAGCGCCTGGACTGGATGCCGCCGCTCGCGCCCGACTGGATCGCGCTGGCGGCGTTTGCCGCAGGCTACTACCACCGCCGCCTCGGCGAAGTCATGCTGCCGGCGCTGCCCCCGGCGTTGCGTGAAGCCGACAGCTGGCCGGGCCTGGCACAGCGTGCCCGCACCGACGAATACCGCCTGTTGGCCGCACATGTGGATAACTTGCTGGCCGCCGTGCCAGCGCGCGCGCGGAGCGTGCGAGCGCTGGCGCAGGCGCTCGCCGAATGCGCGGCCGTCGGCAAGCCACTGGCGCTGGCCGATGCGCGCGCGCTGTGCGCAGCGGCACCGGCTCGACTGGCCGAATGGCAGGCTGCCGGCTGGGTCGAGGCCGATCGCACCGCCCGGCCGCTGCTGCGGACGGCGCCGATGCAAGCGCCGTCCGCGGCCCCCGCTTTGCACGAGGAGCAGCGCGCCGCGGTGCAGGCGATCGCCGAAGCGCAGGGTTTCGCGCCGTTCCTGCTGCACGGGGTCACCGGCAGCGGCAAGACCGAGGTCTACCTGCACGCCATGCAGGCCGTGCTGGAGCGCGACCCGCATTCCCAGGTGCTGATGCTGGTCCCCGAAATCAACCTGACGCCACAGTTGCAGACGCGCATCGCCGCGCGCTTCCCGCACCTGCCGCTGGCTGTGCTGCACAGCGGGCTGGCGGACCAGGAGCGCAGCCTTCAGTGGCTGGCCGCGCACCGCGGCGAAGCCCGCATCGTGCTCGGCACGCGCATGGCGGTGATGGCGTCGCTGCCTGCGCTGGCACTTATCGTGGTCGATGAGGAGCACGATACCTCCTACAAACAGCAGGAAGGACTGCGCTATTCGGCGCGCGACCTGGCGGTGTGGCGCGCCAAGCAGCGTGGCATCGCGGTCGTGCTGGGTTCGGCCACGCCGTCGATGGAAACCTGGTGGCGGGCAGGGCAGGGCACGTACCGCAAGCTGGTGCTGCGCGAGCGGGCCCAGGCCGATGCCGCGCTGCCCACCGTGCGGCTGGTCGACCTGAACCATGAGCGGCAACGCCAGCGCCCATTGTTCGAAGGGCTGTCGGTGCCGCTGCTGGAAGCCATCGACACCCGGCTGGCGCGCGGCGAGCAGAGCCTGCTGTTCCTGAACCGCCGCGGCTACGCGCCGGTGATTGCCTGCGACAGCTGCGGCTGGCTGTCCGGCTGCCCCCGCTGCTCGGCGTACCTGGTGCTGCACCGGCCCGAGCGGCGCCTGCGCTGCCACCACTGCGGTCTGGAAGCCCCGGTGCCGCACCACTGCCCGGACTGCGGCAATGTCGATATCGCGCCGCTCGGCCGCGGCACCCAACGTATCGAGGAAGCGCTGGCGGCACGCTTCCCGCAGGCCCGTATCGCCCGCATCGACGCCGACTCCACCCGGCGCAAGGGCAGCGCGCAGGCGATGTTCGACGAAGTTCATGCCGGCGAAGTCGACATCCTGGTGGGCACCCAGATGGTCGCGAAGGGCCATGACTTCCAGCGCGTGACGCTGGTCGGGATCGTGCACCCGGACGCGGCCATGTTCAGCCACGATTTCCGCGCCGCCGAGCACCTGTTCGCCTCGCTGATGCAGGTGGCGGGGCGCGCCGGCCGCGCCGGGCTGCCGGGCGAGGTGCTGATCCAGACCCGCTACCCGGATACCCCGGCATTGCAGGCCCTGACGCGCCATGACTATGATGGATTCGCGGCCAGCCAGTTGCGCGAGCGGCGCCAGGCCGGGTTGCCCCCGTTCTGCTTCCAGGTGCTGGTGACGGCAGAGCACGGCGAGCTGGAGCGGGCCCTGCAGTTCCTGCAGGCAGCGCGGCGGCATGCCGATTCCTGCCAGCTGGCAGCCGAGGTGCAACTGCATGACCCGGTGCCGATGTCGATGGTGCGCATCGCCAACCGCGAGCGCGCCCAGATGCTGGTCGAGGCGACTTCAAGGCCGGCGCTGCAACGGTTTATGGCTGAGTGGGTACAGACTTTCGCAGAGGTAGGGACGGAGGTGAAAGGGGTGCGCTGGCAGCTGGAAATCGATCCGCTCCGGATCTGAGCCGGCAGCGGCTGGCTGCGCAGGTGCAACCCGCTTGTCAGGGTTAACGATAGGGTTGCACTAAGTTGCACCTTTTGCTTTTTCGGGAGTAAGATCGCGCCAGCTCACAGGCTCCAGCCGGTCGTGCGTCCGTTGCCTTGTGGCATCGGCGGGGTATTTACCGGCTGCGCCCCAGTTTTCGGAGAACTGCCCGCATGGCCACCACCACTCTCGGCGTCAAGCTCGACGACGCCTCGCGCGATCGCCTCAAGCGTGTCGCCCAATCCATCGACCGCACGCCGCACTGGCTGATCAAGCAGGCCATCTTCACCTACCTGGAACAGGTCGAGCGCGGGCACCTGCCGCATGAGACCAGCGCAGCCGGTTCGGCCGACCCCGATGGTGCCGACGCTTCCGACCTGGTCACGGCCGATGGCGCGCCGCAGCCGTTCCTGGAATTCGCGCAGAGCATCCAGCCGCAGTCGGTGCTGCGTGCCGCCATCACCTCCGCCTACCGCCGCCCTGAAACTGATTGCGTGCCGGTGCTGCTGGAACAGGCGCGCCTGCCGCAGCAGCAGGCCGAGGCCGCCATCAAGATGGCCAAGACGCTGGCCACGCGGCTGCGTGAGCAGAAGGTGGGCACCGGCCGCGAAGGCCTGGTGCAGGGCCTGATCCAGGAATTCTCGCTGTCGTCGCAGGAAGGCGTGGCGCTGATGTGCCTGGCCGAGGCGCTGCTGCGCATCCCCGACAAGGCCACGCGCGACGCGCTGATCCGCGACAAGATCAGCGGTGCCAACTGGCAGTCGCACCTGGGCCAGAGCCCGTCGCTGTTCGTCAACGCCGCCACCTGGGGCCTGCTGCTGACCGGCAAGCTGGTCGCCACCCATACCGAGTCGGGCCTGACCAAGGCGCTCACGCGCATCATCGGCAAGGGCGGCGAGCCGCTGATCCGCAAGGGCGTGGACATGGCGATGCGCCTGATGGGCGAGCAGTTCGTCACCGGCGAGACCATTTCCGAGGCGCTCGCCAACGCGCGCAAGTACGAGGCGCAGGGCTTCCGCTACTCCTACGACATGCTTGGCGAAGCGGCCATGACCGAGGACGATGCCGCGCGCTACCTGGCGTCGTACGAGCAGGCCATCCACGCGATCGGCCAGGCCTCGCGCGGCCGCGGCATCTATGAAGGCCCGGGCATCTCGATCAAGCTGTCGGCGCTGCATCCGCGCTACAGCCGCGCCCAGCACGAGCGCGTGATCGGCGAGCTGTACGAGCGCCTGAAGTCGCTGACGCTGCTGGCGCGCCAGTACGACATCGGTATCAATATCGACGCCGAGGAAGCCGACCGGCTGGAAATCTCGCTCGACCTGCTGGAGCGCCTTTGCTTCGAGCCCGAGCTGGCCGGCTGGAACGGCATCGGCTTCGTGGTGCAGGGCTACCAGAAGCGCTGCCCCTTCGTGATCGACTACCTGATCGACCTCGCCCGCCGCAGCCGCCACCGCCTGATGATCCGCCTGGTCAAGGGCGCCTACTGGGACAGCGAGATCAAGCGCGGCCAGGTGGAAGGCCTGGAGGGCTATCCGGTCTACACGCGCAAGGTCTACACCGATGTGTCGTACGTGGCCTGCGCGCGCAAGCTGCTGTCGGTGCCCGACGCGATTTATCCACAGTTCGCGACGCACAACGCGCATACGCTGTCCGCGATCTACCAGATCGCCGGCCACAGCTACTACCCCGGCCAGTACGAGTTCCAGTGCCTGCACGGCATGGGCGAGCCGCTGTACGACCAGGTGGTGGGCCCGACCGCCGACGGCAAGTTCAACCGTCCGTGCCGCATCTACGCGCCGGTCGGCACGCATGAAACGCTGCTGGCCTACCTGGTGCGCCGCCTGCTGGAGAACGGCGCCAACACCTCGTTCGTGAACCGCATCGCCGACGACACCATCTCGCTGGACGAACTGGTGGCCGACCCGGTCGCCGTGGTCGAAGCCATGCACCGCGACGAAGGCACGCTGGGCCTGCCGCATCCGCGCATCCCGTCGCCGCGCACGCTGTACGGCAAGAGCCGTCCCAATTCCGCCGGCATCGACCTGGCCAACGAACACCGCCTGGCTTCGCTGTCGTCGGCCTTGCTGGCGGGCACCAGCGAGCGCCAGGTCGCCGAGCCGATGCTGGGGGCCGCGCTGGTCGCCGATTTGCCGCGCGCAGCCGACGCCATCACCACGCCCGTGCTGAACCCCGCCGACCACCGCGACGTGGTCGGCCAGGTCACCGAAGCCAGCCAGGCCGACGTCGACGCCGCGCTGCAGGCCGCGGTGAACGCCGCGCCGATCTGGCAGGCGACGCCGCCGGACGTGCGCGCCGCCGCGCTGGAGCGCGCCGCCGACCTGATGGAAGCCCAGATGCAGTCGCTGATGGGCATCATCATGCGCGAGGCCGGCAAGACCTTCTCCAATGCCATCGCCGAAGTGCGCGAGGCCGTGGACTTCCTGCGCTACTACGCCGCCGAGATCCGCCGCGGCTTCGACAACGAGACTCATCGCCCGCTGGGCCCGGTGGTGTGCATCAGCCCGTGGAACTTCCCGCTGGCGATCTTCACCGGCCAGGTCGCCGCGGCGCTGGCCGCCGGCAACCCGGTACTGGCCAAGCCCGCCGAGCAGACGCCGCTGATCGCCGCCGCCGCGGTGAAGCTGCTGCGCGAGGCCGGCGTGCCGGCCGGCGCGGTGCAGCTGCTGCCGGGCCGCGGCGAAACCGTCGGCGCGGCGCTGGTGGGCGATGCGCGCGTCAAGGGCGTGATGTTCACCGGCTCGACCGAGGTAGCGCGCATCCTGCAACGCAATGTCGCCGGGCGCCTGGACGCCGCCGGCCGCCCGATCCCGCTGATCGCCGAGACCGGGGGCCAGAACGCGATGATCGTCGACTCTTCGGCGCTGGCCGAGCAGGTCGTCGGCGACGTGGTCAACTCCGCCTTCGACTCGGCCGGCCAGCGCTGCTCGGCGCTGCGCGTGCTGTGCCTGCAGGAGGACGTGGCTGACCGCGTGCTGGAGATGCTCAAGGGCGCGATGCAGGAACTGACCATGGCCAACCCGGACCGCCTGTCGACCGATGTCGGGCCGGTGATCGACGAAGAGGCGCGCGCCAACATCGTGCGCCATATCGACGCCATGCGTGCCAAGGGCCGCCGCGTCCACCAGGCCGATCCCGACGCCGCGCAGGGCGCCAGCTGCCGCCACGGCACCTTCGTGCCGCCGACGCTGATCGAGCTGGACAGCATCGAGGAACTGAAGCGCGAGGTGTTCGGCCCGGTGCTGCACGTGGTGCGCTTCCCGCGCGCCGCGCTCGACACCATGGTCAGCCAGATCAACGGCACCAACTACGGCCTGACGCTGGGCATTCATACCCGCATCGACGAGACCATCTCGTTTATCGTCAGCCGCGCCCATGTGGGCAACCTGTACGTGAACCGCAACATCGTCGGCGCGGTGGTGGGCGTGCAGCCGTTCGGTGGCGAGGCGCTGTCGGGCACCGGTCCCAAGGCGGGCGGCCCGCTCTATCTGCACCGGCTGCTGTCGGTGTGTCCGCAGGACGCGGTGGCACGCAGCGTGCGCGCCGCCGACGTGACGAACCACGCCGAGAAGGTTGGCCCGGACGATGAAGCAGCGCATGCCGCCGAAGCCTTCCGCAACTGGGCCGCCACCGAGCTGCCCGCGGTCGCCGACGCCTGCGCGCGCTTTGCCGAGACATCGCCGTCGGGCCTGGCGGTGACGCTGGCCGGCCCCACCGGCGAGCGCAACACCTACACGCTGCTGCCGCGCGCTCACGTGCTGTGCCTGGCCGCGCAGGAAGCCGACCTGGCGCTGCAGCTGGGCGCCGTGCTGACCGTCGGCGCGCGTGCCGTATGGCCGGAGAACCCTGTTGCGCGGGGGCTGTTTGCGCGCCTGCCCAAGGGCGTACAATCGCGCGTCCGCATGGTGGCTGACTGGACCGCCGCGGACATCGCCATCGATGCGGTGCTGCACCACGGCGACTCCGACCAGCTGCGCACGGTGTGCGAGCAGGTGGCGGCGCGCCCGGGACCGATCATCGGCGTGCAGGGCCTGGCGCAGGGCGAACCGAACGTCGCGCTCGACCGCCTGCTGATCGAGCGCTCGCTGTCGGTCAACACCGCGGCCGCGGGCGGCAACGCAAGTTTGATGACGATCGGCTGAGGCATTCTCGGACGCGCGTCTTGTCGAAGCGCGCACCGGTGGCGGCGATCCTGCCCCGGCGCGCATACCAAGGAGGGCGCGGCATTGCCAGGCCGCGCCTCGAAAAATACGCCGCTCAGGGCGCCATACCGGCACCACCGCGGCACCAGAGTGGCACCAATTGGGACCCAAGGAGATCTGATGAGCTCGACTTTCCACAAGACGGCAATGACCGTTGCCCTGACCCTGGCCGGCCTGACCGCCGCCTCCGCAGCCTTCGCGCAAGCGCAGGAAATCAAGCTGGGCTATGCCGGCCCGATGACCGGCGGCCAGGCCCAGTACGGCAAGGACATGCAGAACGGCATCGTCCTCGCGATCGAGGACATGAACGCCACCAAGCCGAAGATCGGCGGCAAGGAAGTCAAGTTCGTGCTGGTCTCCGAAGACGACCAGGCCGACCCCAAGACCGGCTCGGTGGTCGCGCAGAAGCTGGTCGACAACGGCATCCAGGGCATGCTCGGCCACTTCAACTCGGGCACCACCATCCCGGCGTCGATGGTCTACAACCGCGCCGGCATTCCGCAGATCGCCATGGCGACCGCGCCGGAATACACCAAGCAGGGTTTCAAGACCACCTTCCGCATGATGACCTCCGACACCCAGCAGGGTTCGGTGATCGGCGCCTACGTGGTGAAGAAGCTGGGCGCGAAGAACATCGCCATCGTCGATGACCGCACCGCCTACGGCCAGGGCCTGGCCGACGAGTTCGAGAAGGCCGCCAAGGCCGCCGGCGGCAAGGTCGTGCGCCGCGAGTTCACCAACGACAAGGCGGTGGACTTCAAGGCCGTGCTGACTAACATCAAGCGCAGCAACCCGGACATCATCTTCTACGGCGGCGCCGAGACCCAGTCCGCGCCGATGGCCAAGCAGGTCAAGGAACTGGGGATCAAGGCGCCGCTGGTCTCGGGCGAAATGTCCAAGACCGACAACTTCCTGAAGCTGGCCGGCCCTGCCGCCGAAGGAACCGTGGTGTCGCTGGCCGGCCTGCCGCTGGACCAGATGCCGGGCGGCTCCGCCTACGAGAAGAAGTACGAGAAGCGCTTCGGCTCCAAGGTGCAGACCTACTCGCCATACTCGTATGACGGCGCCACCGCGATGATGAGTGCGATGGTCAAGGCCGGTTCGGCCGATCCGGCGCGCTACCTGCCGGTGCTGGCCGCGACCAGTATGCAGGGCGTGACCACCAAGACGCTGGCCTATGACGCCCGCGGCGACCTGAAGGACGGCGGCATCACCGTCTACAAGGTGGTAGGCGGCAAGTGGACCGTATTGGAGACGGTCGGCGGCAAGTAAGCAATCGTTGCCCGCCTAGGCAGGACGCCACCCTCGGGTGGCGTTTTGCATTGGGCAAAAGTCAAGAAAGCGGCGGCCGTGCCGATGGTTGTCCGGATGCGGATCGCTCTCATGGCGCATAATCCCGCACTCGCTTACCAAAATGCAGAAGGAGCAGTACGTGTCCGTGCCGGAAGTCAGCTACGACCACGCCATCGAGCTTGCCAACCAGGGCCGCTTTGCCGAAGCCCTGCAGATCGCCGACCAGCTTGCGCAGGCTCGGCCAGAGGTGGTCGATTTCGTCACGCTGCGCGCGCGGCTGCACTTCGACAAGGGCGATGCCGCCGCGGCGCTCGCAGTGCTGGACGAGGCGCTTGCGCGCCTGGACAGCCTGCCGCTGCAGCCGCCGCACCGCTGGGCCTCGCGCGGCGTGATCGCGCACCGCTACGGCGCCATGCTGATGAGCCTGGGCCGCGACGCCGAGGCGCGCCCGTGGCTGCACGAGGCCGCGCAGCGCGGCGGACTGCTGTCGGGCGAATGGCCGGCGCATTTCCACGCCGGCCTGGCCGCGCTGCGCATGAACGACATGGCGGCCGCGGCACGCTACTGGCACGATCTGATGTTCCGGAATCCCGACCTGGGCGCCGAAGACATCACACCGCTGGTGCGCGACTACATTGCCCGTGCCGAGGCGGCCGGCGTGCCGGTGGAGCCGCTGACGCGTATCTGCCTGGGGCGCGTGGCGCTGGACAACCCGCACCTGCTGCAACTCGACGCCGATGCCGGCGACGCGCTCGCAGCGGACCAGGCCGCCCGCGTGCTGGCCGACCATCCCGACCATCCCGAGGCGCGCCGGCTGCGCGCGCCGCTGCGCTGGGGCGTGGGCGACATGCAGGGAGCGCTCGACGATCTTGCGGTCTACCTGCGCCAGGTGCCCGACCCGCAGGCACAGGTACGCGAACTGGCCTGGCGCCATCAGCTGGCCAAGGCCGGCGTGCAGGATGCCGAACGTGAGCCCTGGCTGCGCTTCGCCATCACCGACAAGTCCGACGACGGCGCCGCCTACTACCGCGCCGCAATGGCGCTGGGCGAGTTCATCGACGAAGTCCCCGCCGCCGAGGCGGCGCTGCGCCCCGCGCTAGTGGCCGCCTGCCGCCACGGTGTAGCCTGCTACGACCAGTACTTCGCCACGGGCCAGGGCGATGCCGCCGGGCACGGCGGCAATGCCGATCCGCACGTGTACTCCTTGCTGTGCCGCCTGCTGGCGCGCAGCCTGCCCGCGGATGCCGCGCACCTGGAAGAGCGCATCGCGCTGCATCGCCACGGCATGGCCGCCAGCGAGTTCATCGACCACTGGATCGACCTGCTCGACTGCCATGCCGGCGCGGGCCAGCACGGCAAGGTGGTCGAGCTGGCCGGCGAAGTGCTGAACCGCTATCCGCTCGAGCGCAACCCGGCCGATGTCACCTGGGCCTTCAGCCGCCTGATCGCGGCGTGGAAGTCCATGGGCGGCGCTGAACCGGCCGAGGCCGCGCGCGCCGCGATGGCGCACATGGACGCGCGCCTGGATGCGCTGCCGGTGGAGGCCCGCAGCGAGGCCGCGCACCCCATGGCGCATGCGCGCGCGCACTTTGCCGCGCTGCTGCAGGCGCAGATGGCGCGCATGGACGAGCATGACCGTGCCGACGCGCTCGCCGAGATCGAGACCCAGCAGCGCCGCGCGCTGCTGGTCGAGGATGCCTGGCTGTACAACCGCTTCGGCCTGCTGTGGCGTGAACTGGGCGACACGGAGCGCGCGCTGCCGATGTTCGAGCAGGCGGTCGCCCTGACCAAAGGCGATCCCGAGGACCAGGCCGGGCCACGGGTGCAGCGCGGACTGGTCCACAACGCCGCGCGGCGCCACGACGCGGCCATGGCAGACTTCGTCGCGGCCTTTGCCGTGCGCGATGACTGGGATGCCGAGGTATGCCTGCGCGTGGTCGAGTCGGCGCTCGGGCTGCAGCAGCGCGAGACGGCGCTGGCCTACTTCGACAAGGCCCGCGCCCGCGGTGCCGCGCAGGGCGCTACGCGCACTTTGTACGCGCAGGTGGAGACGGCGCTGAAGTCAACCCGCCCGCGCTGGAAAGTCTGGGGCGTCTGAAACGCCGCACGGACACCCGGCCGCGCCGGGGTCCTCGCAAAAATGTAAAAAACGCCATCCGCGAGATGGCGTTTTTTACATGAAGTTGACCGAAGTTAGTCGCTCGTTTGGTGCGGTGTCGGACAATCACTGACATGGATTGTCATGTGCTTACATTACCATGTCGACCATGAACGGACTGAGCCAACTATTTCCAACACTCCCCCTCGCCCCAGGCGGCTTGTTCTGGGTCGGACTCGCGCTGGTAGGCGCGGGCCTCGCGGGGGAAGTCAGCCGCCGCTGGCTGCGCTGCCCGCGCATCGTGGGCTACGCCGTCGTGGGGCTGTTCGCCGGCATGCTCGGGCGCGGCATCGTCGACGAGAACATGATCAACCAGACCCGTATCCTGATCGATATGGCGCTGGCACTGGCCCTGTTCGAACTCGGGCACCGGCTGTCGCTGACCTGGCTGCGCGCCAACCGCTGGCTGCTGCTGACCAGCGCCTTCGAGAGCCTGCTGACCTGGGGCCTGGTCGCGGCGGTGCTGCAATGGATCGGCGCCTCGCCCGGCGTGGCGATCCTGGCCGGCGGCATTGCCGTCAGCACCTCGCCCACCATCGTGCTGCAGCTCAAGAACGAACTGCGCGCCGAAGGCCAGGTCACCGAGCGGCTGATGGCGATGGCAGCGCTGAACAGCATCTATGCCGCCGCGATCGTGCAGCTGACCACCGGCTGGCTGCATTCCGAATATGGCAACCTGGGCGCCGCGCTGCTGCACCCGCTCTACCTGCTGGTGGGTTCGTGCCTGCTGGCATGGGTGGTGGGGAAGGTCGGCCATGTGATCTATGAGCGCATGTCGGCCGATGACCACTACAGCTTCCTGGTGCTGGTGGGCCTGGTGCTGTTCACGCTGGCGCTGACCCGGGTACTAAAATTGTCGATGCCGCTGACATTGCTGCTGGCCGGCGTGGTGTTCAAGCACCAGGACAGCCAGCCGCATGTCTGGCCGCCGCACTTCGGCAGCGCCGGCAGCCTGCTGATCATTGTGATGGTGGTGTCGCTGGGCCTGCCGCTGACCGCGCATGACTGGGTCGTGGGTGGCGCATATGCCGTCGTGCTGGTGCTGCTGCGCCACCTCGCCAAGCTTGCCGGCGTGGTGTCGCTGGGATCGTTTTCGGGCCTGAGCATGCGCCAGTGCATGGCCCTGGGGGTGGCGCTGGCGCCGATGTCGGGGCTGGCCTACCTGCTGATGAGTGACGTCGCGCGCATCTACCCCGGGACCGGACAGCCGCTGGCCGCCATCATCCTGTGCGCGCTGGCGATCGAACAACTGCTCGGCCCGGTGATGGCAGCGTGGGCGCTGCGCTTCGCCGGCGAATCCCGGGCCAACGGAGGAGGGCGCTGATGTCGCTCGAATCGTTCAAGCAATCCGAGGCGCTGACCTTCGGCGTGGAGCTGGAGTTGCAGCTGGTCAACCGCCACGACTACGACCTGGCGCCGTTCGCGCCCGACCTGCTGCGCGCGCTCAAGGGCGCCGAGCACGCCGGCGACATCAAGCCGGAGATCAGCCCGTCGATGATCGAGATCAGCACGGGCATCTGCCACAGCTACCAGCAGGCGCTGGACGAGCTGACCACCATGCGCGACCTGATGGTGGCGGCCTCGCGCTCGCTCAACCTGGGTATTTCCGGCGGCGGCACGCATCCGTTCATGCAATGGGCCGACCGCACCATCTCGGATTCGCCGCGCTACCAGTACATCTCCGAGCTCTATGGCTACCTGGCCAAGCAGTTCACCGTGTTCGGCCAGCACGTGCATATCGGCTGCCCGAGCGCGGACGAGTCGCTGTTCCTGCTGCACGCCATCGGCCGCTACGTGCCGCACTTCGTTGCGCTGGCGGCGTCGTCGCCGTACGTGCAGGGTGTCGATACCGGCTTTGCCTCGGCGCGCCTGAATTCGGTCGCGGCCTTCCCGATGAGCGGGCGCGCGCCCTTCCTGCTGACCTGGGATGCCTTCACCGCGTACTTCGAGAAAATGCGCAATACCGGCGTGATCGAGAGCATGAAGGACTTCTACTGGGATATCCGGCCGAAGCCGGAATTCGGCACCATCGAGGTCCGCGTGATGGACACGCCGCTGACGGTGCAGCGCGCCTGCGATATCGCCGCCTATATCCAGATGCTGGCGCGCTACCTGCTGCTGTCGCGCCCGTTCATGCCGCAGGAAGACGATTACCTGGTGTACACCTTCAACCGCTTCCAGGCGTGCCGCTTCGGGCTGGACGGTGAATACGTGCATCCCAACGAGCTGACCCGGATGCCGATCGCCGACCATATCCTGTCGATTTGCGATGCGCTGGTGCCGCATGCCGAGGCGCTCGGTTCGCTGTCGGCACTGGCCAATATCCGCGCGCTGGCCGAGCGCCGCGACGGCGATGCCGAATGGCTGCGCCAGACCGATGCCGACGCGCGCAGCCAGCGCGAGACCGTGCGCAAGGCGTGCGAGCGCTGGGCGGTGTAACGCCGCCCGCTACCCGCCGCTACCCGCCGCCACTGCACGTCACTCAATGCACGCGGCTCACTTCACGCTATAGCCGCGCCCTTGCATGCACGCGGACCAGGCCTGGTAATACGACCCCATCGCCTGATTGGTGTTGGCCTGCGCCTGCTGGTTGGCGGCGTTGGCCTGGCGCCGTGACTGCCGGTGTGCCACGCCGCCTGCCACCGTACCCGTTGCAGCGCCAACCGCCGCGCCTTTGCCGGCATCGCCCGCGATTGCCCCAACGACTGCTCCGGCAGCCGCGCCGCCGGCGGCACCGCGCACGCGCTGCCCGCTTTGCGCTTGCGCCGGTGGCGGTGCCGCGGCAGCCTGCGCGGGGTCGACACCGGACTGCTGCTTGGCCCAGCTGTAGCAGGCGCCGTCGTCACTGGCCTGCTGCTGCTGGCTCTGGCCCTTGGCCGGATAGGCCACGGGCTTGCCTTGCGCCAGCACCGGGGCCGGGGCCAGCGCCAGCGCTGCCGCCAGCATGCCCAGGCCGCGGAACAGCGTGCGGTTCTGCCTTCGTTTCATGATCGATCCCCCGCCGTTGGCAGCCGCCGCCGTGTGCGGTAGCGGCCGTGTGTGTGAAGGCCAGTATTGCAGCCAGCGAGGCTAAGTCAATGCATCCTTTCAAAGCGCCGGGCGTGGCGGGTACCAAGGCGTGCCCGCAGGTGCCCGGCAGCACGCGCGGATCAGCGGGATGCGGGCGGCGACAGCAGGAACGCGAGCGCGTTGCGCCACCATGCCTCGTCGACGTACCCGGTCCAGTCGTTGTGCCCGGCATGGTCGATGACCGCCAGGCGGCGGGGTTCGTCCAGCGCTTCATAGAGCGCCTTGCCGAACCGGGGCGGCACGATGTTGTCGCGTTCGGCCACAACCACCATGACCGGGCGGCCAAAGGCGGCCAGGTTGGCCACGCTGTCGTAACGGTCGCGCAGCAGCCATCCGGTTGGTAGCCATGCATAGTGGTGGGCGGCAACGTGGGCAAGCTTGTCCCACGGCGTGATCAGCAGCAAGGCATCGACATGCTCGCGCTGGCGCGTTGCGGCGGCCGCGGCAACACCGGCGCCGAGCGATTCGCCGACCAGCAGCAGGGGGCCGCCAAACTGGTGCCGGGCGAGCGCAATCGCCTGGCCGGCATCGTCGACGAAGCTGCGCTCGCCAAGCGCGCCGTCGCGCGGGCCATAGCCGGGATATTCGGCCAGTATCACGCGGATACCCAGCCGCGTCAGCACGCTGGCGTAGTAGCCGCGATGGCCGGCGTGCCCGGCATTGCCGTGGAAGACCATGGCGGTCCCGCGGGCGGGGCCGTGCGGCTCGGCCAGCAGGCCGCGAAAATCATCCGGGCCCGGCCATGCGCGCAGTCCGGGCGAGACCATGTCGTCCACCGAGGCCTTGTCGGGAAAGTAGAGGAAGCGATCCTGCAGCATCAGGACGGACCCAAGCAGGACCACGCAAGCCAGCAGCCAGCGCAGCCGCCGCCGCGCCGACGCGGACCGTGCCGCAGGCAGCGCGGTTGCCCGCATGGCAGGCGGGCTAGGCGCCGGCGACCACCGGTTCGCACCGCACTTCGGTCCGGACCGAATTGGCGATAAAGCAGGCATCGTGCGCGGCATGATGCAGGCGCTCCAGCTCGTCGCGGGTCGGTTCGCGCTCGCCGGAGAAGGTGACATGGGGGCGCAAGGTCACCACCGTCATCGCCATCCGGCCCTCGCGGTTCTTTTCCATCACGCCGGTGGCGGCATCGACATAGCGGTCGACGACAAAGCGCTGCTTCGCCGCCAGCGACAGGAACCACAGCATGTGGCAGCTCGACAGCGAGGCGATGAACATCTCTTCCGGGTCGACCGCGCTGGCATCCGACATCGGCAACGGCACCACATCAGGCGACGACGAACCCGGGACTTCCGCGCCGCCATCGAAGCGCAGGACATGCCTGCGGCTGTAGCGGTTGCCGGTGAAATCCTGCCCGTCGCGTTGCCACAGGACCTCGGCGGTATATACGGACATGCGCAGACTCCTAATGTTGGGAATGCTTCAGGCGCCGTGCGGCACGCTCTCGCCGTCGCGCAGGCCCAGGCGCTGGTTGGCCGGCACCGCAATATCGATCAGCCTGGGCCGGGGCAGGTTCAGGTTGCGCATCATGTCAATGAACTCCTCGCGCGTGCGGCCGGATACGCGGCTGTTGTGCGCGCGCTCATGGCCGATGGTCGACGAGGTCTGGCCCTTGTAGTCGTGCGCGGGGTAGACCCGGGTATCGTCGGGCAGCGCAAAGAGCTTGCGGGTCAGGCTGTCGTACAGCGTGCCGGCGTCGCCCGACTGGAAATCGGTGCGGCCGCAGCCGTCGATCAGCAGTGCGTCGCCCGTGAAGACGCGGCGCACGATGCCATCGGATGTGGGCTCTTCCCACAGGTAGCTCATGCTGCCGGCGGTATGGCCGGGCGTATGGATCGCGCGCAGCACCTGCTTGCCGAATGCGACAGTGTCGCCGTCGATCAGTTGCTTCTGTGCCGGCTTGATATCGCAGCCCGATGGCGCCGCGGTGTGCGCGCCGGTCTGCATGGCGAGATGGCCGGCGGAGGTGATGTGGTCGGCGTGGGCGTGGGTCTCGATGACCCAGGCCAGGTGTGCGCCGGTATCCTTTACCAGCGCCAGGTCGCGTTCGAACTGGTGGTCGACCGGGTCGATCAGCAGCGCCTCCTTCGTTTCCGCATCGATCAGCAGGTAGGTGAAGGTGGACGAGGTATCGTCAAAGAGCTGGTGGAAGGTCTGCATGGCGGGCCCTCTTGTTCTGCAGTCGGGGAACGCCGCCATGATACGCCGCAATGGATGCGCATTGGGTGCGCAACAGGCGTCCTCTGGCACCTCTCACTTGTTTATGGGAGGTCAGCACTCCACGATATTCACCGCCAGCCCGCCGCGCGCCGTTTCCTTGTACTTCGTCTTCATGTCGGCGCCGGTCTCGCGCATGGTCTTGATCACCGAATCGAGCGATACGTAGTGCGTGCCGTCGCCGCGCAGCGCCATGCGTGCCGCGTTGACCGCCTTGACCGACGCCATCGCATTGCGCTCGATGCACGGGATTTGCACCAGCCCGCCGACCGGGTCGCAGGTCAGGCCGAGGTTGTGCTCCATGCCGATCTCGGCCGCGTTCTCCACCTGCGCCGGGCTGCCGCCGAGCACCGCGGCAAGCGCGCCGGCGGCCATCGAACAGGCCACGCCGACCTCGCCCTGGCAGCCGACCTCAGCGCCGGAGATCGATGCGTTGAGCTTGTACAGCAGCCCGATCGCGCCCGCGGTCAGCAGGAAGTCCACCACGCCCTGCTTGTTCGCGCCCGGCACGAAGCGGTCGTAGTAGTGCAGCACGGCGGGGATGATGCCGGCGGCGCCATTGGTCGGCGCGGTCACCACGCGGCCGCCCGCCGCATTCTCTTCATTGACGGCGATGGCGTACAGGTTGACCCAGTCCATCACCGACAGCGGATCCGACAAGGTGCGCTCGGCGCGCTCGGTCAGGCTGCGGTACAGCTCGGGCGCGCGCCGCTTCACCTTGAACGGCCCCGGCAGCTCGCCATCGGTGCGGCAGCCGCGCGCGACGCAGGCCTGCATCACGTCCCAGATATGCAGCAGCCCGTCGTTGACTTCCTGCTCGCTGCGCCAGGTCAGTTCGTTTTCCAGCATCAGCCGCGCAATGCTCTTGCCGCTGGCCTGCGCCATGTCCAGCATGTCCTTGCCGCTGCGGAACGGATGGGGCAACTGCTGCGCGGCGTTCAGCACCTGGGTATTGGGCGCACCCGCCGTGACCACGAAGCCTCCGCCCACCGACAGGTAGCGCGCTTCGCGCAGGCTCGCCCCGCTGCTGTCGAAGGCATGGAACTTCATGCCGTTGGGATGCTCGGCCAGTGCCTCGCGGCGGTAGAACGCGATGTGCTCCTTCTCGACGAAGGGCACGATATGGCGTCCCAGCAGCGACAGCACGCGCGTCTTGCGCAACGCGGCGAGCCTAGTGTCGATGGAATCGGGATCGATGGTGTCGGGCGATTCGCCCATCAGGCCGAGGATGACGCCCTTGTCGGTGCCGTGGCCCTTGCCGGTGGCGCCGAGCGAGCCGTACAGCTCGACCCGCACACTGGCCACCTGCGGCAGCAGGCCGTCGCGCTCCAGCCCCTGCGCGAACATCAGGGCCGCGCGCATCGGGCCCACGGTATGCGAGCTCGACGGGCCGATGCCCACCTTGAACAGATCGAAGACGCTGACTGCCACGGAATGTCTCCAGCAATGGGTGTGGCCCTGCAGAGGCTCTTTTTAGGCGGTCGAAGTACTGCAGCGGACACCGCCGCCGGCGGGTCCGTCATCTTGAGAATAGTGCGACGGCCGGCCCGCCGCGGACGCGGCGGCACCGGCCTGGGCGTGCGTCAGTCGACCACGTAGTCGCTGACCGGCACGCAGCTGCAGAACAGGTTGCGGTCGCCGTACACGTTATCGGCACGGCCAACCGGCGGCCAGTACTTCTGCGTGCGCAGCGATGCCACCGGATAAGCGGCTTCCTCGCGCGTGTACTTGTGGGTCCACTCGTTGGCGGTCACCACCGCGGCGGTGTGGGGCGCGTGCTTGAGCGGGTTGTCCTCGCGGTCGAAAGTACCGTCGGCGACGCGGCCGATTTCCTGGCGGATCGCGATCATCGCGTCGATAAAGCGGTCCAGCTCGTGCAGCGCCTCGCTCTCGGTCGGCTCGATCATCAGCGTGCCCGGTACCGGGAAGCTCATGGTCGGGGCGTGGAACCCGTAGTCCATCAGGCGCTTGGCCACGTCTTCGTTGCTGATGCCGGTTTCCTTCTGCAGCGGGCGCACGTCCAGGATGCACTCGTGCGCGACCAGGTCGTGCTGGCCGGTGTACAGCACCGGGTAGTACGGCGCCAGGCGCTTGGCCACGTAGTTGGCGGCCAGGATGGCGTTCTCGGTGGCGGCGGTCAGGCCGGCCGAACCCATCATCGCGATATACATCCACGAGATCGGCAGGATGCTGGCCGAGCCGAACGGTGCCGCCGACACGCCGCCGATGCCGCGGTCGTCGCGGCGATAGCCGACGCTGTCCTGGTTGGGCAGGAAGTCCGCCAGGTGCGCGCCGACCGCGACCGGACCCACGCCCGGGCCGCCGCCGCCGTGCGGGATGCAGAAGGTCTTGTGCAGGTTAAGGTGCGACACGTCGCCGCCGAACTGCCCCGGCGCGGCGGTGCCGACCATCGCGTTCATGTTGGCGCCGTCCACGTAGACCTGGCCGCCGTGCTGGTGCACGATCTCGCAGATCTGCTGCACGCCCTGCTCGAACACGCCGTGCGTGGACGGGTAGGTGATCATGATCGCAGCCAGGTTCTTGCTGTGCTGCTCGGCCTTCTTCGCCAGGTCTTCCAGGTCGACGTTGCCGTTCTCATCGCAGGCAACCACCACCACCTTCATGCCGGCCATTTGCGCCGACGCCGGGTTGGTGCCGTGCGCCGACGACGGGATCAGGCAGATGTCGCGATGGCTTTCGCCGCGGCTGGCGTGATACGCATGAATGATCAGCAGGCCGGCATACTCGCCTTGCGAGCCGGCGTTGGGCTGCAGGCTGACCGCGGCGTAGCCGGTGGCGGCGCACAGCATGGCCTCGAGCTGGTCGATCATCTCGCGGTAGCCCACGGTCTGGTCCAGCGGCGCGAACGGGTGGATCTGGCTGAACTCGGGCCAGGTCACCGGGATCATCTCGCTGGTCGCGTTCAGCTTCATCGTGCACGAGCCCAGCGGGATCATGGTGCGGTCCAGCGCCAGGTCCTTGTCGGCGAGCATGCGCAGGTAGCGCAGCATCTCGTGCTCGGCGTGGTGCGTATTGAAGACCGGGTGCGTCAGGTATTCGCTGGTGCGTGCCAGTGCGGCCGGGAACGCGTCATCGGTGGCGGCTTCGAGCTTGTCGAAATCGAGGCCCGCCGGCAGCGGCTTGCCTTGCGTGAAGATTTCCCACAGCGCGACCACGTCGGCGCGGGTGGCGGTCTCGTCCAGCGAGATGCCGACGCGCGTGGCGCCGGCATGGCGCAGGTTGATGCCGCGCGCGGTGGCGGCGGCGTGGATGGCTTCGGTGTTGAAGCCGGTTTCCAGCGTCAGCGTGTCGAAGAAGGTGGCGTTGGTGCGGGCGAAGCCGAGCTGCTCCAGCCCGGCGGCCAGCGTCGCGGCCAGGCGATGCACGCGCTGCGCGATGCGCTTCAGGCCTTGCGGGCCGTGGTACACGGCGTACATCGACGCCATCACCGCCAGCAGCACCTGCGCGGTACAGATGTTCGAGGTGGCCTTTTCGCGGCGGATATGCTGCTCGCGCGTCTGCAGCGCCAGGCGATATGCCTTGTTGCCCTGCGCGTCGACAGTCACGCCCACCAGGCGGCCCGGCATCGAGCGCTTGAACGCATCCTTCACCGCCATGTAGCCGGCGTGCGGGCCACCGAAGCCCAGCGGCACGCCGAAGCGCTGCGAGTTGCCCACGGCCACGTCGGCACCCCATTCGCCCGGCGCGGCGATCAGCGTCAGCGCCAGCAGGTCGGCGGCAGCCACCACCAGGCCACCGGCGGCATGCACGGCGTCGGCGATGGCGCGGTAGTCATTGACGTCGCCGTTGACGCCCGGGTACTGCAGCAGCACGCCGAAGGCGCCCGCGGCAGCGGCGTCGGCGGCAGGGCCGACCTTGACTTCGATGCCCAGCGGCAGCGCGCGCGTGCGTACCACTTCCAGCGTCTGCGGCAGCACGTCGTCGGCGACGAAGAAGGTGTTCGAGTCGTGCTTGTTCACGCGCTGCAGCAGCGTCATCGCTTCGGCGGCGGCGGTGCCTTCGTCGAGCATCGACGCATTGGCGATATCCAGCCCGGTCAGGTCGGTGACCATCTGCTGGAAGTTCAGCATCGCTTCCAGGCGGCCTTGCGAGATTTCCGGCTGGTAGGGCGTGTACGCCGTGTACCAGGCCGGGTTCTCGAAGATATTGCGCAGCACGACCGCGGGCGTGACGGTGTTGTAGTAGCCCTGGCCGATAAAGCTCTTGAGCACGCGGTTCTTGCTTGCCAGGCTGCGCAGCCTGGCAAGCGCGGCTTCCTCGCTCAGCGGCTCGGTGAACTCGCCCATCGGCATGCCGTCGCGGCGGCGGATGGCGGCGGGGATCACGGCGTCGATCAGCGCGGCGCGGCTGTCATAGCCGAGCACCTGAAGCATGTGCTGCTGTTCGGGGGTATCGGGGCCGATATGGCGGGCGGCGAAGGCGTCGCGCGCCTCCAGTTCGGCCAGCGTGGGCCGGTTACCTTGGGCGGCAGTCATGGGAAGCGGGGCGTTCATGGGCAAGAACCTCGTGGGGAGCGCTGCGGCAGGTGGTCAGCCGTGCCGCGGCGCTGCAATTTGCTTGTCATTCCCGCCTTCGCGGGAATGACGGACTTCAGGCGCCGACGCTGGCCTTGTACGCGTCGGCTGACATCAGGCCGTTGACGTCGTCGCTGTTGGCGGGCTTGAGCTTGAACAGCCAGGCGTCGAAGGCGTCGGCGTTGACGCTTTCCGGCGCGGCCGTGGCGGCTTCATTGACGGCGATCACTTCGCCGGCCACCGGGGCGTAGATGTCGGAAGCAGCCTTCACCGATTCGACCACTGCCAGCGCGTCGCCGGCACCGACCGACTTGCCCACTTCGGGCAGTTCCAGGAAGACGATGTCGCCCAGCGCGTCCTGTGCGTGGTCGGTGATGCCAATGGTGAGCGTGCCGTCGGCTTCGACGCGCACCCACTCATGCGACTCGGTGTATTTGAGGTCGGCGGGGAAATTCATGAAGGTTCTCCGGATTCAGATCTGTTTCTTGTTGGGTGATGCCTGCCCGGCAACGCTGCCGGCAGGCGAGGGCGACCGTTGGGTGAGCGGGTGTTTCCCTCAGCTCACGAGTGCCTTGCCATTACGCACAAACGGCAGTTTAACCACAGTCGCGTTGAGTTTGCGGTCGCGGATCTCCACCTGCACGGTGTCGCCGACGTTCACGCCCCGCGGCAGGCGCGCGAACGCAATCGATTGCGACAGCGAGGGGCTGAAGGTGCCGCTGGTGATTTCGCCGTCACCGGCGGGCGTGATGACCTTCTGGTGGGCGCGCAGCACGCCGCCTTTCTCGCGCAGGATCAGGCCGAGGAACTGCCGCTGTTGTCCGTTGGCGGCCAGCGCCGCCTTGCCGGTGAAGTCGCGCTCGCTCTGCAGGTCGACGGTCCAGGCCAGGCCAGCGTCCAGCGGCGAGGTATTGATGTCCATGTCCTGGCCGTACAGGTTCATGCCGGCTTCCAGGCGCAGCGTGTCGCGCGCACCCAGGCCAGCCGGGCGCACACCCGCGGCGTTCAGCTTTTCCCACAGGCCGGCGACGCTGGCGGCCGGCACGACCAGCTCGAAACCGTCCTCGCCGGTGTAGCCGGTGCGCGCGACCATGACCTCGCCGAGTGCGGGGTCCTGCACCACCACAGCGTTGAACGGCTTGAGCGCATCGGAAGGTTGGGTCGAGGGGAAGGTGCTCCACACCTTGGCGCGGGCGTTGGGCCCCTGCACCGCCACGATTGCCAGCGGCTGTGCGCCGGCCGGCGCGACATCTTCACGGCGCGGGGTAATGGTCACGCCGCTGCCGGTGGCATCGTTGCGGGCGCGGATCCAGTCGATATCGCCGACCGCGGTGCCGGCGTTGACCACCAGGCGGAAACGGTCCTCGGCAAAGAAGTAGACGATCAGGTCGTCGATCACGCCGCCTTTCTCGTCGAGCATGCACGAGTACAGCGCCTTGCCCGGCGTCTGCAGCTTGTCGACGTTGTTGGCCAGCAGGCCGCGCAGGAAGGCGCGGGTATTGGGGCCGCTGAGATCGACCACGCACATGTGCGACACGTCGAACATGCCGGCGTCGGTGCGCACGGCGTTGTGCTCTTCGATCTGGGAGCCGTAGTTGACCGGCATGTCCCAGCCGCCGAAATCGACCATGCGGGCGCCGAGGGCGCGGTGGATGGCGTTGAGGGGCGTGGCCTGGAGCGTCATGGAATCCTCGGGGGCAATGTCGGGTTGCGAAAACAAAAAAGGGCCATCCGCCGCGGCGATCGCTACGCCAATATGGCAAGCAATCCGCTGCGGCGGATGACCCCTCTGTCCTCGATACCTGAGAGATTACGAAGCGGATCCAGTGGACCCAACCTCGCGCGCCCCTTCGGTGGGCACGCTCGCCACGAATGGCGGGTGCCGCTCTCCAGAGTGCGGCATGCATCGTGTGCATGTTGCATGCCGATCCGAACGGTCCGTGGTGCCTGAGAGTTTTCGGGTGATACCCCTTCGGCGGCGCAGTTCTGCGCGCTCTCCCGGTCGGATGCGCGCAATGTACGGGAGGCCCCGGCCTTTGTCAAACCAGGCCGGACGGCCGCCCGGCGGCTGTACCCGTTCCTGCGCCCCGCCGCCAGGGGGCGGAACGTAGCGTTATTTATTCTTGTCGTCGGTCACGACGTTACCGATCACGCCGCCCACGGCCGCGCCACCCAGCGTACCCAGTGCGCTGCCCTCGGTCAGGATGGCACCGCCCACGGCACCCGCGCCCGCGCCGATGGCGGTATTGCGCTGCTTCGGGGTCATATCCGCGCAACCAGCGAATGCCGCGACCGTCGCGCCGATCAGGGTCACCTTGGTCAATGTCTGCAGGATATTCATTGTTGGCTCCGAGTGATGAATATTGCATGTCCGAGACACGCCTGGACATGACTGTTAGAACCTGGTGCACGTTCATCGGCTCCGGCCTTTACGAAGTGTTACGCCAGTGACACAAGGAGGGCCGACGATGCGGCAGGCGCTGACTGACCAGGCGCGGCCAGCGTGTTAACATCAACAGCTTTGCCGCCGGGCGCGTTTGCTGCCCCTGGCGCGCGCCTCGCATTCGCCCCATTTATTCGCCCCATTCATCCGCCCCATCTCCCGACCGCCCTTCGCATGAGCCACGGCCTGAATTCCGCCCAATCCGAAGCCGTCCGCTATCTGGACGGACCCTGCCTGGTGCTGGCCGGGGCGGGTTCCGGCAAGACCCGCGTGATCACGCAGAAGATCGCGCACCTGATCGAGGACAAGGGCTTCGAGCCGCGCCATATTGCCGCGGTCACCTTCACCAACAAGGCGGCCAAGGAGATGCAGGAGCGCATCGGCAAGCTGATGGAAGGCAAGACCACGCGCGAGGGCAAGCGCATCCCGCTCAAGCAGCTGACGGTCTGTACCTTCCACTCGCTCGGCGTGCAGATCCTGCGCATGGAGGCGGAGCACGTCGGCCTGAAACCGCAGTTCTCGATCATGGATTCGGATGACTGCTTCGGCCTGATCCAGGAGCAGCTCGGCACTACTGACAAGAAGCTGATCCGCGGCGTGCAGAGCACGATCTCGCTGTGGAAGAACGGCATGGTCGATCCCGAGGCCGCGATCGCGCAGGCCGCCAATGCCGACGAACACCAGGCCGCGCTGGTCTACCGCAACTACGTCGCCACGCTGAACGCCTACCAGGCGGTGGATTTCGACGACCTGATCCGCCTGCCGGCAGAACTGTTCGCGCGCAACGAAGCGGTACAGCTGAAGTGGCAGAACCGGCTGCGCTACTTCCTGGTCGACGAATACCAGGACACCAACGCCTGCCAGTACCAGCTGCTCAAGCTCCTGGCGGGCGGCTCGCACCTGCGCGCGCCGGCCTTTACCGCGGTGGGGGACGACGACCAGGCCATCTACGGCTGGCGCGGCGCCACGCTCGACAACCTGCGCGGGCTGCAGACCGACTTCCCCGACCTCAAGGTGATCAAGCTGGAGCAGAACTACCGCTCCACCGTGCGCATCCTGGAAGCGGCCAACGCGGTCATCGCCAACAATCCCAAGCTGTTCGACAAGAAGCTGTGGAGCGAGCATGGCATGGGCGATCCCATCGCCATCCATCCGATGAACGACGAGGAGCACGAGGCCGAGTCGGTGGTGTTCCGCCTGTCGGCGCACAAGTTCGAGCGCCGCGCGCAGTTCCGCGACTACGCCATCCTGTACCGTGGCAACCACCAGGCGCGGCTGTTCGAGCAGATCCTGCGGCGCGAGCGCATCCCCTATGTGCTGTCGGGCGGCCAGAGCTTCTTCGACAAGGCCGAGATCAAGGACATCTGCGCCTACCTGCGCCTGATCGCCAATCCCGACGACGATCCCGCCTTCATCCGCGCGATCACCACGCCGCGCCGCGGCGTGGGCAACACCACGCTCGAGGTGCTGGGCACCTTCGCCGGGCAGGCCAAGGTGTCGCTGTTCGAAGCGGCGATGATGGGCGGCATCGAGGGCAAGCTGCAGCCGCGCCAGCTGGAGCCGCTGCGCGTGTTTTGCGAATCGATGGTGCGGCTGGCCGACCGCGCGGCCAAGGACCCGGCTACCGAAGTGCTTGACGACCTGATGGCCGGCATCCACTACGAGGCCTACCTGTATGACAGCTTCGACGAGCGCCAGGCGCAGTCTCGCTGGACCAACACGCTGGAGTTCCTTGAATGGCTCAAGCGCAAGGGCACCAAGCCGGAAGCGGCCGAGGGCGAGGAAGCCACCGGCTATGACAACGCCGACGGTTTCGGCAGCGAAGGCAAGAATTTGCTCGAGCTGACGCAGACCGTGGCGCTGATGAGCATGCTCGAAGGGCGCGAGGAAGACCCGGACGCGGTGCGGCTGTCCACGCTGCACGCGTCCAAGGGGCTGGAATATCCGCACGTGTTCCTGGTCGGCGTGGAAGAGGGCATCCTGCCCCACTGCCGCGAAGACGACGACATGACCGACGAGAAGATCGAGGAAGAGCGCCGGCTGATGTATGTCGGCATCACGCGCGCGCAGCGCAGCCTGCAGATCAGCTGGTGCAAGAAGCGCAAGCGTGCGCGCGAGACCTACTCGTGCCAGCCGTCGCGCTTTATCGGCGAGATGAAGCTGGAAGAAGCGCCTGCGCCCATGGACGAAACCCCGGCGATGAGCCCCAAGGACCGGCTCGGCGCGCTCAAGGCGCTGCTCGGCGGCCCCGGCAAGACGGCGGCTGGCTGAGGGTCAGTACAGTCCCGATACAAAACCCTACCAGGCCGACAAGACCGCGCGCGCCGCGCTCGTTAGCATGACGGTTGTGCCGCCTGCGCTGCGCTTTTCACGGCTGTGCGGCTGTGCGGCGGCAGGGCCTGCCCGGGTCCTGCCGCTCCAGACATCACGTCTGGTTTTTCCCTGTATTGGCCCCCGCCGCGCTAGGGATGGTCTGAACAACCTGCCGTAGCCGAAGGCCACGGCGTGCTCAGCACGCATTGATTTCACAGGATGAGACGAAT